>DOMY01000239.1 GCA_003509785.1 Gemmobacter sp.
ATGAGCCAGTTTGCCGATGGCGGCGTGGTGGCCTCCAAACCCTATGTCTCCTCCGGGGCCTATATCGCGCGGATGTCGGATCATTGCGGCAGCTGCGCCTACCGGGTGAAGGATCGCACAGGCCCGCGCGCCTGCCCGTTCAACCTGCTGTACTGGCACTTTCTGGATCGCCACCGCGACAGGTTCGCCGCCAACCCGCGCATGGCCCCGATGTATCGCACATGGGAAAAGATGGCCGCCGACCATCGCGCCACCGTGCTGGAAGAGGCCGGGGCGCTGTTGCGGCGGCTTCATGCCGGTGCGGTTGTTTGACCGTTGCGTGACGCCGCCTGAACGGGCAATCAGGGGCCATGATGCGGCTGTGCACCCATATCCTCCGGCTGGTTCCGACGCTGGCCCCGACGCTGATCTTGGCGCTTGCCTTGGCGACGGCGGGTTACGCGCATCGGCTGGCACAGCCTGCAGCCGCTGAAATAGCCCAAATTTCAAGCCTTTATGGCGATGCCGGCTGGCTTTGTGGTGAAGGCGGCGGCGCGGGCCGCGCCGAATGTGCCGCCTGCCTGCCTCTGGCATCGGGCTTGCCGCCGCGCGGCCCGTCCAGCTGCACCCCGCCGCTGTCCGCCGGCATCGCATCCACCCTTTTGCCGCCCGCGCCCGCGCCGCATGCGGGCCGGGCCCCCGGCCAGATCGAGGCCCGCGCGCCACCGCGCCTTTGAACATCCCCCGGGGCGTGTGACGGGAGGCTTCCCAAGACCGCGCGCTTCCCGGGCAGGGCGGCCCATGCTCCCGTTGGTGCCCCCCTCACTGCCCCTTCGGCATCCCAAGGCCGAAGGGGCCTTTCCCGATTATGCGCCTTCAAGGATTTTCCAGATGAAAACCAGCCTTGTCATCCTCACGCTGTTCATGGCTTTTGCCGGTCCGGTCTTCGCCCATGAAACTGCCGTGGGCGATCTGCAGATCATCCATGCCAATATTCCCAAGCCGGGCGCCACCGCCCGATCGGCGGCGGGCTATATGGTCATCGCCAATGATGGCACCGAAGCCGATGCGCTGATCGCCATCGAAACCCCTGCCGCGCAGAAGGCCATGCTGCATGAAAGCGCCACCGATGCGCAGGGCGTCGCCACCATGACGCATATCGACAGGCTGCCGATTCCCGCAGGCGATGCCGCCGTGCTGGAACCCGGCGGCTTTCACATCATGCTGATGGGCCTGACCGGCGCCTTCACCGAAGGGCAGATGGTGCCCGCCACGCTGGTCTTCGAAAAGGCAGGGCGGGTGCAGATCGAATTCATGATAGATCCGCCCGGCGGGGCCGATCACTCCAATCACTGATCCGCCAGGCACTGATCCGCCGGGCGCGGATCATCATAATCATGCACGCGCCCCTGCCAGTCGGTCACCCGGTACTGGCCGGGGCCTTTGCCCGGTGCCAGATAGCCCGGCCCGATCGGCACCTTGCCCGCCCCACCCGGAATATCCAGCACATAGGTCGGCAGGCACATGCCGGAAAGCCGCCCGCGCAGCTGCGCCATGATCGCCTGCCCCTCGGCAATCGTGGTGCGGAAATGGCTGGTGCCCTTCGCCAGATCGCAATGATGCAGGTAATAGGGCTTCACCCGGTTCTGCACCAGCGCACGGAACAGCCGCTCCAGCACCGCCGCCTCGGCATTGACCCCCTTCAGCAGCACGGTCTGCGACAAGAGCGGTACCCCCGCCCGGTTCAGCCGCCGCAGGGCGGCACAGGCGGCCGGGGTCAGCTCGTCGGGGTGGTTGGTATGCAGCACCAGATGCACCGCAGGCCGGATATCAAACGCCGCCAGCAGATCCTCGCTGATCCGTTCGGGCGCCACCACCGGCACCCGGGTGTGAAAGCGGATGACCTGCACATGGTCGATCTCGGCCAGCCGCGCCAGCAGTGCCGCCACCCGCCGTGGCGACAGCGACAGCGGGTCGCCCCCGGTCAGGATCACCTCCCAGATGGCCGGATGGCGGCGGATATGGTCCAGCGCCAGATCCAGCTCGGGCGTGGAAAGCGCCCCATCGCTGCCCACGGTTTCCCGCCGGAAACAGAACCGGCAATACACTTCGCAGGTCTGCGTCGCGGCCAGAATGACCCGGTCGGGATAGCGATGCGTCAGCCCGGGCGCCGGGCTGAAGGCATGATCGCCGATCGGATCGGCCAGCTCTTCGGGGCGGATCACCGCTTCGGCCAGCGTGGGCACGAATTGCGCGGCCACCCCCGGCGCTTCGGCCACGGCCCGCATCTCGGGCGTCAGGCGGATGCGAAAGGTCTCGGCCACCGCCTGCAGCCCCGGGCCATCGGCCGGATCGGCCAGCCCTTCGGCCAGCAGCTGGTCAACCGTGGTCAGGGCGGCAGATATGCGGGGGGCGCGGGGCGGGGCGCAGGTCATCACGGGGCTTCCTCTGGCGAAGGCGGCGCTTTAGCGCAGATCGCCGCGCAGGAAAACCCATCCCCTCAGGGCAGCGCCCGCCCTTGCCGGATCAGTTGCCGCCTTCGGCCGCAGGCGCCGCCGCCCCATCCACCGGGGCAACGGGCGCNNCCGGCTCTGCCGGCGGCAGCGGCGCTGTCAGGATGCCGTTCTCCCAGATCCCGGCGCTGATCTGGCCGTTCTTGTAGGTCAGCACACCTTGCCCCTGACGCTTGCCCGCGACAAAGGCCCCCTCATACACATCGCCATTGCCATAGGTGGCGATCCCCTGGCCGGTCATCTCGCCCTTCTGCCAGCTGCCGGTGTAGCGGAAGCCGTCCGTCATCACGATCTCGCCGCTGCCCTGCCGCTGCCCGTCGACAAATTCCCCGGTGTAAACCGATCCATCCGGGTATTGCGCCACAGCCTGGCCGGTGCGGCGGCCCTTCACCCAGGCGCCGTCATAGCGGAACCCGTCCGCCCGCGTCAGAACCCCGCGCCCCTCGGCCACGCCATCCACAAACTGCCCGTCATACACCGCCCCATCGGCATAGCGCGCCTGCCCCTTGCCCGCGATCCGGCCCTTGGCCCAATCGCCCTCATAGCTGCTGCCATCGGCATGGGTGATCTTGCCGCGCCCCTCGGGCAGATCGTCGCGCAGCGCGCCCTCATACACCGATCCATCGGCATAGGTCAGCCGCCCGCTGCCCGCCATCCGCCCGGCGATCCAGCCCCCGGTATAGCTGTATCCCCCCGGCGCCTGATAGCTGCCCTGCCCATCGCGCAGATCGTCCTTGAAATCACCCTCGTAGACCGCACCGGATTTATAGGCCATCCGGCCCTTCCCCGCGCGCCGCCCCTCGACAAAGGCACCGTCATACACATCGCCATTCGGCTGCGTCAGCCTGCCGGTGCCGTTGATCTGCCCCGCCGCCCAGTCGCCCTCATAGATCAGCCCGTCCGGCATGGTCAGCTTGCCCTTGCCCGCCCGCAGCCCGGCCACCATGCCGCCGGTATACACCGTGCCATCCGGATAGGTCAGCGTCCCGCTGCCCTCGCGCAGGCCCTTGGCCCAGCCGCCCTCGTAAACCGTGCCCCCGGGCGAGGTCAGCTTGCCCTGCCCATGGTGCATCGCCTCTTCGAAATGCCCCTCATACACCGATCCATCGGCATAGATCGCCACCCCGGTTCCGGTGATCTTGCCCTCGGTCCAGTCCCCCTCATAGCTGCCGCCATCGGCATAGGTGATCTTGCCGCGCCCCCAGGGCTTGCCGCCCAGAAAATCGCCCTCATAGACCGAACCATTGGGATAGCGCGCCACCCCGGTGCCGCGAATCTCGCCCTCGACCCAGGCGCCGGAATATTGATAGCCAGAGGGCAGCTGATAGGTGCCGGTGCCATGCTGCACCCCGTCCTTGAACGTGCCTTCGTAGATAGAGCCGTCGTCATACTGCTTGGTGACAACCTCGCCCGCCCCATCCTGCGATATGCCCGGTGCCGCCCAGACCAGCAGCAGTGCCGCTGCCCCGATCACCGACCCGTTTTTGACGCTGCACATTCCGGCCTCCCGTCTCACCCGCTCTTTTCCTTGGCCGCCAGTCTGCTAGAAAGCAAGGAAATTCCTTGGGAGGCCGCTCCCGCAGCCACTGGAGAGCCCGCCCATGGCAGACCGTTTCCGCCTGACCCTTGCGCAGCTGAACCCCACCACCGGCGCGCTGGCGGGCAATGCGGCCCTGGCCCGCGCCGCCTGGGATCAGGCAAAGGCCGCAGGCGCCGACATGCTGGCGCTGACGGAAATGTTCATCACCGGCTATCAGACGCAGGATCTGATCCTGAAACCCGTCTTCGTGGCCGAAGCCATTGCCGCCATCCGGCAGCTGGCCGCCGATTGTGCCGATGGCCCGGCCATCGGCATCGGCGGCCCGGCGCTGATGGGCAGCCGGTTGCACAATGCTTATTACATCCTGCAGGGCGGGGCGATCACCGCCACGGTGCTGAAACACCACCTGCCCAATGCCGAAGTCTTCGACGAAAAGCGCATCTTCACCGCAGCCGAGGTGAACGGCCCCTATGTCGTCGGCCCGCTGCGCATCGGCACCCCGATCTGCGAAGATGCCTGGCACACGGATGTGGCCGAAACCCTGGCCGAAACCGGCGCCGAAATCCTGCTGGTGCCCAATGGCTCGCCCTATCACCGGGGCAAGCCGGATGTGCGGCTGAACCTGATGGTGTCGCGCGTCGTCGAAACCGGGCTGCCGCTGGTCTATCTGAACATGGTGGGCGGGCAGGACGATCAGGTGTTTGACGGCTCATCGCTGGTGCTCAACCCCGGCGGGCAGCTGGCGGTGCAGATGCCGCAGTTCGACAGCTGCATCACCCATGTCGATTTCACCCGCACCGCCGCAGGCTGGCGGGCCGAACCGGGCATGATGGAACCCATCCCGAAGATCTGGGAGGCGGATTACCGCGCCTGCGTCATGGGTCTGGGCGATTACATGGCCAAGACCGGCTTCACCCGCGCCATCCTCGGCCTGTCGGGCGGCATCGATTCGGCGCTGGTGGCGGCCATTGCCGCCGATGCTTTGGGGCCGGAAAACGTGCATTGCGTCATGCTTCCCTCGGCCTATACCTCCGATCACTCGCTGGAAGATGCGGGCGAAGCCGCGCGGCTGCTGGGCTGCCGTCTGGATACCGTGCCGATTTCCGGCCCGCAGGATGCGGTGACGCAGGCGCTGGCGCCGCTGTTCGCGGGCACCGAACCGGGGCTGACCGAAGAGAACATCCAAAGCCGCCTGCGCGGCCTGATGCTGATGGCCCTGTCGAACAAGTTCGGCGCCATGCTACGGACCACCGGCAACAAATCCGAAGTGGCCGTGGGCTATTGCACCATCTATGGCGACATGAACGGCGGCTACAATCCGATCAAGGACATGTATAAGACCCGCGTGTTCGAAACCTGCCGCTGGCGCAACGCAAACCACCGCCCCTGGATGAAGGGGCCTGCGGGCGTGGTGATCCCCGATCGCGTCATCACCAAACCCCCCAGCGCCGAACTGCGCCCCGATCAGAAAGACGAAGACAGCCTCCCACCTTATGAGGTGCTGGATGCCATCCTCGAAGGTCTGGTGGATCGGGAAGAATCGGTGGCCGATCTGGTAGCCAAGGGCTTTGATCGTGCCACCGTCAAACGTGTCGAACATCTGCTCTACATCAGCGAATATAAACGCTTCCAGTCCGCCCCCGGTACGCGGCTGACCCCGCGCGCCTTCTGGCTGGACCGCCGCTATCCCATCGCCAACCGCTTCCGCGACCCGTCTTGACGGCGGGCGTCTACCTTCTGGCGGCGCTGGCCGAAATCGGCGGCTGCTATGCGGTGTGGATGTGGTGGCGCGCCGGGGCTTCGGCGCTCTGGCTGCTGCCCGGTGCCCTGGCGCTGGGCGCCTTTGCCTGGTTTCTGGCGCTGACCCCGCCCGAGGTGGCAGGGCGCAGCTATGCCGCCTATGGCGGGATCTACATCGCCGCCAGCCTGCTCTGGATGTGGGGGATGGAGGGCGCGCGGCCGGATCGCTTCGATCTGCTGGGCGCCGCGCTGGCGCTGGCAGGCACCGCCGTCATCCTGTTCGCCCCGCGCGGCTAGGGCCGGGCGGNNGGGCGGTCCTGCGCTGCCGCACAATGAATCCGCGAAGATACAGAGTGGCCACAAAGCCGCGCAGACCCTACCTTTCCCTCAGCCAACCGAAACCACCGCAGCAGGGAAACCGCACATGTCCGACGTCAAACTCGCCGTCATCTTCTATTCGACCTATGCCACCAATTTCGAAATGGCCTCGATCGCCGCCGAAGCCGCCCGCGCCGCCGGGGCCGAAGTGCGGCTGCTGCGCGTGGCCGAAACCGCGCCCGAAGCCGCGGTGAACAGCCAGGATGGCTGGAAGGCAACGGTCGAGAAAACAAAGGATATCCCGGTCGCCACGCCCGAGGATATGGAATGGGCGAATGCCTATCTGTTCTCGGCGCCCACCCGGTTCGGCCAGGTCGCCTCGCAGATGCGCGCCTTCATTGATACGCTGGGCGGGGTCTGGTTCCAGGGCAAGCTGGCCAACAAGGCCGTCTCAGCCATGTCTTCGGCGCAGAACGTCCATGGCGGGCAAGAGGCAACGATTCTGGGCCTTTACACCACCTTCATGCACTGGGGCTCGGTCATCGTGGCGCCCGGCTTCACCGATGCCTCGATCTTCGCCACCGGCGGCAACCCCTATGGTTACAGCCATACCCAGGGCAAGGAATTCGGCGACAACGAAAAGGCCGCCATTGGCCATCAAGCCAAACGTCTGGTCGAAATGGCCGCCAAGATTTCGGCCTGACCGGGGCGCTGCAAAAGTTTTCGGAAACTTTTGCAAATTCCTTCGAAGGAATTTGGGGGCGGGGGAACCCGCCCCCTTCCGCTTACAGCATCAGCTGGTAACTTGCGGGCACGAAACGGAAACCTTCGCCCTGTGCCTCGACAAAGCCCACGGCCGGGAAGGGCATGTGATAGCCGATGAACGGGATGCGGTCGGCCGCGATCATGCCCAGCATCTTCTTGCGGGTTTCCGCGCCCATCGCCTTGTCCATGTCGAACCGCACTTCCCAATCCGGGCGCTGCATCGAAAAGACATAGTGGTTGACCGTATCCGCCGTGATCGCCAGCCGCTTGCCGCCGCTTTCCAGATGATAGGCCATATGGCCGGGGCTGTGGCCAAAGGCCGCCAGCGCGGTGATGCCGGCGGCGACCGAACCGCCATCCTCCAGCATGGTCATCTTGTCGGACAGCGGTTTCACCTTGGCATCAAAGCCTTCGTTTCCGGCGGCGGCCCAGTGATTATGTTCAATGCTGCCCGTGACATAGCGCGCATTGGCGAAGGTGGCGCCCGCCTCGCCCGCCAGGCCACCGATGTGATCGCCGTGCATATGCGTCAGCACCACCACGTCCACCTGATCGGGGGTATAGCCCGCCGCGGCCAGCGCGCCGGTGATCCCCTCGGGCGCCAGCCCGGTGTCGAACAGCACCAGCTCTGCCCCGGTGTTCACCAGCGTCGGGGTGAAGAAGTTCTGCGACATGTCGGCGGGCAGGAAATTCGCCTGCGCCAGCGCGGCAAAATCTTCGGGCGTGGCGTTCAGGCCAAAGGTTTCCTGCGGTTTTTCCATCGGGCGTGACCCGACCAGCAGGGTCGTCACCTCGAATTCGCCCAGCTTGAAGCGGTGAAAGCCGGGCATGGCCGCGCCTTTCATTTCGGCCGCCGCACGGGCCGGGGCGGGCAGGGCTGCCGCGAAGGGCAGGGTGGCACCGGCCATTAGCGCGGTGCGGCGGGTCAGGTTCAGGCGGGTCATGCAGGCTCTCCCTTGGCTGTTTGCGCAAGGGTAGCGCCGCAGCGCCGCCTCCCCAATCACGACCGCGTTATTGCGCCCCGGTTGCGCCGCCCGTCATTCCCACCAGGGATCAATCGACGCGATATCGTCATCCGACCAGCCGAAGTGATGCGCCAGTTCATGCACCATCACATGCGTCACCATTTCCCCCAGCGAGACATTGCCGCGATCCAGCCATTCATCCAGGATCGGGCGGCGGAACAACCAGATCACATCCGGGCCAACCGGCTGATCCATCACCGATTTTTCTGTCAGGGGCACGCCTTCGTAAAGCCCGGTCAGTTCGAACGGATCGTCGATTTCCATCGCCTGCAGAATGTCCGGCGGCGCGAAATCCTCGATCCGCAGCTGCACATGGGCGGCGGCGGCGCGCCAGGGTTCGGGCAGGCCCATCACCGCCTCATGGGCGAGGCGTTCCATCAGGGCAAGATCGGGGGCGATGGTCTGGGCGCTGGCATGGGTCATGCGGTGAAGATAGGGCAGGGATGCAGGGCGCGAAAGGTGCGCGTTATGGACAAATTGCCCATCCCGTGCCAAGGGTGCCGGATTCAGGAGATGACCCGATGACCACCGTTACCCGCTTTGCCCCCTCGCCGACCGGCTATATCCATGTCGGCAACCTGCGCACCGCGCTGATGAACTATCTGATCGCCCGCAAAAGCGGCGGCCAGTTCATCCTGCGCCTGGATGACACGGATCAGGAGCGCAGCAAGCAGGAATACGCCGATGGCATCATGCGCGATCTGGAATGGCTGGGCCTGCACTGGGACCGGGTGGAAAAACAGTCGCTGCGGATGGATCGCTATCGCGCCGAGGCCGAAAACCTGAAGGCGGCGGGGCGGTTCTACGAATGTTTCGAAAGCCCGGTCGAGCTGGATCTGAAGCGCAAGAAGCAGCTGAACATGGGCAAGCCGCCGGTCTATGACCGCGCCTCGTTGCATCTGACGGAAGAAGACCGCGCGAAGGCGCGGGCTGAGGGGCGCGAGGGGTATTGGCGTTTCCTGCTGAACCAGACCCGGATCGAATGGGCCGATGGCATCATCGGGCCGGTGAGCATCGATGCGGCCAGCGTATCTGACCCGGTGCTGATCCGCGCCGATGGCCAGGTGCTGTATACCTTTGCCAGCTCGGTCGATGATGTGGATATGGGGGTGACGCATATCGTGCGCGGCGCCGACCATGTGACCAATACCGCAACCCAGATCCAGATCATGGAAGCCATGGGCGGCACGCCGCCGGCCTTTGCCCACCATTCGCTGCTGACCGGGGCGAAGGGCGAAGAGCTGTCGAAACGGCTGGGCACCCTGTCGCTGCGCGACCTGCGGGCGCGGGGCGTGGCCCCGGCGGCGCTGCTGTCGCTGATGGCGCGGCTGGGGTCATCGAAGCCGGTGGCGCTGATGACCGATCTGGACGAGCTGGCCGAGGGCTTTGACGTGGAGAGCTCCGGGGCCGCGCCGACCAAGTTCGATGCCGAAGACCTGTTTCCGCTGACCCGCGCCTATGTGCAGAGCCTGCCTTTCGATGCCGTTGCCGCAAGGATCGCGGAACTGGGCGTGCCTGCCGACAAGGCCGAGGCCTTCTGGCGGGTGGCCAAGGACAATATCACCGTGCTGGACGATCTGGCCGGCTGGTGGGATCTGTTCGTGAACGGCGCCGAGCCGATGGTGGAAGACGAGGACCGCGATTTCATCGCGCAGGCGCTGGCGCTGCTGCCGCCGCAGCCCTGGACGCAGGCGACCTGGGGTGAATGGACCGCTGTGGTGAAAGAGGCGACGGGGCGCAAGGGCAAGGGCCTGTTCATGCCGCTGCGCAAGGCGCTGACAGGCCAGGCGCATGGGCCGGAAATGGCCGATGTGATGCCGCTGCTGCAGGTGGTGCGCGGGGTGTGACTGCGGGCCGGGGGCCAGCCTCCGGCGCGGGTTGCGACTGCGGGCCGGGGGGCTTCGCGCCCCCCGGACCCCCCGCGGGATATTTGGACAACGGGAAGGGGAGGGCTGCTGCCTTTCCCTTTCTGCGTTTCAGGGGTGGTGAATGGCACAGGCGAAATTCGTTGAAGGCAATCTGTTCCGCCATGTGGCGGTGATGTCGCTGACGGCTTCGGTCGGGCTGATGGCGATCTTCGTCGTCGATCTGATCAACATGGTCTATATCAGCTGGCTGGGCGATCCGGTGCTGACGGCGGCGGTGGGCTATGCCGGGGCGGTGCTGTTCTTCACCACGGCCTTTGGCATCGGGCTGTCGGTGGGGGTTTCGGCGCTGGTGGCCCGGGCGGTGGGGGCGCGGGATGCGGCCTTGGCCCGGCAGCGCGCGACCGAGGGCATCGTGCTGAGCGGCGGGTTCAGCCTGGCGTTTTCGGCGCTGGTCTGGGTGTTTCTGCCGCAGATCGTGGGGCTTCTGGGGGCGCAGGGCCGAGTGGCTGCGGAAACCCTGTGGTTTCTGCGGCTGACCATTCCGGGCCAGCCCTTGCTGATTCTGGGCATGGTGGGGGCTTCGGTCATGCGGGCGCATGGCGCGGCGCGGCAGTCGATGATGGTGACGGTCTGGGGCGCGGTGGCGCTGGCCGCGCTGGACCCGGTGCTGATCCTCTGGGCGGATCTGGGGCTGACGGGAGCGGCCATGGCGGGCTGGGCCTCGCGGCTGGTGATGGCGGCGATGGGGCTGTGGCCGATCTGGCGGCGGCTGGGCGGCTTTGCCCCGGTGACGGCGCGCAGCCTGATCGAGGCCGCCCGGCCCTTGTTCACCATATCCGGCCCGGCGATCCTGACGCAACTGGCCACGCCGGTGGGGCAGGTGGTGGTGACGCGGATGGTGGCGGGCTATGGCGAGGCGGCGGTGGCGGGCATGGCGATTGCCGGGCGGCTGACGCCGGTGGCCTTTGGCATGATCTTTGCGCTGTCGGGGGCCATCGGGCCGATCATCGGCCAGAATCTGGGGGCCCGGCGGATGGACCGGGTGCGGCGCGGCTTCCGCGATGCGATCCTGTTTGCCGGGCTGGTGATTCTGGTCATGTCGGCGTTGCTGTTTCTGGGGCGGGGCGCGATTGCCGATCTGTTCCGGGCCGAGGGGCTGACGCGGGANNGGGATCTGGTCTATCTGTTCTGCGGGCCGCTGAGCCTGATGTTCTTCTTCAATGCGCTGATCTTCGTGGCCAATGCCGCCTGCAACAATCTGGGGGCGGCGATGCAATCCACGCTGGTCAACTGGGGCCGGCATACGCTGGGCACCGTGCCTTTCGCGCTGTGGGGGGCACAGGTGGCGGGGCCGCAGGGCGTGCTGATCGGGCAGGCCTTTGGCGGTGTGGTCTTTGGCCTGCTGGCGGTTTTTCTGGCATTGCGCGTGATCGACAGGCGGGCCGCGACACTGTGAATGTCGGTTTTGCGCAGCCATCGGTCGGTTCCGCATTTTTCGCTTGCCATGCTGCGGGGCGGCGGGCTAACCCGGTGCTGTCAGGATCGGGAGAATCCGGCGGGGGCCGCAAGCCTCGGAGCCGGTGCCGAAGGAGCAACCGCCCCGGTAAACTCTCAGGCGCAAGAACCGTTCTGGCACAAAAACTCTGGAGAGTGGCACGCAAGTGCCCGCCGAAGGGATAACGATCTCAGGCGCCCCGCCATCTGGCAATGGGGTAGGGACAGAGGGGGCATCGAAGGGCAGGGATAGGCCTGTCTGCACGGTGCCGGCTGACGCATGACCGGCGGAAAGGGAGGGGCGCGTGAGCGACCTGAAACGCTTGGCCCTGCATGATCTTCATGTGGGGCTTGGGGGGAAGATGGTTCCCTTCGCAGGATATGAGATGCCGGTTCAGTACCGGCCCGGGGTCATGAAGGAACATCTGCACACGCGGGCCGCCGCCGGGCTGTTTGACGTGAGCCATATGGGCCAGGTGATCCTGCGCCCGAAAGGCAGCCTGGAGGCCACGATGCTGGGCTTCGAGGCGCTGATGCCGGTGGATGTGCTGGGCCTGGCCGAGGGGCGGCAGCGCTATGGCCTGTTCACCAACGAGACCGGCGGGATTCTGGATGATCTGATGTTTGCCAATCGGGGCGATCATCTGCTGGTGGTGGTGAATGCCGCCTGCAAGGCCGCAGATCTGGCCCATATGCAGGCGCATCTGGCTGAGACGACCGAGGTTGTGGCCATCACCGACCGTGCGCTGCTGGCGCTGCAGGGGCCGCAGGCGGAAACCGCGCTGGCCCGTCTGGTGCCACAGGTGGCCGCGATGCGGTTCATGGATGTGATCGCGGTTGATACCGTCTTTGGCGCGCTGTGGATCAGCCGGTCGGGCTATACCGGCGAAGATGGCTATGAGATTTCGGTGCCCGAAGGCGGCGCCGAAGGCTTTGCCCAGGCGCTGCTGGCGATGGAGGAAGTGGCGCCCATCGGCCTTGGCGCGCGCGACAGCCTGCGGCTGGAGGCGGGGNNCCAGCCCGGTTGAAGCGGGCCTGACCTGGGCGATCCAGAAGGCCCGGCGGGCGGGTGGCGCGCGGGCAGGCGGCTTTCCCGGTGCGACGCGCATTCTGCATGAACTGGCCGAGGGGCCTGCACGCCTGCGCATCGGGTTGCGCCCCGAAGGCCGGGCGCCGATGCGCGAAGGGGTGGAGCTGTTCGCCCCGGACGGCACGCCTTTGGGCGCCATCACCTCGGGCGGGTTCGGCCCTTCGGTGGAGGCGCCGATTGCCATGGGCTATGTCGCCCGCGCCTTTGCCACGCCGGGCACCCTGCTGGAGGGCGATCTGCGCAGCAAGCGGCTGCCGCTGACCGTGGTGCCGATGCCCTTCCAACCCACAACCTACAAACGCTGAACGGGAACTGCGATGAAATATACCAAGGAACATGAATGGCTTCGCGTCGAGGGTGACCTCGTGGTGGTGGGGATCACCGAACATGCGGCAAGCCAGCTGGGCGATGTGGTGTTTGTGGAACTGCCCGAACCCGAAACCCAGGTGGCCGAAGGCGACGAGGTCTGCGTGATCGAAAGCGTCAAGGCCGCATCCGACATTCTGGCCCCGGTGGATGGCGAGATCGTCGAGGTGAATGAAAAGCTGGCCGACAATCCGGCGCTGGTGAACGAGGATGCGCTGGGCGAGGGCTGGTTCTTCAAGATGCGTCTGGAAGACCTGTCCGTGCTGGATGATTTCATGGACGAAGACGAATATCAGGATCTGGTCGGCTAAGGCCGGGCGGCAAATTTCTTCGAAGAAATTTGCAAAATCCTTGCAAGGATTTTGTGCGGGCGCCCCCTGCGGGGGACGCTCCGGTGCATCTATTGCCAAAGGGCAGGGCCATGACCTTCACGCCGACCGACTATAACCCCTATGATTTCGCCAACCGCCGCCATATCGGGCCATCGCCCGCCGAAATGGCCGAGATGCTGAAGGCCGTGGGCTGCGACAGCCTGGATCAGCTGATCGACGAGACGATCCCGGCCGCGATCCGCCAGGAAGAGCCGCTGGACTGGGCGCCGCTGGCCGAACACGAACTGCTGGAGAAGATGCGCGCCGTGGCGGCGAAGAACCGGGTGATGACCAGCCTGATCGGGCAGGGTTATTACGGCACGGTCACGCCGCCCGCGATCCAGCGCAACATCCTGGAAAACCCGGCCTGGTACACCGCCTATACCCCCTATCAGCCCGAAATCGCGCAAGGGCGGCTGGAGGCCTTGCTGAACTATCAGACCATGGTGGCTGATCTGACCGGCCTGCCGGTGGCCAATGCCAGCCTGCTGGACGAGGCGACGGCGGCGGCCGAAGCCATGGCCATGGCCGAGCGCAGCGCGAAATCCAAGGCGCGGGCCTTCTTTGTCGACAGCAACTGCCATCCGCAGACCATTGCCGTGATCCGCACCCGCGCCCTGCCGCTGGGAATCGAGATCATCGAGGGCGCGCCGGATGCGCTGATTCCGGGCGAGGTGTTCGGGGCGATCTTCCAGTATCCCGGCACCTTTGGCGATGTGACCGATTTCACCGACCAGATCGAGGCGCTGCACGAGGCCAAGGCCATTGCCGTGGTGGCAACCGATCTGCTGGCGCTGTGTCTGCTGAAGCCGCCGGGCGCGATGGGGGCCGATATCGCCGTGGGTTCGGCGCAACGGTTCGGCGTGCCGATGGGCTATGGCGGGCCACATGCCGCCTTCATGTCGTGCCGCGATGATCTGAAACGGTCGATGCCGGGGCGGATCGTCGGGGTTTCCATCGACGCACGGGGCAACAAGGCCTACCGGCTGTCGCTGCAGACCCGCGAGCAGCATATCCGCCGCGAAAAGGCCACCTCGAACGTCTGCACCGCGCAGGCGCTGCTGGCGGTGATGGCCAGTTTCTACGCGGTGTTCCACGGGCCGAAGGGCCTGCGCGCCATTGCCGAACGGGTGCATCTGAACACCGTCCGCGTGGCATCGGCGCTGAAAGCCGCCGGAGCCAATGTGGCGCCGGGCGCGTTCTTCGACACCATCACGGTCGAAGTGGGCGTGGGCCAGCAGGGCATCATGGCCGCCGCGCGGCACCGCGGCATCAACCTGCGCAAGGTCGGGCGGGATCGCGTCGGCATCAGCCTGGATGAAACCACCGGCGAGGATGTGATCATCCGGCTGCTGGATGCTTTCGGCATCCCTGAGGCGGCGCCTGCGGTGGCCGAGCTGGGCTTCCCCGACAGCCTGCTGCGCGGCATGGATTACCTGACCCATCCGGTGTTTCAGATGAACCGCGCGGAATCGGAAATGATGCGCTACATGCGCCGCCTGTCCGACCGCGATCTGGCGCTGGACCGGGCGATGATCCCACTGGGCAGCTGCACCATGAAGCTGAATGCGGCGGCCGAGATGATGCCGATCACCTGGCCAGAATTCGGCAGCCTGCACCCCTTTGCCCCGGCGGGCCAGGCGGCCGGCTATCACGAGGCCATCGCGGATCTGTCGGAAAAGCTGTGCCAGATCACCGGCTATGATGCGATGAGCATGCAGCCCAACAGCGGCGCGCAGGGCGAATATGCCGGGCTGCTGACCATTCAGGCCTATCACCGGGCGCAGGGGGCGGCGCATCGCAACATCTGTCTGATCCCGGTTTCGGCCCATGGCACCAACCCGGCTTCGGCGCAGATGGTGGGGATGAAGGTCGTGGTCGTCAAATCCTCGGCCAATGGCGATGTGGATGTGGAGGATTTCCGCGAAAAGGCGGCGGCGGCGGGTGAAAATCTGGCGGCCTGCATGATCACCTACCCCAGCACCCATGGCGTGTTTGAAAGCACGGTGCGCGAGATCTGCGCCATTACCCACGATCACGGCGGGCAGGTGTATATCGACGGGGCGAATATGAACGCCATGGTCGGTCTGGTGAAACCGGGCGAGATCGGCGGCGATGTCAGCCACCTGAACCTGCACAAGACCTTTGCCATCCCGCATGGCGGCGGCGGGCCGGGCATGGGGCCGATCGGAGTGAAGGCGCATCTGGCGCCCTATCTGCCCGGGCACCCGGAAATGGGCGACGGCGGAGAAGGCCCGGTTTCGGCGGCGCCCTATGGCTCTGCCTCGATCCTGCTGATTTCCTGGGCCTATTGCCTGATGATGGGCGGGGCGGGGCTGACGCAGGCGACCCGCGTGGCGATCCTGAATGCGAACTATATCGCGGCCCGGCTGAAGGGCGCCTATGACGTGCTGTTCATGGGCAACCGGGGCCGCGTGGCGCATGAATGTATTCTGGATACCCGGCCCTTCGCCGAAGCAGGGGTGACGGTGGATGATATCGCCAAGCGCCTGATCGACAACGGCTTCCACGCGCCCACCATGAGCTGGCCGGTGGCGGGCACGCTGATGGTGGAACCCACCGAATCCGAAACCAAGGCCGAAATCGACCGCTTCATCACCNNCCGCCGAAGACAGCCCGCTGCGCCATGCCCCCCATACGGTGGAGGATCTGGTGGCCGACTGGACGCGCCAATACCCGCGCGAACAGGGCTGCTTCCCGCCCGGTGCCTTCCGGGTGGACAAATACTGGCCGCCGGTGGGCCGGGTCGACAATGTCTTTGGCGACCGCAACCTGATCTGCACCTGCCCGCCGCTGGAGGATTACGCGCAGGCGGCGGAATAGTGAAATGCCGCGCAAGGGGGAAATCAGGCGCCTGGCCCGGCTTTCCCCTTGCGCGGCGGCTTCGGGATGCCAACATATTCGCCAACAGGAATATGGAGGCAGGAATGTCCGATGCCGTCAAACTGATCTGCACCACCTGCGGGCAGGCGAACCGGGTGCCACAGGCGCGGCTGGCACAGGGGCCGAAATGCGGCGCCTGCGGCGATCCGCTGGCCGATGGCCGGGTGTTCGAACTGGATGGCCGCCGCCATGACAAGGCGATCCGCGGCGATGACCTGCCGCTGCTGGTGGATTANNGGCCCCTGCCGCATGATGGCGCCCGAATTTGCCAAGGCGGCTAAGGCCCTGGGGCCCGAGGTGCGCTTTGCCAAGCTAAACACCCAGGATCACCCCGAGGTTGCAGGCCGGGCAGGTATTCAGGGCATCCCGGCGCTGGTGTTGTACCGGCGCGGGCGCGAACTGGCCCGGCTGGCCGGGGCACGCCCCGCCACCCAGATTGCGGAATTCGTGCAGCAGGCCATGGCGCGGGCGTGACCCCGCGCCCCCTTGCCACGCGCCCTTGCGATAGGCCCGGCAGCAGACCGGCGTCGCTGCGACATGATATCCAGCCGGCTTGACAACCACCAAACCATCCGCCAAACCTGCGCGCAGNNGGGGCCTTAGCTCAGCTGGGAGAGCGCGTCGTTCGCAATGACGAGGTCAGGGGTTCGATCCCCCTCTGCTCCACCAGACCGCTCACTTAAGTAATTGATTTTGAATGAATAATTTCATTCATCGCATTCTTCTTCCCCCATCGTATCCCCCATTGCAGCGTTGTACGTTCTACACGTTGTTCAATGAAATATCCGGGCTGTTTGATTTCCACTCAGAACTGATGGGGTGGAATTCAACATCCACAGTCGCAGCGCGTCGCGGACAAGCGCAAACAGGACGGCGGGTTTTTGGGGCTGGTAGGTAACTGAAATCGTGAGGTTCTTACTGATCTCAGGGTGGGTGGCGGAGAGGCAATGCCTGCCTCGGCCTTTGCGGAAGACAAGGGCGCCGGGCTTTCAGCACCAGCAATTCCATCGCAATCTTCTTTGACATATGGCGCGACAAAGTCCGTTTGATCGGGCGCAAGACATCATTGCCTTTGCGCACGATCCTCCACAGATCCCTTTTGCGATCCATCTGACAGGGCATATCTTGCCCCCTTACCCCCTGCAGAGATAGAGGAAGAAGTTGTTGTAGGCCTCGCTCTGGCTAGGGATCCAGATCACGCGGTCATCCCTTCAGTCCGTGGCATCCAGCCTTGCGCAAGGTCGGCTCGCGGTCGTTCCGCTACACGACGCCACGGCGCGAACCGCTGTTTTGCTTACGACCTGGGGCAGGCCAACGGGAGAGGCCGCCGGAGGACGCAGATATGCCGCAGGTCAGGGCGCCTGGCTTCCAGCCCAAGCACCGATGGCGTCGGTCAAGGTCGAATGCTGTCTGCGAAGAATGCGGTGGAAGGTCGTCTCGTCCTCGAGCGCCCGTGCCAGGACGATGGCCCCCTGGATGCCGGACACCGCCTCTTCGGCGAGCTGCCTTGCCGCGTCTGGAGGCACTTTCCCGACTTCCAGACACTGGGCAATCGCCGAAATCCACCGTGCGAAGTAGTCCCTGATCGTGACCGCGAAGGCCGCGCCCGAGGTGTTCAACCCCAGGCACCCCACGAGGCAGACCCGTCTGCCCGACCGAAAATAGGCAGTCACATCTTCGAACATCGACGCGATAGCCTGAGCGGGGTCCTCCGCCCGCTCAAGCGGCAGGAAGATACTTTCGGCGAACCAGTGGTCGATGTCGGCAAGGACGGCCTCCATCATCTCTTCCTTCCCGCCGGGAAAGAAGTTGTAGAGGCTGCCCTTGCCCAGACCCGTCGCCTGCGACAGCACCGTCAGGCTTGCGCCCTCGAATCCATGCTCGCGAAAGGCCTCTGCCAAGGCTGGCACGGCGCTGGCGCGATCGGTGAGGGCGCGCCGGGTCTTCACAGGCCCAGGTCGCTCAGCGAGGCATGGTCGTCCGGGCGACGCCCAAGCGGCCAGCGGAAGAGACGCTCGGCCTCGGTTATGGGCATTTCGTTGATGCTGGCGTGGCGGTTCGACATCAGTCCGTCTTCGGCAAATTGCCAGTTTTCGTTCCCATAGGCGCGGAACCACTGGCCGTTGTCATCACGATACTCATAGGCATAACGCACTGCAATCCGGTTGCCGGTGAAGGCCCAAAGCTCCTTGATGAGCCGATATTCGTGTTCCTTGTTCCACTTGCGCGTCAGGAAGGCCTGGGCCTCTTGCCGATTGGTCGCGAACTCGACCCGGTTCCGCCAGCGCGTATCCGGCGTGTAAGCCAAGGCGACCCTGGCCGCATCGCGCGTGTTCCAGCCGTCTTCGGCGAGGCGAACCTTTTCGACAGCGGTGTCATGGGTAAAGGGGGGCAGCGGGGGACGGGACATGTCAGTTCCTCTCGGGATATGCGTTATGCTGGCAAGCGCGTGACCTTGGCGGGCAGGTCAGCGACTTGGGTTCGGCGGGGCCATCAGACGTCTCTCTGATGGGTGGAGTTCCTGTACCGAACGGTACATTTGTGTACCGTTCGGTACATCATGATTCCCCGCCTGTCAATCGGCAGTTTCGTGCCTTGGCTGAATGGTGCTGTCTTGGGGCTCCTCGGTGCCTATCCGGGGGTTTGTTGCCCCCTCCCGGGGAGGGCAGGCGGGCGCAGTGCAACTCTGATCCATAGCCCTCGCGGAACGCGGGCCTTCAAGTCCGCGACGGCAATACTGTCCAAGGCGTCGCTCGGCGCAACTTCGACCGCAGCAAACGCGTTTGACACGCCCTGCGCAGTCAGTGCCTTCTGCGGCCTGCGGGTCAATTCCTGGTTCATCTCTTCCCCCCAACCTTCCCCCATTAAATGCTGGAATACTGTGGAAGTTAGCGAACTGGGCGGGTAGCGAGTCCCTAATTATCTGACAATAAATGATATTTTGGATAACCATGGAACACGGCAGGTCTGGTGGATGGCAGACCGCTGCTCNNCTCCACCAGACCTGCCACCCCACCCGATAGGCCACCAAAGCCGCGCCCATGGCGCCTTTCGGCTACACGTCCTGCCCGCCCTGCCGCAGCCAGTCTTCCAGCAGGGATACCGCCGGTTTCGGGTCGCGCCGGTCGGGGATCACCAGATAGAACGCCTCGCGCGGGATGACCGGGGGCAGGGGCAGGCGGGCCAGACGGCCGGCGCGGATCAGATCGCCGGTGATCGATTCCCACCCCAGCAGGATGCCCTGCCCATCCAGCGCCGCCTGGGTGGCCTGCACATAATTGGTGAACCGCCGCCCGGGGCCTTGCGGCAGGGCCAGCCCTGCCTGCTGCAGATAGGCGGCCCAGCCCAGCCAGCTGTCCTCGCCCGCCTCCACATGCAGCAGCGGCGCCCCGGTCAGCGGCTGTGCCATCCCCGCCAGACGCTGCTGCACCGCAGGCAGGCAGACCGGGCTGACCTGTTCATCGAACAGCTTCACCACCCGGCCATCCGCCCAGTCGCCCAGCCCATAGCGGATCGCCAAATCCACGCCGGGCGCCATCTGCGGCGCGCCCTGCGCCGTGGTCATCACATTCACCGCAATATCGCCCTGCCGGGCATAGAACCCGGTCAGCCGCGGCATCAGCCAATAGGTCGCCGTGCCGACCGAACAGGCCACCGTGACCGAAGTTGCGGCCGTGCGCTGCAGGGCGCGCACCTGTTCGATGGCATCGGAAATGCGGCCCAGCCCGTCAGACACCGCGCGCTGCAGGATGCGCCCGGCCTCGGTCAGCGCGGCGGGGCGGCTGCGGCGATCCAGCAGCGGTANNCAGGCTTTTCATCGCCTGGCTGATCGCGGGCTGCGACACGTTCAGCTCTGCCGCGGCGCGTTGCAGGCTGCCGGACCGCAGCACCGCCTCGAACACGGCCAGCAGGCGCAACGGGGGCAGGCGGCGGTCTGACATCATAACCCCTGGCTTATGTTATCAGAAGTTTTTACGCCGTTCTGCCGCTGCGCGCCAAGCCCTATTCTGCGCCGCAGGGAGGCTTTCGCCGCGGCGCCCCGCCCGGCAGGCAACAGGGACATGCGCAATGGATATCGGTATCGGCACAGACATCACCTTTGGCCCCAAGGGGCTGACCGTGGCGCTGGAGCCTGGAAAATCGGCTTATTTCAATCACTACTGGCTGCGCGACAACTGCCCCAGCTCGTTCGACAGCCAGACCCGGGAACGGGTGTTCGACATCTTTCATCTCGAAACAGCCCCACATCCGCGCAGCGCCCAGCTGGCCGATGATGCGCTGGTGGTGGAATGGCAGGATGGCCACGTTTCACGCTATCCGGTGGCCTTTCTGGCGCAATATGCGACAGGCGAACGTCGCGCCGATCCGGCCGATCTGCCGCGCCGCGCCTGGTATGGCGATCACTATGCCAAGATCGCGCGGTTTTCGCAGCCAAAGCTGATGGCCGACAAGGCCGAGGTCGCCCGCTGGATCGAGGCGATGCTGGTCGAGGGCGTGGCGATCCTGACCGATATGCCCGACAGCGCCGAAGGGCTGACGGAAACCGTGCGCCTGATCGGCCATGTGCGCCCCACCTTCTTCGGCGAATATTTCGACGTGCGCACCCATATCAACCCGACAAACCTGGCCTATACCGCCAAGGCGCTGGAAATGCACACCGATACCCCCGCCGAAGACATGGCGCCGGGCGTGCAGTTCCTGCATTGCCGGGCCAATAGTGTCGAAGGCGGGCTGAACCTGTTCCTGGATGNNCCCCCTATTACTGTGAACATGATACCTACGACATGCGGTCGATGCAGCGCGTGATCGAGCTGGACGACAAGGGCGAGGTTTCGGGGGTCACGATCAGTCAGCACATGGCCGATATCTTCGATCTGCCGCAGGACTTTCTCGACAGCTATTACCCCGCCTTCTGCAAGTTCGGGCGGATGCTGCAATCCGATAAATACATGATGCGGTTCCGGCTGAATGCCACCGAATGTATCGTGTTCGACAATCACCGCATCGTGCATGGCCGCGCCGCCTATAGCGCCACCAGCGGCGAGCGTTACCTGCGCGGCTGCTATTCCGACCGGGGCGAGATGCGCAGCACCTATCGCGCGCTGGTCAGCGAAGGGCGTTTCAAATGAAGGATGGCGCAGTTTCCGGCGATCTGGACGGCGCGGCGCTGCAGGCGCTGCGCGTCGATCTGGCGGCGGCCTTCCGCATCTGCGCGCAGTTCGGCTGGCATGAATCGGTGGGCAACCATTTCAGCGCGGCCGTCTCGGGCGATGGCAAACGCTTCCTGATGAACCCGAAGTGGCGGCATTTCGGGTCGATCCGCGCGTCGGACCTGTTGCT
Source organism: Gemmobacter sp. (assembly GCA_003509785.1). Classification (GTDB taxonomy): domain Bacteria; phylum Pseudomonadota; class Alphaproteobacteria; order Rhodobacterales; family Rhodobacteraceae; genus Gemmobacter. The sequence continues at coordinate 21,314 of DOMY01000239.1, forward strand.
GCTGGATGCCGATGATGCTTCGGTGATGGATCGCCCGGGTGCCCCCGATGCCTCGGCCTAANNCAAGCCGCAGGTGCGTGTCTTGCTGCATTGCCATCCGCCCTATGCCACCGCGCTGTCGACGTTGAAAGACCCGGCCCTGCTGCCGCTCGATAACAACACCGCGCGGTTCTATGGCGATCTGGCAATCGACACCGGCTTTGGCGGCATCGCGGATGAAGAGGCCGAGGGCGACAGGCTGGCCGCCGCGCTTGGCGACAAGACCTGCCTGCTGATGGGCAATCACGGCATCACCGTCACCGCCGATACCGTGGCCGAAGCCTTTGAAAAGCTGTATTTCTTTGAACGCGCGGCGCAGACGCTGATGCTGGCCTATGCCAGTGGCCAGCCGCTGAACGTGCTGTCGCATGAGGTGGCGGTAAAAACCGCCGAAGGCTGGCACGATTATCGCGGCATGGCTTTCGAACATTTCGCCTATCTGAAAACGCAGCTCGACAAGGCCGATCCGTCCTGGCGCGACTGATGGAAAAGGCCGCCGGGGCTCCCGGCGGCCATTGATCTCAATACCGTTTCGCCATTTTTTCCAGGGGGATGGGTTTGATCTTGCTGGC
>DOMY01000078.1 GCA_003509785.1 Gemmobacter sp.
TGGCGTGCTGATCCTGTCGCCCCGCGCGGTGGAACGGCTGGAAAGCTATACCCCCGCCTGGCCGCTGCCGAAAATCTTCCGCCTGACCTCGAAGGGCAAGCTGATCGAAGGCATCTTCGTCGGCGAAACCATCAACACGCCCTCGATGCTCTGTGTCGAAGATTACCTCGTCGCGCTGAAATGGGCCAAATCCATCGGCGGCCTGCAGGGGCTGATCGCCCGCAGCGAAGGCAATGCCAAGGCGATTGCCGATTTCATCGCGGGCAAGGACTGGATCGCCAATCTGGCAGAACGGCCCGAGATTGCCTCCTGCACCTCGGTCTGCCTGAAATTCACCGATCCGCGCATCACCGATGGCGCGACCTTCGCCAAGAACGTGGCGAAACGGCTGGAAAAAGAAGGCGTTGCCCTGGATGCAGGCGCCTATCGCGATGCACCTCCGGGCCTGCGCATCTGGTGCGGCGCCACGGTGGAAACCTCCGATGTGGCCGCCCTGATGCCCTGGATCGAATTCGCCTTCGCGGCCGAAATCGCCGCCCTGGCCAAAGCCGCCTGATCCTGCCGGGGGCGCCCGCCGCCCCCCTTTCCCCTTTCCTGCCGCAAGCGGTGCCACCGGCACTGCACTGTGAACATACATTCGCATAGGATAAACCCATGGCGCCCCGCGTTCTCGTCTCTGATGAACTTTCCGAAACCGCCGTCCAGATCTTCCGCGACCGTGGGGTCGAGGTCGACTACATGCCGAAACTCGGCAAGGACAAGGAAAAGCTGGCCGAACTGATCGGGCAGTATGATGGCCTTGCCATCCGCTCGGCCACCAAGGTCACCGAAAAGCTGCTGGAATCGGCCACGAACCTGAAGGTCGTGGGCCGCGCCGGCATCGGTGTCGATAACGTCGACATCCCGGCCGCCTCCAAGAAGGGCGTGATCGTGATGAACACGCCTTTCGGCAATTCGGTCACCACTGCCGAACATGCCATCGCCATGATGTTCGCCATCGCCCGCCAGCTGCCCGAGGCCAATGCCTCCACCCATGCCGGCAAATGGGAAAAGTCGAAATTCATGGGGGTTGAGCTGTTCAACAAAACCCTCGGCGTCATCGGGGCCGGCAATATCGGCGGCATCGTCTGCGACCGCGCGGTTGGCCTGAAGATGAAGGTCGTGGCCTATGATCCCTTCCTGTCGGAAGAGCGCGCCAAACAGCTGGGCGTCACCAAGGTGGAACTGGACGAGCTGCTGGCCCGCGCCGATTTCATCACCCTGCATGTGCCGCTGACCGACAAGACCCGCAACATCCTCTCGGCCGAAAACCTCGCCAAGACCAAGAAGGGCGTGCGCATCATCAACTGCGCCCGTGGCGGTCTGGTGGATGAAGCGGCCCTCCTCGATGCGCTGAATTCCGGCCATGTCGCCGGCGCCGCGCTCGACGTGTTCGAGGTAGAGCCCGCCACCGAAAACCCGCTGTTCGGCCATCCGAACGTGGTCTGCACCCCGCATCTGGGTGCCTCCACCACCGAAGCACAGGAAAACGTGGCGCTGCAGGTGGCCGAACAGATGTCGGATTACCTGCTGACCGGCGCCGTGTCGAACGCGCTGAACATGCCCAATGTCACCGCAGAACAGGCCGCCGTCATGGGCCCCTGGATCAAGCTCGCCTCGCATCTGGGCGCCTTCATCGGTCAGATGACGGATGAACCGATCCGCGCGATCAACATCCTCTATGATGGCCGCGTGGCCGAAATGAACCTGGCCGCGCTCAATCAGGCGGTGATCGCAGGCGTCATGAAGGCCTCCAATCCCGATGTGAACCTCGTCTCCGCGCCCATCGTGGCGAAAGAGCGGGGGATCCAGGTCTCCACCACCAAGCAGGACAAGACCGGCACCTTCGATGCCTATATCAAGGTCACCATGGTCACCGACAAGCGGGAACGCTCGGTTGCAGGCACCTGCTTTGCCGATGGCAAACCGCGCTTCATCCAGATCAAGGGCATCAACATCGACGCCGAAGTCGGCGCCCACATGCTCTACACCACCAACGAAGACGTGCCGGGCATCATCGGCCTTCTGGGCATGNNAATGGCGTGAACATCGCCAACTTCACCCTCGGCCGCTCGGGCGTGGGGCAGGATGCGATCGCCATTCTCTACCTCGATCAGCGCATCGACCCGAAAGTGGTCGACACGCTGGAGGCGACGGGCCTGTTCCAGCAGGTCAAGCCGCTGCAGTTCGACGTGGCCTGACCGTCACACCAAACCGAAGGGCCGGGTTTCCCGGCCCTTTGTCTTTTCGCGCCCCCCCTTTGTCTTTTCACATCCCCTTGTCTTTTCGCGCCCCTTGCCTCTTCCTCTTGGCCGAAATACCCCGGGGTCCGGGGCAGAGCCCCGGGGCTGCCACCAATGCGAGGCCAGAATGCACATCTATGCCATCGGTGACATCCATGGTCACCTGTCCCTGCTGGAACAGGCGCATGACCTGATCGCCACCGACATGGCCCGCCACGGCGCCGCCCCGGTGATCCATCTGGGCGATCTGGTGGATCGCGGCCCCGACAGCCGCGGCGTCATAGATTTCCTGCTGGCAGGCGAAGCCCGCGGCGAAGACTGGGTGGTGCTCAAGGGCAACCACGACCGCATGTTTTCCATGTTTCTCGAAGATGCCCGCGCCCAGGATGAAGGGCTGAAGCCCGAATATACTTGGCTGCATCCGCGTCTGGGCGGTGCCACCACGCTGGCCTCCTATGGCATCCATGCGCCGGGCGACCGTCCGGTGGCCCCCGTCTGGGCCGAGGCGCAAGAGGCCGTGCCGCAGGCTCATCGCAGCTGGCTGGCCGGCCGCCCCACCTGGCACGCGCGGGATCAGGCGCTGTTCGTCCATGCGGGCAGCCGCCCTGGCATTGCCCCCGCGGATCAGCGCGAAACCGATCTGGTCTGGATCCGCGAACCCTTCCTGTCAGATCCGCGCGACCATGGCGCGCTGGTGGTGCATGGCCATACGGCACTGGATGCCCCCACGCATTACGGCAACCGCCTCAACCTCGACAGCGGCGCGGCCTATGGCGGCCCGCTGACCGCCGCCGTGATCGAAGGCCGTCAGGCCTTTCACCTGACACCGCAGGGCCGCCTGCCGATCCTGCCCGCCTGACCCCGCTGCCCGCCTGACCCTGCTCAGGCCCGCCGCCGCGCCGGTGCCGCCCGCAACAGCAGCACCAGCCCGGCCGCCAGCGTCACTGCCAGCGCCAGCCCGGCCATCACCGCAAAGAACCCGCGCGGCCCCATATCCTCGACCAGCCGCGCCAGCACCCAGGGCATGACAATGCCGCCCGCCAGCCCGCCGGCCACCACCAGCGGTGCCACCCGCGCGCCATTGCCCATCCGCACCATGCCTTCCACGAAATAGCCCGGAAAGATCGTGGCGGCAAAAGCCCCTGCCAGCACGAACAGCCAGTCGGGCGGCAGCACCACCGCCGCCGCCATGCAGCCCGCCCCCCCGGCCACCGAAATCAGATACAGCAGGAAGGGCGCGATCAGATGCGCCCCCAGCGTCAGCGCCACCCGGGCCAGCAGAAAGGCCACGAAGAACGCGCTCAGCAGCTCTGCCGCATGGGCCTCCGATGCCCCCGCCCGGATCAGCGCCGTGGGGCCCAGCCCGATCAGACTGGCCTCGAACCCGATGCCAAAGGCGCCCAGCCCCAGGATCACCCAATCCGGCCGCAAGGCGCTGGCGCTTTGCGCGGGCGGCGCCCGGCCCACATCCTGCGCGCCCAGCACCACCACCAGCAGCGCCGCCCCCAGCGCCAGAAACACCAGCCCGTAAGCCCCGCCCACCGCCACAAAGGCCAGCGGCGCCAGAATGGCCCCCGCACCGAACAGCGCATTGATCAGGCTCAGCATCGCAGGCCCGCGCCGCCCGAACAGCGCCAGCAGCCGGGGGTTGAACACCACCGCCGCACAGCCCTGCCCCAACCCCGCCAACCCGGCGCCCAGCAGCGTCACCGACCAGCCAAGCCCGGCGCCCAGCAACCCTGCCCCGCAGGCCAGAGACAGCACCGAAAGCCGTGGCGTCATCCGGTTGCCCAGCGCGAACATCGCCGCCACCCCCGCCGCACTGCCGATCCAATGCACGGAAAACAGCATCGACACTTCGCTGATGCTCCGCCCCGTCTCGCGCGACAGCACGGGCAGCGCCGGGCCGTAAACCGCCTGCAGCGCCCCCATCAGAAAATAGGTGGCCATGCCTGCCGCCAGCAGGATCATCCGGCCCTTCGCCTCGTCGCTCATTCCCGTCCCCGTTTTTCCGGATCAGTCATCTGCCCCGGCCCTGCGCCGCGCCCCAATCCTCTGGCCTTGGGGCGAAGTCAATTGCCGCACTTGCACGCTCCCCCGACGTAACGTCACACTCGCGCACAACCGGCAACCCCGCCACTCTGCCCGCAACCAGAACGAAAGGCCTTTCCATGAGCGACATCGTCATCCTTTCCGGCGCGCGCACCGCCATTGGCGGCTTTGGCGGCAGCCTTGCGGGCTTCGCCCCCATCGACCTTGCAACCCATGCCGCCAAGGCCGCCATCGCCCGCGCGGGCGTCGATCCGGCGCAGATCGGCGCCGCGGTCTTCGGCCATGTGATCAACACCGAACCCCGCGACATGTATCTCAGCCGCGTCGCCGCGATGAACGCGGGCCTGCCCGAAACCGCCACCGCGATGAACGTCAACCGGCTGTGCGGATCGGGCGCGCAGGCCGTGGTTTCTGCCGCGCAGATGCTGATGCTGGGCGATGCCGATTTCGCGCTGGCCGGCGGCGCCGAAGTCATGAGCCGGTCCCCCTTCGCCCTGACCACCGCCCGCTTCGGCCAGAAGATGGGCGATACCCGCGCGCTGGATATGATGACAGGCGCGCTCACCTGCCCCTTCGGCACCGGCCATATGGGGATCACCGCCGAAAATGTCGCCGCCGAATGTACGATCTCGCGTGAAGATCAGGATGATTTCGCGCTGCAAAGCCAGACCCGCGCCGCCGCCGCCATCGCTGCGGGCCATTTCGCGGCGCAGATCGCCCCCATCGAAATCGCCAGCCGCAAGGGCACGGTGATCTTCGACACGGACGAACATCCCAAAGCCACCACCGCCGCCGCGCTCGCCGGGCTGAAGCCCGCCTTCCGCAAGGATGGCAGCGTCACCGCCGGCAATGCCTCGGGCATCAATGATGGCGCCGCAGCCCTGGTGCTGGCCCGTTCTGACGCCGCCGAAAAGGCGGGCCTCACCCCGCGCGCGCGCCTTCTGGGCTATTCGGTGGCGGGTGTGCGGCCACAGGTCATGGGCCTTGGCCCGATCCCGGCGGTGGAACAGCTGCTGGCCCGCACCGGCCTGTCGCTGGCCGATTTCGACCTGATCGAATCGAACGAGGCTTTCGCCGCCCAGGCCCTTGCGGTGAACCGTGCGCTTGGCCTCGACCCGGCGAAGGTCAACCCCAACGGCGGCGCCATCGCGCTGGGGCATCCGGTGGGGGCCACCGGCGCCATCCTCTGCGTCAAGGCGCTGTACGAGCTGGAGCGCACGGGGGCCAAACGCGCCATCGTCACCATGTGCATCGGCGGCGGTCAGGGCATCGCGCTGGCGCTGGAACGGGTCTGACGCTGTCCCGACGAAAACCCGACGCAGGCGGGACGCGGGGCAGACGCTCTGCGCCCTAACGCAGCAGCAGACGCACCCGCGCCGATTGCCCCGCCGCGTCGATCACGCTCAACGTCACGAAACCGGCGCCGGGCATCTGCAGCAGGGTTTCGCGGTCCCGCAGGCCCAGCTGCACCGGCACGCCATCGGCCAGCAGGGTGAATGGCGCCTGCCCGCCGCGCAGCTTCACCACCAGCCCGCCCGCCAGCCGCTCCACCTCGGCGCCATCGGGCGGAAAGGCCACCACCGGCGGGTCGACCTGTTCAAAAGCCGCCGTGCGTGACCGGAAGCGTTGCAGCGGCTGTGGCAATTCCGCGTTTGAAACCAACAGCGTAGCGGGCGGAGGCGGCGGCTGCGGGGTCAGGCTGCGGCTGATCCGTCCCATGGCCTGAAACAGCACCGGCGCTGCCAGATCGGCGCCAAAGGCCCCCGGAACCGGCGTGCCATCGGCCCGGCCAAGCCAGATGCCCACCACATGCCGCCCGTCAAACCCCACCGCCCAGGCATCGCGGTGNNGGTTGCCCGGCGCGCCCGGCGGCGGCGGCAAACCGGCCAGCACATCCGCCACCTGCCAGGCCGCCACGGCCGACATAACCCTTTGGCCGTCCGTGCTTTTCTGGTCATATCGCAGGGGCAGCGCCACGCCCCCCCGCGCGATTGCAGCGTAAAGCTGCACCAGATCTTCCAGCGTCACCCCCACCCCGCCCAGGCTGATCGCCAGCCCCGGCGCATCGCCCTGCAACACCGGATTCATCCCCGCCCGCCGCATCGCCGCAATCAGCTTGGCAGGCCCCAGCGCTTCGGTGATCCGCACCACCGGAATGTTCAGCGACAGCTGCAACGCCTCGCGCATCCGCACC
>DOMY01000188.1 GCA_003509785.1 Gemmobacter sp.
GTCGGTATCCGCCCGGCTTGCAGGAATCCGAACAGGCGGTGAAGCAGCTGCACATGATCCGCCCCGCCGTTGGAGCGGAAATCCGGGATGCGGCAGACATCCCACAGCAGCTTGACCGCCTGTGGGCCGCGCAGCCGGTCGGCCAGATCGGGCATATCGGCCAGCGCCTTCAGCGCCTGCAGATCATCCGACTCGCGCGTGCGCATCAGCCATTCGTTGGTGGTGGGCGCCTCCAGCGCGGCGATGAGCCGGTCCGTCGATCCGAAATCCATATCGGGGTTGCGCCACATCAGCTTGCGCACCGGGGCGAAGCGGTGCTCTTCGATGGCCTCCACCAGATCTTCGTCCAGCGGGCTGGCATCGCCAGTCACGCCAAAGGTGCCCGGCTCCATGTGCCGCCCCGCGCGGCCTGCGATCTGCGCCAGTTCGTGCGGGAACAGCGGCCGCATCCTGCGGCCATCGAATTTATGGGTGCCGGAAAAGGCCACATGCTTGATATCAAGGTTCAGGCCCATGCCGATGGCATCGGTGGCCACCAGATAATCCACATCGCCATTCTGATAGAGCGCGACCTGCGCGTTGCGGGTGCGCGGCGAGAGCCCGCCCATCACCACGGCGCAACCGCCCTTCTGCCGCCGGATCAGCTCGGCAATGGCATAGACGTCATCCACCGAAAACCCGACGATGGCCGATCGGGCGGGCATCCGGCTGATCTTTTTCTGGCCATTGTAGCTGAGCGTGGAAAACCGTTCACGCCGCACGAACTGCGTCTGCGGGATCAGCGCGGCAATCGCCGGGCGCATGGAATCAGACCCGAGGAACATGGTTTCCACCAGCCCGCGCGCCCGCAGCAGCCGGTCGGTGAAGACATGGCCGCGATCCGGGTCGCCACAGAGCTGGATCTCGTCGATGGCGACGAAATCGGCGCCGATCTCTTGCGGCATCGCCTCGACCGTGCAGACCCAGTATTGTGTGCGTTCCGGTACGATGCGTTCTTCGCCTGTGACCAGCGCCACCACCGAAGGCCCGCGCGCCTTCACGATCCGGTCATAGACCTCGCGCGCCAGCAGACGCAGCGGAAAGCCGATGACCCCCGTGCGGTGGCCCAGCATCCGTTCGATGGCGTAATGGGTCTTGCCGGTGTTCGTCGGCCCGAGAACCGCCGTCACCCGAGAGTTGAAGGCCATTGTACTGCCGTATCAGAGTTGCTGCCCGGCCAGATCGCGGTCGAGGCGCGTTACTGCATCCCTTATCGACTGCATCTGCGGATGTATAGCAAGGACGGCGCGATAAACCTCCAAGGCCTGAGGCTTGCGGTCCAGCTGCTCCAGAATCGCGCCAAATCCGGCCATGGCGCCGAAATGCCGGGGGTTCAGCGCGAGGGTGCGCTGAATGTCTGCGACAGACTGTCCAAAACGCCCGGCGTGAAAAAACGCCGTCGCCCGCGCGTTCCAGCCTTCGGCAAATTCGGGCGCATGATCGGTCAGCGCCGAAAAATGCTGGATCGCCGTCTCCAGATCGCCCTGTTCCATGGATTTGCGGCCACGTTCCAGCAGCAGATCCATCGCCGCCGACCCGGAATGGGACCACAGCCGCCAGATTTCACGCTCGGCCCGGGCGGCGCCATCGGCATCGGCCGATTGCAGTTCGGCAAAGAGCGTCTCCAGCCGCGCGGCATCTTCGGCAGGCCCGGCCTGCGCCGCAACGTCACAGAGGCAGAGCGCAAGCCCTGCCGCAACGGCAAGATTGAGAATGTGCAACCGGAGTTTCATGATCCAACTGTATCGCAGAGGCAGCGAAATGCCATATGTCTTGCCTCACGTTTCAGAGAAGAGAGGATTGACCATGAGCGAAGTGATCACGGCCGCCGTCGCCGCCCTGTCGGCCAAGATTTCGGGCTTCGACGGCGTGGCGAAATTCGTCATTCCGGGCGAAGGCGCCATCATGGTGGATGGCAACGGCGTGCGTGCCGCCGATGAAGAGGCCGATGTGACGCTGACCGCCGAAACCGAAGTGTTTCAGGCCATGCTGGAAGGCGAGATGAACCCGACCACCGCCTTCATGACCGGCAAGCTGTCGGTCGATGGCAATATGGGGCTGGCCATGCAGCTGGGCTCTGCCCTGTCGTGACGGGCAGCGCCCCGATGATCGCGGCGCCGCTTTACGCCGATGTGGCGCAGGGCCCCGCAGGCGGACAGGCGGTCTGGCTGCGGGCGTCAGATGGCACGCGGCTGCGGCTGGCCCATTGGCCTGCGGCCGGGGGGCGCGGCACGGTGCTGATCTTTCCGGGCCAGGCCGAACATATCGAGAAATACGGGCCTACGGCGGCGCATCTGGTGGCGGCAGGGTTTGACGTTCTGGCCATCGACTGGCGCGGTCAGGGCCTGTCGGACCGTCGGGTGGCAGAGCTGGGCCATGTCGGCGATTTCGCCGAATTCCAGCAGGATGTGATCGCAATGCTGGATCACATCACCCGGGCGGGCCTGCCCCGGCCGCTGCATCTGCTGGCCCATTCCATGGGGGGCTGCATCGGCCTGCGCAGCCTGATGGAGGGCCTGCCCGTGCAAAGCGCGGTGTTCTCGGCCCCGATGTGGGGGCTGCACCTGCCGCCGGGGGGCAGCCTGCTGGCCGCCCCGNNGACGACAACGCGTCAGGGCTATGTGCGCGCCCTGCCCTTTGCGGGCAACCGGCTGACCCGCGATCCCGACATGTATCGCTGGCTGCAACAGCAGCTGGAGGCCCATCCCGATCTGGCTCTGGGCGGCCCGACGCTGGGATGGCTGGCGGCGGCCTTCCGCGAAATGGCGGCGCTGTCACGGCTTGCCAGCCCCACCCTGCCCTGCCGCATCGCGCTTGGCAGTGCGGAACGGGTGGTTTCCCCCGATGCCATCCGGCAGCGCCATGCGCGCTGGCCCGNNTGGATGTCTATGCGGATGCAGAACATGAGGTGATGATGGAACTGCCCGCCCATCGCGACCGTTTTCACAGCAGCGCCAGCAGCTTCTTTTCCACCGCCTGATCTTCCCCTTGGCAAAAATACCCGCCGCGCGCAGCGCGGAGACCAGCGGCCGCAGGCCNNGGCCCCGCGGGCCGCGCACCGCAGGATCCGCTCAGATGGGGATCTGGGTAAAGCCGTCGCGCAGCGCCTGTGACCAGGCATCACTCATGGCGCGGAACTGTTCGTCGCCCGCCTCGATCCGGCGGCGCAGGCTGACGCGGCAGGCGTCGCGTTCGATCACGCACAGATCCAGCGGCATCCCGACCGACAGGTTGGACCGCAGCGTGGAATCCATGCTCAGCAGCACGGCCTTCTGCGCGTCCTGCAGGCTGGTTTCCGGCCGCACCACCCGGTCGAGAATCGGTTTGCCGTATTTGTGCTCCCCGATCTGCAGGAAGGGCGCGTCTTCGGTGGCTTCGATGAAATTGCCTTCGGGATAGATCAGGAACAGCCGCATGGCGCCGCCCTTGCGCTGCCCCGCCACGATCATCGAGGCGCTGGCGCTTTGCCTCATGGCGTTCATCTTGTCGCCGATTTCCTTGCGCACCGAGGCCAGCATGTTGCCCACGATTTCGGCCACCTTCAGCAGGGTCGGCGCCCGCATGATCGAGGTTTCCTGATCGGCATCCGGGTCTTCGATCGCTTCGCGCAGCCGGGCGATAGTGGTCTGCGTCACCGACAGGCTGCCTGCCGTCATGATGGCAATCACCCGTTCCCCCGGTTCTTCGAAGGTGAACATCTTCCGGTAGGTCGAAATATTGTCGAGCCCCGCATTGGTACGGGTATCAGACAGCAGCACCATGCCTTCTCCCAGCAGAAGGCCCACACAATAAGTCATGATCTATCCCTGATGGCGTCGAGGCGCGACACTATTGCCGTGCCGAGTGCTCCGCAACAGGCAGTTGCGGGGGCGGCACAAGGTGCGCCCCCCGTGCAACGCCTGTGCCGGTTATTGCTGTTCCTGGCCCTGCGACTGGCTTTGGGCGGGACCCGGGACCACGCTCACCACCACATCCATGGTTTCGGTGCCCGGACCGCGGGCGGTGCCGCGGATGGGGGCTGCATCCTGCGCATCATAGCCCGATCCCAGCCGGATATAGCGCGCATCCGGGCAGCATCTGTTGGCGGCATCGAAGCCGACCCAGCCCAGACCGGCAATCCAAAGTTCTGCCCAGGCATGAGAAGCCTCGTGCGATTCGCCTTCCGCATCGGCAAAGAGATAGCCGGATACATAACGCGCCGGGATGCCGCGATGCCGGGCGATGGCGATCAGCGCATGGGCATGATCCTGGCAGACGCCCTCGCCCCGGCTCAGTGCCTCGGAGGCGGTGGTATGGGCATCTGTCGCCCCCGGCACATAGGCGATGGCATCGGCCACCGCATCGGACAGGCGGTGCGCCGCCTCCAGCGGGTTGGCGGCACCTTCCGCCACGGCGGCCAGATCGGCCAGTGCCGTGTCGATCCGGGTGGGCAGGGTATCGCGCAGGTAGATTTCGGGTTTGACGGTTTCGCGGTGGCCACGCAACACGCCCGCCAGATCCAGCGTTTCGACCGTACCGCGCACCGTGACGCAGATTTCGCTGACCGGGCCCAGCACCGACCAGCTTTGCAGCCGGTCACCCGCGCCGCAGCGGAACTGGCCGCCGGGGATACCGTCGGTGACGGTGACCTGCCAGTCGATCACCGTCTGGCCTTCGAAGCTGGAGGGGGTCAGCCGGTGGCTTTGCACCACGCCGCGGACCGGCTGATCATAGGTGTATCGGGTGACATGGTCGACGATCAGACGCATCAGCGCACATCCCCGCTCAGATAACATTCATGGATCAGATGCCCCAGAACGGCCGATTCGCCAATGAAGCGCGACAGGAATTCATGCAGGCCTTCGTCAAAGACCGCCTCGACATTGGTGGTTTCCAGCTCTGCCAGCATCGCGGCCGCCTTGCCCTGCGCGGTGCTGACCCGGCCATAGCCCTTGGCAAGCCGCCCCAGATGGCTGTTNNCCGCAGGTGACAAGCGAGCGCGGGCTTTGCGTGTTCAGGATCAGGAAATCCGCGATCTTGGATGCGGTCACATCGCCGCCATAGGCCCAGTGGAAGGCCCGCTGCGCCCCCATGGCGCGCAGCAGCGTTGTCCATTGGTAATTGTCGAGGCCGGAGCCCACGAAGTCGATCGAGGGCAGCAGGACATAGTATTTGACATCCAGCAGCCGCGCGGTGTTATCGCCGCGTTCCAGATAATAGCCGATGTTAAGGAAGTTATAGCCATCGTTGCGCAGCAGCGTGGCGTCGATGGCGCCGCGCACCATGGCGGCATGGCGCATCACCCATTCCGTCAGGCGCGACAGTTCCAGTTCGCTGCGCGGCGTGCGCTCCAGTTGGCGCAGTTCCTGAAAGGCGGTGTTCAGCGCATCCCAGACCTGGCTGGTCAGTGCGGTGCGCACGATGCGGGCATTTTCACGCGCTGCCGTGATGCAGCTGGCCACGGAAGAGGGGTTGTCGCGGTCGAAAAACAGGTAGCTTTCGATGTTGCGCTGCACCGGATCGCCATATTTCTTGGCAAATCCGTCAGCCGTGCCGCTGGATTGCAGCAGGCTGTCCCATTCGCTGCGATAGCCATGGGCAGAGGGCAGCAGCGAGATGCGCGAGCCCACTTCCAGCAAACGCGCGGCGATATCGGCGCGTTCCATGTAGCGGGCGATCCAGTAGAGATTGTCGGCGGTTCTGCTCAGCATTCGTCGTTACTCCGCCAACACCCAGGNNGCGGGTCAGGCCGCCGGGCACCAGATCTATGCTTTCGCCCACCAGGCAATAGGGCCTGAGGTCGACATGGCGGGGCGCGATGCCTTCTTGCACGAAGGTTGGCGTGGTCGACAGTGCGAGTGTGGGCTGGGCGATGTAATTGTCGGGGTCTTCCATGATCTTGTGGCGGAAGGCCTCGATCTCGGCCTTGGACGATTTCGGGCCGACCAGCATCCCGTAGCCGCCCGAGCCATGCACCTCTTTCACCACCAGTTCCGGCAGCTTTTCCAGCACATATTTCAGATCATCTGCCTTGGCGCATTGCCAGGTGGGCACGTTCTGCAGGATCGGCTCTTCCCCCAGATAGAAGCGGACCATTTCGGGCACGAAGGTATAGACCGCCTTGTCATCGGCCACGCCCGCGCCGGGGGCCGAACAGATCGACACACCGCCCGACCGGTAGACATCCATCAGGCCGGGCACGCCCAGCATCGAATCGGGGCGGAAGCACAGCGGGTCGATATAGGCGTCATCCAGACGGCGGTAGATCACATCCACCCGCTTTGGTCCTTCGGTGGTGCGCATGTAGACATATTCGCCTTCGACGAACAGATCCTGCCCTTCAACCAGTTCGACGCCCATCAGATCGGCCAGAAAGCTGTGTTCGTAATAGGCGCTGTTGAAATGGCCGGGCGTCAGAATGACGACGCAGGGTTCATGCTTGCATTTGGCCGGGGCCACGCTGGCCAGGGTGCGGCGCAGGCGTTCGCTGTAGCTGTCGACCGGCTGGATGCGGTTTTCGCGGAACAGATCGGGGAACATCCGCATCATGATTTCGCGGTTTTCCAGCATGTAGGATACGCCCGAAGGCGTGCGGCAATTGTCTTCCAGCACGAAGAAATCATCCGCCCCGGTGCGGACCAGATCAATGCCCACGATATGGCTGTAGACACCCTTGGGCGGCACGAAGCCCACCACGGCCTTTTCATAAGCCTCGTTCTGATAGACAAGCCGCGCCGGGATGCGGCCGGATTTCACGATTTCGCCCCGGCCATAGACATCGACCAGAAAGGCGTTCAGCGCCCGTGCCCGCTGTTTGATGCCACGTTCCAGACGCGCCCATTCCTGTGCGGTGAAGACGCGCGGAAACATGTCGAACGGAATGAGGCGATCCGGGTCGCCGCCTTCGCCATAGACCGCGAAGGTAATGCCGATGCGGCGAAACAGCGCCTCGGCCTCTGCCTGCTTCATCTGACGGAATTCGGACGGCATCGTCCTCATCCAGTCTTCCAGCCGGGCATATGGCGCCCGAACGGCGCCATCTTGATACATTTCATTGAAATAGCTTGTCACCTGAAGCCACCCCCCCGGTCATTGCTGGGTTCAGTTAATCAGCCCCTTTCGCCAGAGGGAAGCACCCTCGCCATTCTTTGCAGCGGCATGCGAAATTTCCGCACGTGAAACGTGCATTTGCAAATAGTTTGGGCAATTTTCGGGGGAGGCGCCTGCTAGCGGCGCTGCAAGGCCCGGATCACAGCCGCCATGGCGGTCAGAAAAGCGGCAGATTGCTCGGCATCAAGCTGCGAAAGCGCCCGGTCGTTCACACTGCGCGCTGCTGCTTCGGCGGCCGGGCGCACCGCTTTTGCCCGATCCGTCAGCCAGACCCCCTGCGCACGGCGGTCCTGTGCATGGGGGCGACGCTCGACCCAGCCGTCACGCTGCATGCGCTGCAAGGTGGCGGCCATGGTCGCCTGTTCCACATTCAGCCGGGCACAGAGCGCGGCCTGCGTCAGACCATCTTCGCGCCAAAGCTCCAGCAAGGTCATGAATTGCGCAGGCGCCAGCCCCAGGGGCGCGATTGCCGTAGCCAGAGCCTGCGCAAACAGGCGCGCCATGTGATTGGCAAGATAGCCCGCCGACAGGGCCTTTTCGAAATCCGCTGCGTCATCCATGACCCCTATTGCCATTGCATAGCATGCTGTGCAATGGCAATATACATAGCATACTATTTAAAAGGAGTGAGTCCATGCGCCCCATCCCCCGCCTTCACGCCGCCGCCGGTCTTGTCGCCATGGCGGCCATCGTCACTCTGCAGGGGCTGACCGCCCTGTCCGAAACTTCGGGCTATGGCGCCGACATCCTGCTGATGCGGGAACGCGTGCTGTGGATCGTGGGGCTGGTGTTGCTGCCCGCAATGATGGCAGCCGGCCTGTCAGGCTTCCGGCTGGGCCGCGGCTGGCGTCGGCCCGAGGTCGCGGCCAAGGCCGCGCGGATGCGGATCATTGCCGCCATCGGCCTGCTGATTCTGCTGCCACTTGCGGTTGGCCTGTGGTGGCTTGCGGCACAGGGTATGATCGAGGGGCGGTTTCACCTGCTGCAGCGCATCGAAAGCCTGGCCGGGCTGGTAAATCTGCTGCTGCTGGGCCTGAACCTGCGCGACGGGATGCGGCTGCGCCCACGGCGGCAGGCCGCCTGACGAGGCAGACGGGGCTTTTCTGCACGCCCTGCCGCGCTATTCTTGCCCGATGACCCGCGCCCCGCTGCTGACCTTCACCGATCGTGGAATCTTCTGCCCAGAGGGCGGCTTTCACATCGACCCCTGGCGCCCGGTGGATCTGGCGGTCATCACCCATGCCCATTCCGATCATGCCCGGCCCGGCCACGGCGCCTATCTCTGCACCCCCGGCACGGCGCCCGTGCTGCGGCACCGGCTGGGTGATGTGCGGGTCGAAATGCTGGCCTATGGCGAGGTGCGGCAGATTGGCGAAGTGCGGGTGAGCCTGCACCCGGCAGGCCATCTGCCGGGATCGGCGCAGGTGCGGGTGGAACATCGCGGCGAGGTCTGGGTGGTTTCCGGCGATTACAAGGTGGAGCCGGACGGGCTGGCCGAACCCTTTGCCCCCGTCGCCTGCCATGCCTTCATCAGCGAATGTACCTTCGGCCTGCCGGTGTTCCGCTGGCGCCCGCAAGCCGAAATTGCGCGGCAGATCGGCCTGTGGTGGGCGGCCAATGCGGCGGAGGGCAAGACCTCTATTTTGGGGGCCTATGCCCTGGGCAAGGCACAGCGGCTGCTGGCGGCGGTGGAGCCGATCGGACCGATTCTGACGCATGGTGCGGTGGAAGGGGTGAATGGCGCACTGCGCGCGGCGGGCTATCACCTGCCTGAAACCATCCATGCCAGTGGCGCGGTGACGGGCAAGACCCATCCCGGCGCGCTGGTGATTGCGCCGCCTTCGGCGCTTGGCAGCAGTTGGGCCGGGCGGTTCGGGGCGCGGGCCGAGGGCTTTGCCTCTGGCTGGATGGCGGTGCGCGGCATCCGGCGCAGGCGGGGGGCGGCGCAGGGGTTCGTGCTGTCGGATCATGCCGATTGGGCGGGGCTGAATATGGCGATCCGTGCAACCGGGGCAGAGCGGGTCTTTGTCACCCATGGCTATACCGCGCAGTTCCGGCAATGGCTGGCCGAACAGGGCTATGACGCGCATATCGTCAGCACAGAATATGAAGGCGAGGCTGCGGGCGAGACGGGGGCAGATTCGGCTATAGATTCGGCGGGGGCCGCATGAAACGCTTTGCTGCCGTGTTTGCCGCTCTGGATGGCACCACCCGCACCAACCTGCGGCTGGCGGCGCTGAGCGATTATCTGCAAACCGCCCCAGAGGAGGACCGGCTGCAGTGCATCGCCCTGCTGTCGGTNNCGCCCGAAGCGCGCAGCGAGTTCGACCGAACTGCGGTTATGGGCGGCGCAGGCGGCGGGGCTGCCCTTGTGGCTGTTCGAGGAAAGCTATGCCGTGGTGGGCGATCTGGCCGAAACCATTGCGCTTGTCCTGCCGCCTGCCATGGCGCCGCGCGATATCACGCTAGCGGATCTGGTGGCGGAACTGGCCGCCCTTGCGGGCCGCCCGGCCGAGGAGCGGCAGGNNCGCCGCCGTTCTGGCGCTGTGGGATGCGCTGGAGGGCGATGCGCGGTTCCTGCTCAACAAGCTGATTACCGGCGGGTTCCGCATGGGGGTCAGCCGGGGGCTGATGACCCGGGCGCTGGCCATGGCCACCGGCGTGGAGGAAGCGGTTCTGGCGCATCGGCTGATGGGGGACTGGGATCCGGCCACCACCCGCTTTGCCACCCTGATTGCCGGGGAAGAGGGCGCGGGCGCCCGGCCCTATCCTTTCGCGCTGGCCTCGGCGCTGGAGGACGGGCCAGAGGTGCTGGGCGCCGCAGAGGACTGGCGTGCGGAATGGAAATGGGATGGCATCCGTGGCCAGATCATCACCCGGCCCGGCCATTTTGCCGTCTGGTCGCGCGGGGAAGAGCTGATGAGCGACCGCTTTCCCGAATTTGCGCCGCTGGCCGATTTTCTGCCCGCAGGCACCGTGATGGATGGCGAAATTCTGGCCTTCCGCGACGGGGCGGCCCTGCCCTTTGCCGCCTTGCAGACGCGGATCGCCCGCAAGACCGTCAGCCGCAAACAGCTGACCGAGGCGCCGGTGCATTTTCTGGCCTATGATCTGCTGGAAGACGGCGGCACCGATCTGCGCGCCCAGCCTTTTGAGACACGCCGCGCCCGGCTGGACGCGATCATTGCCGCCCTGCCCACGGGGTTGCCACTGGCCGCATCGCCGCTGCTGCCCTTTGACAGCTGGCCCGCNNGACTGGTGGAAGTGGAAACTGGACCCGTTCAGCGTGGATGCCGTGATGATCTATGCACAGGCGGGGCATGGGCGGCGGGCCGAGCTGTTCACCGATTTCACCTTTGCCGTCCGGGAGGGCGATGGGCTGGTGCCCTTTGCCAAGGCCTATTCGGGCCTGACCGATGCCGAATTTGCCGAAATCACCCGTTGGGTGCGGCAACATACGCTGGAACGGTTTGGCCCGGTGCGGCGGGCTCCGCCAGAGCTGGTGTTCGAGATCGGGANNGCGCTTTCCCCGGATGCTGCGCTGGCGGAAGGACAAGAGCGCGGCAGAGATCGACACGCTGGACAGCCTGCGCGCGCTGCTGCGGCAGGCCACGCAGGAAATTTGAACCGGGACGAAGGCGGCAAGGGTTGCGCTTGGCCCATGCCCGAACCTAGATGAAGGCCAGACAAGATTGAGGTTTTTGCCATGACGCTTCCGCTGCCTACCCCCGTGTTTGATGCCAATGCTGCAGGCGGGGGCTTCGGCAGCCTGCCGGAATGGGATCTGACCGATCTGTATCCGGCACCGGATTCAGCCGAATATGCCCGCGACATGGCCTGGCTGGACAGCGCCTGCACCGATTTCGCCGCCCGCTATGAGGGCAAGCTG
The DNA here is from genome assembly GCA_003509785.1 of Gemmobacter sp. GTDB lineage: Bacteria > Pseudomonadota > Alphaproteobacteria > Rhodobacterales > Rhodobacteraceae > Gemmobacter. The sequence continues at coordinate 11,018 of DOMY01000188.1, forward strand.
GCCGGGCTGGATGCAGCGCAGCTGCTGGCCTGTGTGCAGGCCTATGAGGCGATCGACGTGACCGCCGGGCGGATCATGTCTTATGCCGGACTGCGCTATTATCAGAACACGATGGACAGCGAACGCGCGGTGTTCATGTCGGATGCGCAGGACCGGGTGACCACCTTCACCACCCCGCTGGTGTTCTTCGGCCTGGAGTTCAACCGGCTGGAAGATGCGCATCTGGACCGGCTGCTGGCAGAAAGTGCCGATCTGGCGCGCTATCGCCCGGTGTTCGACCGGATGCGCGCCATGCGGCCGCACCAGCTTTCGGATGAGCTGGAAAAATTCCTGCATGACGAAAGTGTTGTGGGGGCCAGCGCCTGGAACAAGCTGTTCGACGAGACCATGGCCGGGCTGATGTTCAAGGTGGCGGGCGAAGAGGAAGAGCTGAACCTTGAATCCACGCTGAACCTGCTGACCGATACCGACCGGGCGAAACGCGAGGCGGCGGCGCGGGCGCTGGCGGCGGTGTTCGACAAGAACATCAAGCTGTTCGCGCGGGTGCACAACACCCTGGCGAAAGAGAAGGAAATCCACGACCGCTGGCGCAAGATGCCTTCGCCCCAGCATGGTCGGCACCTGTCGAACCATGTGGAGCCCGAGGTGGTGCAGGCGCTGCGTGATGCGGTTGTGGCGGCCTATCCGAAGCTGAGCCATCGCTATTACCGGCTGAAGGCAAAGTGGATGGGGCTTGAAACGCTGCAGGTCTGGGACCGGAATGCCCCGCTGCCGATCGAGGCGCCGAAGACCGTGGGCTGGGACGAGGCGCGCAAGACGGTGTCGGATGCCTATGCCGCGTTTTCGCCCAAGCTGGCGGAACTGGCAGAGCCGTTCTTTACCCAAGGCTGGATCGACGCGGGCGTGAAGCCCGGCAAGGCGCCCGGTGCCTTTGCCCATCCCACCGTGACCACCGTGCATCCCTATGTGATGCTCAATTACCTCGGCAAGCCGCGTGACGTGATGACGCTGGCGCATGAGTTGGGCCATGGTGTGCACCAGCGGCTGGCGGCGGCACAGGGCGAGCTGCTGTCGTCCACGCCCCTGACGCTGGCGGAAACGGCATCGGTCTTTGGCGAGATGCTGACCTTCCGCAAGCTGCTGGAAGGCGCCAAGACCAAGGCCGAACGCAAGACCCTGCTGGCGGGCAAGGTGGAGGACATGATCAACACGGTCGTCCGCCAGATCGCCTTCTATGATTTCGAATGCAAGCTGCACGCGGCACGGGCGGAAGGCGAGCTGACGCCCGATGACATCAACGCCCTGTGGATGAGCGTGCAGGCGCAATCGCTGGGCGATGTGTTCGAGTTCATGGACGGCTACGAAACCTTCTGGGCCTATATCCCGCATTTCGTGCATTCGCCCTTCTACGTCTATGCCTATGCCTTTGGCGACGGGTTGGTGAATGCGCTCTACGCGGTTTACGCCAGCGGGCTGCCGGGGTTCGAAGAAAAGTATTTCGATATGCTGAAGGCCGGCGGATCGAAGCATCACAAGGAATTGCTGGCGCCGTTTGGTCTGGATGCCAGCGACCCTGCGTTCTGGGACAAGGGCCTGAGCATGATTGCGGGCTTCATCGACGAGCTGGAGGCGATGGAGGACTGAGGCGCCCTGCGTCCCGCCTGCACCCCCTCCCCGACCCTCCCCCTGACAGGGGGAGGGAGAGCGTTGCTTGGGGTGGTGTGGTGTTGCTTGTGAGAGAGCCAGCCAGCCCCTCCCCCTGCCAGGGGGAGGGTTGGGGAGGGGATCAGCGGAAAGGTTCGAGAGGGAGTCAGCGCCTACCCGCCATAGGCCAGCCGCAACTCTGCCAGCAGCGCCTCGGCCGCTTCGTTCTTTGCCGTGGGCGCGCGATACTGGCAGATCGACAGCCCGCCCAGCTCGGGCAAGCCCTGCCCGGTGATTTCAACTGTGCCCGGCGGAAAACGACCTGACAGCCGGGCGGAAATCGCCAGATCGGCGGCCACCAATGCCTCGGCCGCCTGTTCGCTGTCCCCTTCGAAAGCCAGCTCCCAAGGGATACCCGCCGCATCCAGCGCGGATTGCGCCGTGGGGCGGAAGATGCAGGTATCCTTGAAGCCCAGCCGCACCGGGCGCCGGGCAAAGGCCCCGCCCTCTTCGGCCCCGATCCAGACCAGCCGCTGCGCGGAAATCACCTCGCCCCCCGGCCCCGGGCGGTCTTCGGTGGTCACGATCACATCCAGCTCGCCGCGCTGAAAAGCATCTTTCAGCAGCGTGGTGAAAGATGAGGTCAACGTGATGCGCAGGCGCGGGTATTGGCCGGCCAGCCGTTTCAGGATGCCGGGAATCGCCGGATAGACGATGTCATGCGGCACACCCAGACGGATTTCGCCTTCGCAGCTGTCGACCCCCAGGCGGGCCAGCGCCTCGTCGTTCAGTTCCAGCATCCGGCGGGCGGGCCCCATAAGCTGCGCCCCTTCGGGTGTCAGCGAGAGTTTGCGCGCCGCACGCTGAAACAGCGGGGTGTTCAGGCTGTCTTCCAGCCGTTTCAGCTGCATCGAAACGGCGCTTTGCGTCAGGTTCAGCAGGCCCGCCGCGCGGGTCACGCCGCCCGCATCGGCCACCGCCACGAAAGACCGCAACGCCGTGAGATCAAGATTGCGCGGCATATCAAGCTCCGTGATGTATTTACCAACAATCATTCATTTCCCTTATTCTGCATGATCCGGCAAATTCCATCAAGAGACGAAATGGAACCACTCAAACACATCACGAATAGGAGTGTAAAATGGATCATGCCTCTTCCCTGTCCCGCCGTCCGCTGCAACCGCGGCAGAGTTTCTGGGCGCAGGTTTTCGACCGGATCGCGCTGCGGCGGCAACGGCAGCGGCTTGCCCGGCTGGATGACCACATGCTGCGCGACATCCGGCTGACGCGCGAACAGGCGCAGGCCGAAGCCGCAGAGCCGGTCTGGGATGTACCCGCCCATTGGCGCCGGTGAAACACGGCAGAATCCGACATGAGAAAGTCAGGTTTCCGGGCCGGAACTTCTTGAATTTCCGGCCCATGCCCCCAATATTTGCGGCATAAGGCGCGGTCTCATTGCAAGGTCGCTGCCGGTTGACACATTCGGAGGCACCACATGGCTGACTATCAAACGATCCGCACCGCTGGCGTCGGCGCCCGCTCGGCGCAGATCGACGCGGGCCTGCGCGCCCATATGAACAAGGTTTACGGGCTTATGTCCGTGGGGATGCTGCTGACGGCGGGCGTCGCCTGGGCCGTTGGCACCAACGAGGCCATGCTGAGCNNGTGGTGATGTTCCTGCCGCTGGTCATGGTGTTTGCCTTTGGTGCGCTGATCAACCGCCTGTCGGCCCCGGCTGCGCAGCTGTTCTTCTATGTCTATGCCGCTGCGATGGGCCTGTCGCTGGCCTATATCTTCGCCATCTTCACCGGCGTGTCGATTGCGACCACCTTTCTGACCACGTCCATCGCCTTCGCGGGTCTGAGCCTTTATGGGTACACCACGAAGCGTGATCTGTCGGGCTTCGGCACCTTCCTGATGATGGGTCTGATCGGCCTGCTCGTCGCTTCGGTGGTGAATATCTTCATCGCCTCCAGCGCGCTGCAGTTCGCGATTTCGGTGATCGGCGTTCTGATCTTTGCGGGCCTGACCGCCTATGACACGCAGAACATCAAGAACACCTACATCCAGCACGCTGCGATGGGTGACAAGGAGTGGATGGCGAAATCCGCGATCATGGGCGCGCTGAGCCTGTATCTGGACTTCATCAACATGTTCATGTTCCTGCTGCAATTCATGGGTAACCGCGAATAAGAACAGGCATATGCCAGATTGCGAAGGCCGGGGATTTCCCCGGCCTTTTTCGTTTCAGGCTTCAGTCAGGCCGGAAGTCGCGCAGAAAGGCAGCCACCGCGCGGCGGGACCGCAGGCGCAGGAAGGGCACATTGGGTGGCGGGCTAACCGCTGCGATCCGCCGGGCAGAGCTGTGGCGGCTGCGCCAGATGAAGCGCAGGAATTCCGGCAGGTTGCGCGGATCTTCACGGCAGCCTGCAGGCAGATCGGGGCGGCTTCGGCCCCACCACATCAGGCTCCGCCGGATCACCCGCCAGAGGCGCAGCGCCAGCGGCAGATCCAGCCAGATGACCAGATCCGCCCGCGCGGCCCGACTGTCATAGGTGGCCGACAGCCCGCCCTCGAAAATCCAGGCGGGGGTTGCTTCGGCCGCACGGGCCAGCTGCAGCTTTTCGGCCAGCGGACGTTCCACCCAGCCGGCTTGCCAGTGGATGCAATCCATATGGATGACCGGCAGGCCGGTGCGGGCGCCCAGTTCGCGCGCCAGCCAGCTTTTGCCGGCGCCGGGCTGGCCCTGAATCATGATGCGCTGCATGGTAGTCTCCAAAGCAAAAGGCCGCCCCCGAAGGTGCGGCCCCTNNGTCGGTCATGGTGCGGGCATTCTTCTTGGTCACGTAGAAGTGCCCGGTGCCCGCCGTCGAGTTCAGACGGATCTTGATCGTCGTCGGCTTCGCCATAGTCTCTCTCCTGCAGCCGGGAAAGAAACCTTCCCGTGAAATCCTTTGGAGCCTGCCTTTTAAGGAAGGCGCGGGCAGAGTCAACAGCGAAAACACAGGTTTCGCGGGAAAGGCCCGGGCGGTGCCGCCCGCGCCTGCCGCAGATCAGACCAGCGGTTTTCCCATGCTGCGATGGATGGTAGCCACGGTGCCCGCGTCCAGCTGCAAAGCCCCGGCAAGGGTGGACAGGAAGCCCTGCTCGGCCTCGGTATCCGCCTTGATGGCCATCAGCGCGGCGGAATAGACCTGTGCCCGCGCGGTTTCGCCCACTGCGGCGGCAAGCCCGGCAATATCCAGCGGCGCGGCCAGTTCGGCTTCGACAAAGGCCATCTCCTCAGGCGTGGCATCGCCCAGATGATCCATGATCTTGCGGCGTTCTTCGGCGTCGATGCCGCCATCGGCCTTGGCGCCCTGAATCATGGCGCGGATCATCAGGCGGGCATTTTCTTCGGCCATCGGTCCGGCCGGAGTGGCCCCTGCAAGCGCCCCCATCATGTCACCCATATTGCGGGCCCCTGCACTGGCAGCGCTGGTCATCGCCGTCAGCAGGCCGTTCAGGNNCTGTGCCTGATCCGTGGCGGTGGTCGTCGTGGCACCGAAGCGGCCCATCATATCGGCCACCGCCTGCCGTCCGCCGGGGATGCCCAGCTTTTCGGCCATCGCCCCCATCTGATCGGCCATGCCACCGGGCTGGCCTGCACCACGCAGCGCATCCTGCATCCCGGCGGCGCCGCCCATCTTCTGAAAGCGGTCGACGCCCCTTGCGGCAGCGAAACCCACGGCCAGCGTCGCCAGTGTCTTGATGAAGCTCATATCCGCCCTCCCTTGTGAACCGGCCCCGTGTTCGGGCCTGCGTTTTGGGCAGCATATCGCGGATTTGCAAAAGTCGTGCAGAGACTTCGTGCGACAGGCAGGAAATTGCGCGGACGGCCTGTAAGCCGGATTTTGTCCAAGGGCCCGGCTTGCGCCGAAGCCCTCTGGATGACCATTCCTCTACGCGCCGTGTTACCACGGCGCTTTAGCTGCCAACCCGGGCTCTCTTGGGCTGAAGTATCCCTTGCGGAGGTCTCCGACAGCCTTGCGGCATATCGTCGGACCTTTCCGCGCGAGGCCCCTATTCGGCATTGCTCCGGGTGGGGCTTGCCGTGCCGTCCCTGTTGCCAGGTCCGCGGTGGGCTCTTACCCCACCGTTTCACCCTTACCTCATCCGCGTCGAAGGCGAACCTTCGCTTTGGCGAGGCGGTCTGTTCTCTGTGGCGCTTTCCCTGGGGTTACCCCCGCCGGGCGTTACCCGGCACCCTTCCTTCATGGAGTCCGGACTTTCCTCGCGGCCAGCCTTTCGACTTTGGCCCCGCGGTCATCCAGCCATCCGCGCGAGGGGCGGCTTACGCCTGTGCGGGCACAGCGTCAACCGGAAAGCGCGCGGCCAGATCAGCGGCCAGCGCGGCATCTTCGCGGGAAAGCGGGCCCTGCGCCCAGGGGCGGAACCGCAGGCGGAAGGCCGCCAGCAGAACATCGGCGGGAGCATCAGGATAGCCGAAACGGCGCAGATCGGCGCAGAAATCGCCCGGCTCTGCCGGTTCGGGCCAGACGGAT
>DOMY01000136.1 GCA_003509785.1 Gemmobacter sp.
CTCCATCGGGCAGCGCACGCCTTCTGGGATATAGACGAACGAACCATCCGAAAAGACAGCGCAGTTCAGCGTGGCAAAGAAATTGTCCGAAGGCGGCACCACAGTGCCCAGATACTTCTTCACCAGTTCCGGATGTTCACGCACGGCTTCCGAGATCGAGCAGAAGATCACGCCCGCCTTGCGCAGTTCCTCTTTGAACGTCGTGCCCACGGACACGCTGTCAAACACTGCATCCACCGCCACTTTGCGCGGCTCGTCGGCGCCTTCGACACCGGCCAGCAGCATCTGTTCCTTCAGCGGGATGCCCAGCTTNNTTCCGGTTCGCCGTTCTTTTCGCTGATCAGGCGAACGATATCCTCGCTCAGCCCTTTCGGCGCATATTCCATCTCGATGTCGGTTTCCCAGCCGTGCTTGTACTTGCCGGCCATGGCCTGCACGGTTTCGATGGTTTCCCGATCCACGCCCTCGCGCACTTCGATCTGGTCTTCGGTGTCCAGTGCCGTCATGGCTTTCCCCTTCTCACGCCCGCGCGCGGGCCTTGCGATACTGCTTTACCCAGGCATCGGCAAAGCGCAGCACCTCATCTTCCGTCGTATCGGGGCCGATCGACACCCGCAGCGCCGAGGCCGCCGCGACATCATCAAACCCCATGGCGCGCAGCACGCGGCTGGCTTTCACCTTGCCGCTGGAACAGGCAGAGCCGGCCGAAACCGCAACCCCCGCCAGATCCATCTGCATCACCTGCGTTTCACCCTTCCAGCCGGGCGTCACGAGGCAGAGCGTGTTGGGCAGCCGCGCGCCGCCTTTCCCGACCGAAATAGTCCCATTTGCTTCGGCTGACAATGCTGACTCTAGAATATTTCTAATTCCAGACACCCGCTCCCACACGCCAGCGGCCAGATCGCGCTGCGCCGCCACGGCGGCCGCCGCAAATCCGGCGATGCCGATCAGGTTTTCGGTGCCCGCGCGCCGCCCCATCTCTTGCCCGCCGCCCTTCAGCTGCGCTGCCACATCCAGCCCCTGCCGGATCACCAGCGCGCCGATACCCTTGGGCCCGCCCAGCTTGTGCGCCGAAACCAGCCCCATATCGGCACCCAGCCAGTTAAAGGCGAAGGCCAGCTTGCCAAAGCCCTGCGTCAGATCGGTGACAGCAAGCCCCTGCGGCAGATCCTGCAGGATGCCGGTTTCCGAATTGGCCAGCTGCAGCGCCGTGCGGGCCGGATCGTCCACCGCCACCCTGCCCGACTGATCCACCGGCAGGCTGGCATCACACCAGGCGCTGACCGCCTCATGTTCCACATCCGCACACATCAGCCCGCGCCCGGCACAGGCCAGCGCCGCCGCTTCGGTCGCCCCCGAGGTGAAGACGATATCCGCCCCATCGGCGCCAAGCGCGGCGGCAATCTGCCCCCGCGCCTTTTCCAGCAGGCTTTTCGCCGCCCGCCCCTCGGCATGAACCGANNCGCAGCGGCGTGGTGGCGTTCCAGTCAAGGTAGATGCGGGGTTTCATCCTTTTAAAGCCCAAACCTTTTCGGCATCGAAGCCCGCACCGGGCAGCAGCTCCACCCCGGCCTTGGACATGCGCACCTCAACCCCAGCCGCGATCAGGGCCTGTTTCAGCGTATCAACTTCGCTGAAATTCTTGGTATCCATCGCCACTTCGCGAAGCCTGGCCAATCGCCGCGCCAGATCGTCAAGCGCCGAAAGCGTTGCACCATCCGCCGGGCCTTCGGTTTCCCAACCACCCAGTTCCTCTGTCAGAAGCCCCATCAACCTTGCGCTGGCAAGCAGGGTCGGGGCGTCATGGGCGTTGGCCAATACATGAAGTTCCGCAATCGCGCCCGCAGTATTCAGATTATCCGCCAGATCCTGAAGCACGCCCGGATGCACTTCGCCAGGAATCACGTCTCTCGTGCGCTCCCGCCACTTGCGCAGCGTCGCCTCGGCCTGTTCGGCCTTCTCATGCGTCCAGTCCATCGGCTTGGAATAATGCGTGCCCAGATAGACAAAGCGGATCACCTCGCCCGGATAGCCCTGATCCAGCAGATCGCGCACGGTGAAGAAATTGCCCAAGGATTTGGACATCTTCTTGCCCTCGACCTGCAGCATCTCGTTGTGCATCCAGATATTGGCGAACTTGCCTGTGTGGCTGGCGCAGCAGCTTTGCGCGATTTCATTCTCGTGATGCGGAAACTGCAGGTCGATGCCGCCACCATGAATGTCGAAGGTCTCGCCCAGCAATTCCTTCGCCATGGCCGAGCATTCGATATGCCAACCCGGCCGCCCCCAGCCCCAGGGGCTTTCCCATCCCGGCAGGCTGTCATCCGACGGTTTCCACAGCACGAAATCCATCGGATCGCGCTTGTAGGGCGCCACCTCGACACGCGCACCCGCGATCATGTCATCGACGCTGCGCCCCGACAGCCGCCCGTATTCGGCATAGCTGCGCACATCGAACAGCACATGGCCCTCTGCCGCATAGGCATGGCCGCGGTCGATCAGATCGGCAATCATCGCGATCATCGCGCCGATATATTCGGTCGCGCGCGGCTCATGCGTGGGACGCAGGGCGCCGAGCGCATCCATGTCGTCGTGATACCAGCCGATGGTTTCATCGGTGATGTCGCGGATCGGGCGGCCGGTCTGCGCCGCCTTGGCGTTGATCTTGTCATCCACATCGGTGAAGTTGCGCACATAGGTCACCGCCCCCTCGCCATAGACATGGCGCAGCAGCCGGAACAGCGTGTCAAACACCACCACCGGGCGGGCATTGCCGATATGGGCGCGGTCATAAACCGTGGGGCCACAGACATACATGCGCAGCTTGCCCGGGATGAGCGGTACAAGCTCTTCCTCCTGGCGGGTGCGGGTATTGTAGAGCCTGATGGCCACCATGGCGCTCTCCTTCCGGTATCTTCCGCCAGCGGATTAGCGGTTTCGGCCCGGCATGGAAACAGCGAAGCGGCGCGCCAATGGAAAAGCCGCGCGCATTTGCCTGCGCGCGGCTTCCCCCATGCTCTCAGACCCGATCAGAAGCGGAAGTTCGCCCGGATCGTTGCCGTCGTGGCATCGGCATCGACGCCGCTGCCATCGAAATCGTTGAACTTATGCGCCAGCAGCTCGCCACCCACCGTCCATTTGTCGTTCACGGCGTAATCCACGCCCAGACCACCGAAATAGCCGGTATCGCTCAGGCTCGCGCCATTCACCTTGGCATCGGCATAGGCGCCGCCCGCCGTGGCATAGACCAGCGTGCGGCCCATGTCATAGCCCGCCTGCAGCTTCAGCCGCGCGACATTGTCCAGCTTGCCATTGCCACCGTCAAATCCGACATCGGCAAGACTGGCATCCAGTTCGGCGCCCAGAACGGCGGTGCCCAGATCCCAGCGATAGCCGGCCTGCAGACCGCCGATCGCGCCATTGCCCTCGATCACATTGCCCGAACTGCCGACATCGGCATAGCCCAGATGGCCACCGACATAGGCCCCGCCCCAGTCACCACCCAGCGAGGGGGCAACAACCGCCACCGGCACAGCAACCGGGGCCTCTGCCACCGGGGTGGCCGGTCCACCGGCAAGGGCCGGTGCGGCCAGCATCATGCTTCCGACAAGGGCTGCGGCATAGCGTTTCATGTTATTCTCCATTTTGCCACGCCGCGATGACTGCTGCATCGCGGCACCGCCGATCTCGGCTTTTGGCGCAACAGAGGCAAGGCCGCCTCACGCGGCCTTGATGGCAGGTGAAAAGGCTTGTTCAGCCAGCCTTTTCTTCCAGCCCCATCCATTCTTCCTCGGCAGCGGTCAGCGTGGCCTGACGTTGCGCCATCATCTCGGTCGCCTTGCGGAACTTCACAGGCTCCTTGCTGAACAGATCGGGGCTTTCCAGCAGCTCCGCCAGCTTGGCAATCTCGCGCTCCAGCTTTTCGATCACGCCGGGCAATTCGTTAAGCCGCTTGCGTTCGCTGAAACTCAACCCATCGGATCGTTTCACCGGCGCGGGGGCAGCTTTCGGGGCGGCAGCCGCCGCCTTGGCCGCCGCAGCCTCCTGTGCCGCAGGGCGCTGCGCCAGATAATCCGTCCAGCCCCCGGCATAGACGGTGGCATTGCCGCCGCCTTCCAGCGCGATGGTTGTGGTGGCAACCCGGTCGATGAAATCACGGTCGTGGCTGACCAGCAGCACCGTGCCGTCATATTCGCCCAGCAGATCCTGCAGAAGATCCAGCGTTTCCACATCCAGATCGTTGGTCGGTTCGTCAAGCAGCAGCACGTTGCCGCCCTTTTTCAGCATCTTGGCGATATGAACGCGGTTGCGTTCCCCGCCTGACAGCTTGCCGACATTCTTCTGCTGGTCCTGCCCCTTGAAGTTGAAGGCGCCGACATAGGCCCGCGTCGACATGTCATGGCCGTTGACCTTCACATAATCGAGGCCGTCGGACACTTCTTCCCAGACATTCTTGCTGTCGTCCAGATGATCGCGGCTCTGGTCGACAAAGCCAAGGCGTACGGTCGTGCCGATGTCGATCTCACCCGAATCGGGCTGTTCCTGGCCGGTGATCAGCTTGAACAGGGTCGATTTACCCGCGCCGTTCGGCCCGATGACGCCAACGATGCCGCCCGGCGGCAACAGGAAGGACAGATCTTCGAACAACAGCTTGTCGCCGAATGACTTGGTGATGTTCTTGAATTCGATCACCTTGCCGCCCAGACGTTCGGGCACCTGGATGACGATCTGCGCCTTGCCCGGCGAGCGGTTGTTCTGCCCGGCGACCAGCTCTTCGAACTTTTTGATACGCGCCTTGGACTTGGTCTGGCGGCCCTTGGTACCGGCCCGGATCCATTCCAGTTCGTCGTTGATCGCCTTCTGACGGCCGGAGGCTTCGCGATCCTCCTGCTCCAGACGCTTGGCCTTCTTCTCCAGATAGGTGGAGTAATTGCCTTCGTAGGGGAAATATTTTCCGCGATCGAGTTCGAGAATCCAGCCGGCGGCGTTGTCGAGGAAGTAGCGGTCGTGGGTAATCATCAGGACCGACCCGGCATATTCCTTCAGATGATTTTCCAGCCAGGTGACGCTTTCCGCGTCAAGATGGTTGGTCGGTTCGTCGAGCAGCA
>DOMY01000041.1 GCA_003509785.1 Gemmobacter sp.
CACCTTGCGCGCCGTGCCCTTGATGACGGTCTGGCCCAGGCTCACCTGGCCATCGCCTGCCACCACCACCTCGCCACCGCGGCGCACCGCCAGAATTGTGGTGCCATGCCAGCCGGGAAACCTGTCTTCTGCCATATCCATCTGCCTCCAGTGCCGCCCCTATATGGCGCGCCCAGCCGCGCCGGGCAAGCGGGCGGGCGGCCAGAGGGGCGCCGGATGGGCGACAGTCGGCCTGCGGCGGCCCGCGCTCCCTTTACTTGGGCGGGGTGTATGATAGGGGAAAGCAAACCGGATTTCAGAGGGGCCGACATTCATGAGCAAGCATTGTCTGATGGTGGGCGCGGGACTTTCAGGCGCCGTGATCGGGCGGATGCTGGCCGAGGCCGGCCACCGGATTACCATTGTGGATGCGCGGCCGCATGTGGCGANNAGATGCCGATACGGATGTGATGGTGCATATCTATGGCCCGCATATCTTTCACACCGATGATGCCGAGGTGTGGGATTATGTGAACCGCTATGAAACCTTCCTGCCCTACAAGAACCGGGTGAAGACCACGTCGCAGGGGGCGGTTTATTCGCTGCCGGTGAACCTGCACACGATCAACCAGTTCTTCGGCCAGACCCTGCGCCCCGATGAGGCGAAGATCTTTCTGGAAAGCAAGGCCGATACCACGATCAGCGACCCGCAGACCTTTGAAGAACAGGCTTTGCGCTTTGTCGGACCGGATCTGTATGAGGCGTTTTTCAAGGGCTATACGATCAAGCAATGGGGCTGTTCGCCCAGTGAATTGCCGGCCTCGATCCTGAAGCGGCTGCCGGTGCGGTTCAACTATGACGACAACTATTTCTTCCACCAGTTTCAGGGGATGCCGGAAAACGGCTATACCGCCATGGTGGAACGGATTCTGGACCACGAGAATATCACCGTCCGGCTGAACACCACGTTCAGCCGCGCTCAGGCGGCGGATTATGACCATGTGTTCTACTCCGGCCCGATTGACGGCTGGTTCGGCTTCGATCTGGGCCGGCTGGGCTATCGCACGCTGGATTTTGAACGGTTCAGCTATCAGGGCGATTATCAGGGCTGTGCCGTGATGAATTACGGCGATGTGGATGTGCCCTATACCCGCATCACCGAACACAAGCATTTCTCGCCCTGGGAAAGCCATGAGGGATCGGTGCTGTACAAGGAATTCTCGCGCGCCTGCGGGCCGGAGGATATTCCGTATTACCCGATCCGGCAGGTGGCGGAAAAGACGCTGCTGGCCGAGTATGTCGCCAAGGCCGAGGCTGAGCCGAATGTGACCTTCGTGGGCCGGCTGGGCACCTATCGTTACCTTGATATGGATGTGACCATCCGCGAGGCGCTGGATTGCGGGCGCCGCTTCCTGGCGGCGACGGAAGCCCAGGAAAAGATGCCTGCCTTCACGGTCAACCCGCTCTGATGTCTGCGGCGCGCATCTGTGCTGTTGTGGTCACTTACAACCGTCTGGCGCAGATCGGGCCGACGGTGGAGCGGCTGCTGGCCGAACCCATCGACGCGCTGGTGGTGGTGGACAATGGATCGACCGATGGCACGCGCGACATGCTGGCGGGGATCACCGATCCGCGGCTGGATCTGATCCTGTCGCCGGCAAACCTTGGCGGGGCCGGCGGGTTCGAGCTGGCGCTGCGCCATGCGATGCAGCATCACGCGCCGGACTGGGTGCTGGTGCAGGATGATGACGCCCGGCCAGAGCCGGGCGCGGTGGCGGCGTTTCGGGCGGCCGAAACCGACGATTGGGATGCCGTATCGGCCGCCGTGCGCTTTCCCGATGGGCGGGTGTGCGGGATGAACCGGCCGGTGCTGAACCCGTTCTGGCATCCGAAGATCTTTCTGCGCACCTTTGCCGGCGGCGGGCGCGCGGCGTTTCATCTGAACGATGCCGATTTCGACCGGACAGAACCGATGCGGGTGGATGGGGCGTCCTTCGTCGGGCTGTTTCTGTCGCGCCATGCCATCGAGCGTGGCGGGTTTCCGGAGGGGCGGCTGTTCGTCTATGCCGAAGACGGGCTGTATACGCTGGGCCTGACGGCGATCGGCTGCCGGATCGGGTTCTTTCCGGGCATCCGGTTTGAGCATGATTGTTCCACCTTTTCGGCGGATGGGGCGTTTCGTCCGATCTGGAAGACCTATTTCTACCACCGCAACCTGCTGCTGCTGTATCGCCGGGCGGCGGGAATCTGGTTCTGGCCGGCGCTGGCCATCGTATTGCCGAAATGGCTGCTGCGCGGGTTGAAACAGGGCGATCAGAAGCGGGCCTTCTATCGGCTGCTGNNACTGTTCTGGGCGGTGCGCGACGGGCTGACCCGCCGCATCGGCTGGCGGCTGGAGGATGTGCAGGCGGCGCTGTCGGCGGCAGAGTCTGGGCCAGAGTCTGGGGCAGCGCGTTCATCACCTTCGCGTGGGGAAGGTGACGGAACGGCATAGGCGCGCTACACCGGAACAAACATCCGGAGGTTTCATGCGTTTTCTTGCTGCCCTTGCCCTTTGCTCTGCCCTTGTCACCCCTGCGCTCGCCGATGACTGGCAAGCCACGCTGGAGGCCGCGCGCGGCCAGACAGTCTATTTCAACGCCTGGGGCGGCGATACGCGCACCAATGATTTTCTGGCCTGGGTCGGAAATGAAACCGAGCGGCTTTATGGCGTCAGCGTCGAACATGTGAAGCTGACCGATACTGCCGAGGCGGTGACGCGCGTGCTGTCGGAAAAGACCGTCGGCCAGGATGCGGATGGCGCGGTGGATCTGATCTGGATCAACGGGCCGAATTTTCTGGCGATGAAAGAGCAGGGGCTGCTGCACGGGCCGTTTGTGCCGCAGCTGCCGAATGCGAAATATCTTGATCTGTCGCCGGAATCGGCAGCTTCGGTCGATTTCACCGTGCCGGTCGATGGCATGGAAAGCCCGTGGCGGCTGGCGAAATTCGTCTTTGTGGCCGATACGGCGCGGGCGGGTGATCTGCCGAGCTCGATGGCGGGTTTTGTCGACTGGGCGGCGGCGCATCCCGGGCGGATGACGCATCCTGATGCGTCGAATTTCATGGGGGCGACCTTTCTGAAACAGGCGCTGGTCGAACTGGCACCGGATGCCGCAGCCCTGCAATCAGCGCCCACCGATGAAAGCTATGCAGCGGCCACTGCCCCGCTTTGGGCCTGGTATGACGCGCTGCGCCCCAATCTGTGGCGGGCCGGCGAGGCTTTCCCCGAAGATGAAAGCGTGCAGACCAAATTGCTGAACGATGGCGAGATCGACATTGCCATGAGCTTTGACCCGGCATCGACGGCGGCCTTCATCGAACAGGGCCTGCTGCCCGAAACCGCCCGGGTCTTCGTGCCTGAGGGGGGCAGTATCGGCAATATCAGCTTTGTCGCCATTCCGTATAATGCCGCCCACAAGGCCGGCGCCGAGGTGGTGGCGAATTTCCTGCTGGAGCCTGCCACGCAGGCCAAGGCGCAGGATATCAGCATCCTTGGCAGCTTTTCGGTGCTGGATCCGGCAAAGCTGGGGCCAGAGGAGCAGGCGCTGTTCGCGGCATTGCCCGCAGCGCCGGCCTTGCCCCGGCTGGAGGATCTGGGGCCGACGCTGCTGGAGCCGCATCCCGGCTGGATGACCCGTGTGACCGCAGACTGGGCGCAGCGTAGCACGAAATGAAGCGGGCCGGCCGCGGGCTTCGGGCTGCGGTTCTGGCGGTGATCCTGGTGGGGTTCGCCCTGCCGATTGCCGCCGGGGCAGGGCTGACGCTGGCGGCGGCCCTGGGCCATCTGCCGGCGCTTGGGCAGGCAGGCCCGACACTGGCGCCGCTGCGCGAGCTGATCGGGCTGCCGGGTTTTGGCACGAGCCTGGCGCTGACGCTGTTCACCGGCATCGGATCTACGCTGCTGGCCCTGCTGGCGGCGCTGGGGTTACTGGCCCGGTTTCCGGCGGTGTTGCGGATGATGCCGCCGCTGCTGGCCACGCCCCATGCGGCGCTGGCGCTGGGGCTGGCCTTTCTGCTGGCCCCTTCGGGCTGGATCGCGCGGGTGATCGCGCTGCCGATGGGCTGGCAGGTGCCACCCCCCTTTGCCACGGTGAATGATGCGCAGGGTCTGGCGCTGCTGTTCGGGCTGGCGGTGAAGGAGATGCCGTTTCTGCTGTTGATGCTGGCTGCGGCACAGGCGCGGTTGCCCATGGCGCAGATCATGGCAGCGGGCCGGTCTCTGGGCTATTCGGCGGGGGCGGTCTGGCTGAAGCTGGTGTTGCCACAGCTATACCCGCTGGTCCGGCTGCCGGTATTCATCACGCTGGCCTATGCCCTGTCGGTGGTGGATATGGCGATGATCCTTGGCCCTGGCCAGCCCCCAACGCTGGCTGTGGTGCTGACCCGCGGCTTTACCGACCCTGACCCGGCCATGATTCTGCCGGCGAGCGCCGGGGCAGTGCTTCTGGTGCTGCTGATTGCAGCGGTGATCGGGGTGTGGTGGCTGGCGGAGCGCGGCATGGCCCGTGCCGGGCGCCGCTGGATCATGCGGGGCGGGCGCGGGCGACGGCTGAACCTGGCGCTGCCCGCGGCGCTGGGGCAAGGGCTGCTGCTGGCGGGCGTTTCGGCGCTGCTGTTGATCGCGGTCTGGGCCTTTGCCTTCCGGTGGAGCTTTCCTGATCTCTGGCCCGAGGGGCTGACACTGCGGGGCTGGATGTGGGGCAGCTGGGCGCGACCGCTGGTCACGACGCTGGTGCTGGCACTGGCCACAACGACCTTGGCGCTGGTGCTGGCCGTGGCTTGGCTGGAGGGCGAAGACCGGGGCCAGATGCCGCGTGCCCGCTGGGCCGAGGGCCTGCTGCTGTCACCGCTGCTGCTGCCGCAGATCGGATTTCTGTTCGGGTTGAACGGGTTGTTTCTGCAACTGGGCCTGCAGCGGTTGCCTGCGGTCTTCTGGGCGCAGATGCTGTTCGTCTTTCCCTATGTGCTGCTGGCGCTGTCTGATCCCTGGCGGTCGATCGACCAGAGGCAGATCCGTGCCGCCGCAGCGCTGGGGGCCGGCCCGGGGCGGCGGCTGTTCCGCGTGAAGCTGCCGCTGCTGGCGGCACCGCTGCTGGCCGCCGCAGCACTTGGCATTGCGGTGTCGACGGCGCAGTTTCTGCCCACGCTGTTCATGGGGGCGGGCCGCGTGCCCACGCTGGCCACCGAGGCCGTGGCGCTGGCCTCTGGCGCAGACCGGCGGGCGGCGGCGGTTTCGGGCCTTTTGCTGGCGGGGCTGCCCGCCTTGGCCTATGCACTGGCCCTGGGCTTGCCGGCCCTGATGTTCCGCAACCGCCGCGCCATGAGGGCTGGATGACACTGGAATTGCGCGCCCTGACCCTGACCCCGCATGGCGGCGCCCCGCTGTTTCCGGCGCTGAATCTTTCGGTGCCACCGGGGATGATCTATACGGTGATGGGCCCATCGGGGGTGGGCAAATCCACGCTGCTGGATGCCATCGGCGGCCATCTGGCGCCCCAATTCCGGCTGCAGGGCGAGATCTTTCTGGATGGGCTGAATGTGGGGAACCTGCCTGCCGAAGCCCGGCGCATCGGCCTGATGTTTCAGGAAGCGCTGCTGTTCCCGCATCTGAGCGTAGGTGAAAACCTGGCCTTCGGCCTGACGCCCGCCCTGCGCGGCCGCAGCGCCCGGCGGCAGGCCATAGAAGCGGCGCTGGACCGGGCCGGCCTGAGCGGGTTCTTTGATCGTGACCCCGCCACCCTGTCTGGCGGGCAGCGCGCCCGCGCCGCGCTGATGCGAACCCTNNGGCGGGCAGCAGCAGCGTGTGGCCCTGGCCCGCGCCCTGGCCTATGCCCCGCCCGTCCTGCTGCTGGACGAGCCGTTTTCGCGGCTGGATGCAGGCCTCAGATCTGAAATCCGCCATTTTGCCTTTGAACATGCGCGCGCCGAAGGCCTGCCCACGCTGCTGGTGACACATGATGAAAGCGATGCGCAGGCGGCGGGCGGGCCGGTGCATCTGCTCGCCTGATTTTGCCCGGCTTTTTAGCTGTTAAGCCGTCTTTCACCGCGATCGGCCATTCTGGGGCTGGGTGTAAAACAGGTGTGTGTGATGGCGGGCAAAGGAAATGCCGCGCCAGTCATCATCAAACGGAAGAAGATCGTAGGCGGCGGCGGGCACCACGGTGGGGCGTGGAAAGTGGCCTATGCCGATTTCGTGACGGCCATGATGGCCTTCTTCCTGCTGATGTGGCTGCTGGGCGCAACGACGGAAAAACAGCGCAAGGGGGTAGCGGATTACTTCAACCCCAATATTTCACTGACCCGCAGCTCTGCGGGGGGTGAAGATGTGCTGCATGGCGAGGCGATGTTTTCCGACAAGCTGGAGGCGAAATCAGGCACCGGCATCGCCGGCGGGCGAGATCCGGGGGAAGAGGGTGCGCTTGCGGCGGCCAAGGCAGATATAGACCGGGCGCTGACAGCCTTTGGCGGCGAAAGCATGACGATGGAAATGGCGCTGCGCCATGTCGTGACCCGCGTGACGGATGAGGGGCTGGTGATCGAGCTTTACGATCTGGACGACAACCCGCTGTTTCTGGCGGAAACGGCCGATCCTGCCCCCGTGCTGCAACCGCTGGCCCGGATGCTGGCCGAAGTTCTGGCGATCACCCGCAACGGTATTGCGGTGAATGGCCATGTGCGGGCCTATCCGCTGGTGTTGCGGCGCAATCCGGCCTGGGATCTTTCGGCGGCACGGGCACAGGCGATGCGCAGCCTGCTGGAACAGGCAGGGCTGCCTGCGGATCGGCTGCGGCGCATTGCGGGCCATGCCGACCGCAAGCCGGTAACGGCAGATCCGATGGTAACGCGCAACAACCGCGTCGAAATCGTGCTGTTGCGGCGGGATCGCTGACGGAAAGCCGGGTCCGGTTAGGGCAATCTTAAGGCGAAGGGCGCAGCCTTGGTTTCACACGATGGAATCGAGGTTCAGAAAGGCGCGCTTTGCATGACGATTTCTTCTGCCCTGAATGCCGGTGTGGCCGGGCTTAATGCCAATGCCAACCGGCTGGCCACCATATCGGACAATATCGCCAACTCCGGCACCTATGGCTACAAACGGGTCACCACCGATTTCGAGGCGCTGGTGATGACCGGTCAGCAGAACGCCTCCAGCTATTCTGCCGGGGGCGTGCGCAGCAGCAGTTCGCGGCTGATTGCGGAACGGGGGGCGTTGGTTTCAACCTCCAGCGCGCTGGATCTGGCGGTATCGGGGCGGGGGATGCTGCCTGTCGCCCCCCAGGCCGATGCCGATGCCATTTCGGCTGAATCCCTGCAGCTGACCACAACCGCCTCTTTCAGCCCGGACCGTGACGGCTATCTGAAAACCGATTCCGGTCTGGTGCTGATGGGCTGGCCTGCGGCGGCGGATGGCACGATCTCTGCCACGTCGCGCGATACGGTCAGCGGGCTGCAACCCGTGGTGATCCGCACCAATGATCTGGCGGGTGATCCGACCACGGCGGTGAAACTGGGGGTCAACCTGCCCGCCACCGGAACAGAAGCCGAGGCGACGGGCGAGGCCTTGCCACTGACGGTGGAATATTACGGCAATCTTGGCACCACGGAATCGCTGCAGTTCACCTTCACGCCCACGGTGCCTGCCGATGGCAGTTCGAACAGCTGGCGGATGGTGGTGACGGATTCCGCATCGGACGGGGCAGTGGTGGGCGAATATGATCTGGTGTTCGATGCCACACGCGACGGCGGCGGGGCGCTGGCCTCTGTGACCGTGGTTGCGGGCGGGGCCTATGATGCAGCCACTGGCGCGATCACCCTTGATCTGGGCGGCGGACCGCTGGAGATGGAGATCGGCACCCCCGGCGGTGAATCGCTGCTGACCCAGATCGGTGACAGTTTCTCGCCCACGGCGGTGGGCAAGGCCGGCTCTCCGGTTGGTACGCTGACGGGGGTGGAGGTGAATGAGGCAGGTCTGGTGGTGGCCACCTATGACACCGGGTTTACCCGCACGCTGTTTCAGGTGCCGCTGGTCGATGTGCCCAACCCCGACGGCCTGACCCCGCTGGACAATCAGGCCTATGGCGTATCGCCGGATTCGGGTGCCTTCTTCCTGTGGGATGCTGGTGAAGGGCCGACGGGCAATATCGCAGGCTATGCGCGCGAGGGATCGACCACCGATGTTGCGGCAGAACTGACCAGCCTGATCCAGACCCAGCGCGCCTATTCCTCCAATGCCAAGGTGATTCAGACGGTGGATGAAATGCTGCAGGAAACCACGAACATCAAACGCTGATCCCTTGTGATGACAGCCGGGACCACCCTTAAACCTGAGGAATATCATGAGCCTGTCTTCTGCAATGTCGGCTGCCATGTCTGGCCTGACGGCTGCATCGCGCATGGCCGAAGTGATCTCTGCCAATATCGCCAATGCCGCCACCCCCGGCTATGCCCGGCGCGAAACGCAACTGGGCACCCATGCCGAAAGTGCCGGGGTTTCCGTTCTGGGGATTGCGCGGCTGCAGGATCAGGCGCTGCTGGCGGATCGCCGCGTGGCCACAGCCGAACATGCAGCGGCGGCCGGGCGGCGCGGCTTTCTGGAAACCGCAGAAGCCGCGCTGGGGTTGGCCGAAGATGCGGGCGGGCTGACGCAGCGGATTGCCGATCTGGATGCTGCTTTTCTGATGGCCGCGGCGCAGCCGGAGTCTGAACCGCTGCTGGCAAAGGCGGTGCAGGCGGCAGCCGATCTGGCAGACCGGATTGCCGATGCTGCCAGAACCATTTCAGATGCCCGATCGGCCGCAGATACCCGGATCGGCAGCCAGATCGGCACGCTCAATACCAGCCTTGCCCGGGTGGAGGATCTGAACAACCGGATCATGGCGGTGACTGCCCAGGGCGGCGACAGCTCGGCCCTTCAGGACCGGCGCCAGCAGGAGATCGATGCGATTGCCCAAATCCTGCCCCTGCGCGAGGTGGATCGGGGCGATGGCCGGATTGCCCTTTTCAGCGCAGGCGGGGCGGCACTGATCGACGGGCAAGCCGCCGTCTTCGGCTTTACACCGGCGAAGCAGATGGCCCCCGAACTGTCGGCTGGTGCGGGGCTGTCTGGCCTGACACTGAACGGCCAGACTGTCGATCCGGCAGGGCGGCTGGTGTCCGGTGGCAGTCTGGCGACCGATTTTGCGATCCGCGACAGGCTCGCCCCGGATGTCCAGCAGGGCCTGGACATGCTGGCTGCCGATCTGATTGCCCGGTTTTCCGCAAATGGGGTAGACCCGACCCTGGTGCAGGGGGAGGCGGGCCTGTTCACCGCCAACCTTGCTTCGGATATGCCGGGCCTGGCGCAGAGCCTGCAGATCAATCCACGCCTTGATCCGGCGGCAGGCGGCAACCTTGCCCTGTTGCGCGACGGAATCGGCGCAGGAACCCCCGGGCCAGTGGGCAATCCTGCACAGATCCTGCGGCTGCATCAGGCCCTGACCACTGCCAATGGTACGGGACAAAGCGCGGCCAGCCATGCCTCGGCGCTGCTTTCGGATATCGCCACACGCCGCCTGGAGGCCGAAGCGGATGACAGCTTTGCCACCGCCCGATTGTCCGGGCTTGCCACCAGCGCAGCCGCGCAAGGCGTCGACAGTGATCGGGAACTGCAGCAGCTTTTGCTGGTGGAGCAAGCGTTTTCAGCCAATGCCCGCGTGCTGCAAGTGGCTGATGACATGATCGGCACGATACTGGGGATCTGACATGACCATGGTTTCACTGGGCGATCTGGCCCGCACGCTGTTGATGCAGCGCAATGTGGCTGCGACAAAGCTCACCATCCAAACCCTTTCCCAAGAGATGTCGACGGGGTTGACGGCAGATGTGACGGCGCGGCTGCAGGGAAATCTGGCCCCCCTGCACGCACTGGATGCCACATTGTCAAGGCTGGAGGCCTTTTCGGTCTCGGCCGCAGATCTGCAGATCCGGGCGGAGGGGATGCAGGCCAGCCTTGCACGGCTCGACAGCAGCGCTGCCGATCTGGCCAATGATCTGGCGACAGCGGAAAGCGGTGGCGCAATAGGCCTTGTCGGGATGGCTGCGGCCGGTGAGGCTGGTTTTCTGTCTGCCGTGGCAACGCTGAACACGGTCACCGCCGGGCGGTATGTGTTTTCAGGAATGAACAGCGATCGCGCGCCCTTGCCTGTGGGTGAAGACATGCTGGCACAGCTGCGCGATGCAACGGCGGGGGCCACGACTGCGGCGGAACTGCAGCAGCGGATCGAAGACTGGTTCAACGATCCGGCCCGGTTTGGGTATCGCGGGGCTGCTGGCGCCACCGTTCCCTTGGCAGATGGTGAAAACCTTGTGCTCGACATCACCGCCGCAGACCCGGCTCTTCGCCAGACACTGAGCGCCTTTGCCATGGCTGCGATGCTGAAGGACAGCCCGCTGGCGATGGAAGCGCAGGCAGAGCTTGCGGTTGCTGCCGGATCTGCCTTGCGGGCGGCACAGCCGGGTCTGGACAGGCTCGCCGCCCGGATGGGTCAGGCAGAAGAACGGATCGCAGAGGTGCAGGGCCGCATGTCCGCCGAAAAGGCGGCCCTGGCTCTGGCCCGCGTGGATATGCTGAAGATTGACGAATTCGAAACCGCAACCCGACTGACCGCCGCGCAAGACAGGCTCGACATGCTGTTCGCGGTGACGGCACGGCTATCAGGGCTGAAACTGTCGGATTACCTGCGATGATCCGGTTGCTGATGGTTTTGCTGCTGCTGCCGGGTCTTGCTTTCGCAGGCCCGGTGCGGATCAAGGATCTGGTGGAGTTCGACGGCGTGCGCGGCAATGATCTGGTGGGATATGGCCTGGTTGTCGGGCTGAACGGCACTGGCGACGGCATCCGCAATACGCCCTATACCGAAGAAATCATGGCCAATCTTCTGGAACGGCTGGGCGTCAATGTCACTGGTGAGGATTTTCGACCCAAGAATGTGGCCGCCGTTTTCGTTACAGCCGCATTGCCGCCCTTCGCCCGCTCCGGCGGACGGATTGATGTTACGGTTTCGGCCATCGGTGATGCCAAAAGCCTGTTGGGGGGCACGCTGGTGATGACGCCCCTGAACGGCGCGGATGGCGAGATCTACGCCGTGGCGCAGGGCACCATCATCGCCGGCGGCATCATGGCAGAGGGTGAGGCTGCGCGTGTGGTGCAGGGGGTGCCGACGGCCGGTGTCATCCCCTCGGGTGCGCGCGTGGAGCGCGAGGTGGAGTTCGATTTCACCTCGATCACGGCGTTGCGTCTGGGCCTGCGCGCCCCGGATTTCACAACGGCAAGCCGGATCGAGGATGCGATCAACCGTGAATTTGGCAGCCGCATCGCCACGATGATGGATGCGGGCACTGTATCGCTGGATATCGGCCGGGCGCGGATGGCCTCGCCCGCGCATGTGATCGGACGTCTGGAAAATATCCTGGTGGAGCCTGAAACCCGGGCAAGGGTGGTTGTGGATCAGCGATCCGGCACCATCGTCATGGGGGCAGATGTACGGATCAGCCGCGTGGCCGTGGCACAGGGCAACCTGACGTTGCGGGTGGAGGAGGCGCCGCTGGCGATCCAACCCAATCCGTTCAGCGCGGGCGAAACTGTTGTGGTACCGCGCAGCACCGCAGGTATCGAAAAGGCGCCCGGCACGGGTCTGGCCGAAATCACCGAAGGGGCTAACCTGTCTGATGTGGTTGCGGGACTGAACGCATTGGGCGTGGCCCCGCATGACATGATCGATATCCTGAAAAGCATAAACGCCGCCGGGGCGCTTCATGCGGAGCTGCTTGTGCAATAGGGTGTCATTCTGGCCTGCTAAAGCAGCAAGATGTTAAAATACGGTCATTCTGCACAAATTATATGCAGATATCCAACACTGCTATCGCGCTGACTGTGCCTGCTCTTGTGCTTCGGTGGCACTGATGCACTCTGGCCCGCAATACGGGGGGCATGATGCTGGACGGGCCGGAAGCCGCAACTCTGCAACGCAGCCATGGCGAGGCCAAGGTGGCCATTGCCATGCGGGGCGGACGGGCCGCACTTTCCGGGCTGTATCAGCGCGGCTCTGCCAAGGCCTTTCTGCCTTTGGGCGGCGGTGCCCCGGCGGAGGTGGTGTTTCTTAACACCTCTGGCGGGCTGACAGGAGGCGATAGCCTGCGGTTTTCGCTGACCGTTGCCCCCGATCTGACGCTGACGGCAACAACGCAGACTGCCGAACGCGCCTATGCCGCGTCCAGCGGGCAGGCCAGGGTGGAAGTGGCGCTGGAAGTGGCACAGGCTGGGCGGTTGGACTGGTTGCCGCAAGAAACCATACTGTTTGAAAACAGCCACTTGCACCGCAAGACGACAATCACGCTCGCAACCGATGCCAGCTGCCTGATGGCCGAAACACTGGTTCTGGGGCGCCATGCCATGGGCGAAACCCTGTCGGCCGCCCGGCTGATCGACCAGCGGCAGATCCTGCGTAGCGGTCGGCCGGTCTGGTCAGATACGCTGGCGCTGGGGCCTGGGGCGCTGGCTGATGGCAACCTGCCGGCACTGCTGGGCGCTGCGCGTTGCTATGCAGTGATTGCCTTCGTGACACAGGGCGCAGAAGATGCCGCATCGGCCCTGCGCCCACTTCTGGCCAACCCTGATTGTGATACGGCACTGTCAGCCTGGAATGGGCGGCTGATCCTGCGTCTGGCCGCACCCGCGCTCTGGCCGCTGAAACAACAGATGGCGCGGCTACTTTCCCAGTTGCGTGGCCGACCCTTGCCCAGGGTCTGGCAGATGAATGGAGATATCGCATGAACCTGACCCCCCGCGAACGGGAAAAGCTCATGATCAGCCTGGCGGCCATGGTGGCGCGCAATCGGCTGGCCCGTGGCGTGAAGCTCAACCATCCAGAGGCCATCGCGCTGATCACCGATTTCGTGGTGGAGGGCGCGCGCGATGGCCGCGCTGTTGCCGATCTGATGGAGGCGGGAGCCCATGTGATCACGGTGGATCAGTGCATGGTCGGCGTGCCCGAGATGATCCATTCGGTTCAGGTGGAGGCCACGTTTCCAGATGGCACCAAACTTGTCACCGTTCACCACCCGATCCGCTAAGAGGTGCCCATGATACCCGGAGAAATCTTTCCTGCTGAAGGCTTTATCACCCTCAACGACGGGGCAGAGGCGATCACGTTGATGGTGGCGAATACGGGTGACCGGCCGATTCAGGTGGGCAGCCACTACCATTTTGCCGAAACCAACGCGGGGTTGAGCTTTGATCGTGCGGCGGCGCGTGGAAAGCGGCTGGATATCGCTTCGGGCACGGCGGTGCGGTTCGAGCCGGGGCAGGCGCGTGAGGTGCGGCTGGTGCCTTTCGGCGGGCTGCGCCGGGTCTACGGGTTCAACCAACAGGTCATGGGAGATCTGTAAATGGCTGTCAGAATTTCGCGCCCCGCCTATGCGGNNGTGAAGTTCGGCGGCGGCAAGGTGATCCGCGATGGCATGGGCCAGAGCCAGATCAGCCGGGCCGGCGGCGCGGCAGATACCGTGATCACAAACGCGCTGATCGTTGATCATACCGGCATCTACAAGGCGGATATCGGGCTGCGCGACGGCATCATTGCCGCCATCGGCAAGGCGGGCAACCCCGATACCCAGCCGGGTGTCAGCATCATCATCGGGCCGTCCACCGATGTGATCGCCGGCGAAGGCCGCATCGTCACTGCCGGCGGCATGGATGCGCATATCCATTTCATCTGCCCGCAGCAGGCCGAAGATGCGCTGCATTCGGGCGTGACCACCATGCTGGGCGGCGGCACCGGCCCGTCGCATGGCACCTTGGCCACCACCTGCACCCCCGGCCCCTGGCATATCGGGCGGATGCTGCAGGCGGTGGATGCCATTCCGATGAACTTCGGGATTTCGGGCAAGGGCAATGCCTCGCTACCCGAAGGGCTGGTGGAAATGGTGAATGCCGGCGCCTGCGCCCTGAAGCTGCATGAAGACTGGGGCACCACTCCCGCCGCCATCGACTGCTGCCTGAGCGTGGCCGATGACATGGATGTGCAGGTGATGATCCACACCGATACGCTGAACGAAAGCGGTTTCGTGGAAAATACCCTGGCCGCGATCAAGGGCCGCACCATCCACGCCTTTCATACCGAAGGGGCGGGCGGTGGCCATGCGCCCGATATCATGCGCGTGGTCAGCAGCCAGAACGTGATCCCGTCTTCGACGAACCCGACGATGCCGTACACCGTGAACACGGTTGAGGAACATCTGGACATGCTGATGGTCTGCCATCACCTTGACCGGTCGATCCCCGAGGATGTGGCCTTTGCGGAAAGCCGCATCCGCAAGGAAACCATCGCCGCCGAAGATATCCTGCATGATATGGGGGCGTTTTCGGTGATCTCGTCCGACAGTCAGGCCATGGGGCGGATTGGCGAAGTGATTACCCGTACTTGGCAGACCGCCCACAAGATGAAGGTGCAGCGGGGCAGGCTGGCCGAGGAAACCGGCGCAAACGACAATTTCCGCGTCCGCCGCTATATCGCCAAATACACCATCAATCCTGCGATAACACACGGACTTTCCCGCCATATCGGCAGCGTAGAGGTGGGCAAACGCGCCGATCTGGTGCTGTGGTCGCCTGCCTTCTTTGGCGCGAAACCGGACATGGTGTTGATGGGCGGAATGATCGTGCTGGCGCAGATGGGCGATCCGAATGGATCGATTCCGGTGCAGCCGATGTATTCACGCCCGATGTTCGGTGCTTTGGGCAGGGCGCGGCATATGAGCTGTGCCACCTTCCTTTCGGGTGCGGCCATCGCCAATGGCGTGGGCGCCGAACTGGGCCTGCAGAAACAGCTGTATGCGGCGCAGGGCACCCGCAGCATCGGCAAATCCGACATGAAGCTGAACGCCGCCACCCCGATGATCGAGGTGAACCCCGAAACCTATGAGGTGCGGGCGGATGGTGTTCTGCTGACCTGTGAACCCGCGAAAGAACTGCCGCTGGCACAGAGGTATTTCCTGTTCTAGTGCAAAGCCCTCCCCTGCCCGGCGCGACGGATTGGCCAGCCCGGCCGTGGCGCCGGGTGGGGGGTATCTTCCACCTCCAGCGCAAGCGCGGCTTCCCGTGCTTGAAGCTGGCGGATCTGGGCGCGCAGAGCGGCCAGTTCATCAAGAAGCGTCTGGTCGGCCATCATGGATTCCTTTTTGCCCAACCAGTTTGCGACCGGAGAGTTAACGAATCATGGAACAGATCACCGCCCATTCCATCCTCCGCTCTGGCCACTGGCTGAAGGCGGATAGCCGCGTCATTCTGGGGTATGATACCCGGTTTCTGCGTCGCAAACGCTTGCAGGCCGAAGATGGCAGCAGCTTTCTGGTTGATCTGGGCGAAACCACCAGTCTGGACCATGGCGATGCCTTTCAGCTGTCCGATGGGCGGTTGATTGTGGTGATTGCCGCGCAGGAACCCGTGGTGCAGATCCGGGGCGATCTGCCGCGGCTGGCCTGGCATATCGGCAACCGCCATACGCCCTGCCAGATTGCGGGCGATCATCTGGTGATCCGCCGTGACCATGTGCTGGAAAAGATGCTGACCGGCCTGGGGGCCGCGCTGACGCTGGCCGAGGCGCCTTTCCGCCCCGAAGGGGGGGCCTATGGCCACGGCCGCACCATGGGCCATGATCATGGTCCGGATTTTGGACATGGACACAGCCATGGCGATGGGCATTTCCATTTTCATGACTGACGATCGGCTGAAACTGCATCAATGGCTGTCGCCGGCTTTTCCGATCGGCGGTTTCGGCTATAGTCAGGGCCTGGAAGAGCCGATGGCAACCGGCATCATCCGCACTGCCGCAGATGTGGAGGCTTGGGTGACCGCGATCCTGTGCCGCGGATCTGCGCGCACGGATGCGATCATCCTGGCTCATGCCCGGGCGGGGGCCGATTGCCAGATGCTGTCTGACCTGATCCTCAGCTATGCCAGCTGTGCCGAACGCGAAACCGAGCTGATGGAGCAGGGACGGGCTTTCTGTGCCCTGATCGGCGGGATTACCGGGGCTGAGCTGCCACTGCTGCCCTATCCTGTCGCCGTAGGGGTGGCGACAGCCTCGTTGAATCTGGCCACGCAAGAGGTGCTGGCGCTGTTCCTGCATGGCTCTGCGGCACAGATGATTTCGGCGGCGACGCGGTTTCTGCCGCTGGGCCAGACCGAGGCTCAGGCGATGCTGACCAGACTGGCCCCTATTATCAACGCGCTTGCGGCCGAGGCTGCAACCGCCCCGCTTGACAGCATCGGCACTTTTACCCCCGGTGCAGATATGGCTGCGATGCGCCATGAAACTTTGGAAGTCAGGATCTTTCGCACATGACCAGCCCCAATGGCCCTCTTCGTGTTGGAATCGGTGGCCCTGTCGGCGCCGGCAAGACCACGCTGACGGAAAAGCTTTGCGCGGCGCTGGCCGACCGCTGTTCCATGGCAGTCATCACCAATGACATCTATACCCGTGAAGATGCGGACTACCTGACCCGCGCGCAGGTTCTGCCGGCCGCGCGTATCCGTGGCGTTGAAACTGGCGGCTGCCCGCATACCGCAATCCGCGAGGATGCCAGCATCAACCTGGCTGCCGTCGCCGATCTGCGCAGCGCCTTTGCGGATCTGGATCTGATCCTGATCGAATCCGGGGGCGATAATCTGGCAGCAACTTTCAGCCCGGAACTGGCCGATCTGTCGATCTATGTGATCGACACTGCTGCAGGGCAGGATATCCCGCGCAAGAAGGGGCCAGGATTGGCGCGATCTGATCTGCTGGTTGTCAACAAAACCGATCTTGCACCTTATGTCGGCGTCGATCTGGCACAGCTGGAGGCCGATACGCAGATTGCCCGTGGTGCGCGACCCTATGTGATGGCCCGGCTGCGGCAAGGCCAAGGTGTTGAGAGTATTGTAAAATTTCTGCAAGAAGAAGGCGGTCTGATACTTCGTTGACATGAAAACCGACATGCAAAATTAACACTTTGGTCGGATTTCCCTGAGGTCGTACTTGCGTGGTGGGCAGGGCAGCGCCAAGTTGAAGACAGATACAGTCAGGAACCGTAATGTTTGTAACGCCCAATGAAGCCTTTTCTCTGTCCATGCAGACCAGCCTGATGCTGGCCGAGGCACAGGCAGTTATCGCGATGCGGCTTTGGGGCATGGCAGGGCTCTGGAATGTAGCGCCCGAAGAAACCATGCGTATGGTCGAAGAAAAGACCCAAGCCATGACTGAATCCGCGTTTTCTGCGGGTCAGGCCGCAATGAGTGGGGCTGGCGCTGCAGCTGTTGCGATGGCTGCATTGAAGCCAGTGCGCAAGCGCACCAGCTCCAACATGAAACGTTTGCAGAAACGCGGGCCTGGCCTGCCGTTCTGACCTGTGGGGATCAATGCGACAGCGCTTGATCGCCCCAGACTTGGGCAAGGCGCGCATCGCGGCCACATCCTTCACGGTAGAATTGATATGCGTTCTTCTTCTGCATCGGCCCGCCGCGCGTAAGCACGATATCTGACGATTTGTAGTAATCCTGATGATATTCCTCGGCTGGCCAGAAGTCGCCAGCTGACAACACAGGTGTCACAACCTTCTGACCAAGAACCTTCGCCGCTTCGGCAATGGCAGCCTCGGCTGTTGCACGCTCAGCCTCTGTCGCTACGAAAATTGCAGTGCGATAGGTATCGCCCCGGTCGCAGAACTGGCCGCCGGCATCTGTGACATCAATAGAACGCAAGAATTTGTGCATCAGATCTGCGTAAGAGATCACGGCATCGTCGTAGGTGATCTGCACCGCTTCGAAATGCCCGGTACCGCCATTGACCACCTGCTTGTAAGTCGGCCCCTCTACGGTGCCACCCGTGAAACCAGAGACCACATCCTTTACACCCTGGACCTTTTCGAAATCAGCCTCGACACACCAGAAACAGCCGCCGGCCACCACAGCCTTGCGGATTTCGGCCTGCGCCCCCGTTGCCATAAGGGTAAGGCCCACAGTCAATGCAATCAGCTTCATGTTTATCCTCCTGTCGCTGTGGCAAAGCTGTTCCGGAAGCCCAATCCGGGCAACACAAGCCTGCGTGAGGCACATGTCAAAGTCAGCGTGGACGACGAAGGTAGACGTAATAGGCGCCTGCGCCGCCGTGCTTCAGATGCGCCTCTGACACCTGCAGAACACAGGGTCCGAGGGGAGGCAGATGGAGCCAACGCGGCACCTGATGTTTCAGAATACCATAGCGCGTCGGGATGGGGCCATGATCTGGCCCCTGTTTTCCCTTGCCGGTGATGACGAGGACCAGCCGGTATCCAGTGCCCCAGCTGTTCAGGATGAAGCGGATCAATTCGGGATGCGCTTCGGCCACCGTCATGCCATGAAGATCGATCCGCGCTTCGGGCGACAGTTTGCCGCGGATCATGCGGTCATGGTTCTTGCGATCCATCAACACAGGCGCAGTGGCAAGACGTTCGGCAAGCGGAGCCAGCACGTCGACCATGGGTTTGGCCTGGCTACGCTCGCCAATGCGAAAACGGTTCAGGCCTGGGGCCGGCGGGATCGGCTGCACCTCGGGCTTATGGAAGGCAGCAGGCGGCTCTGCGGGCGTGGCTTCGGGTTTGCGCAGGAATACCGCACCGTGCATCGGGCGGGCTGTGCGGGCAACAGCTTGCCACAGCTCCTGTTCTTCGGGGCGGAGGGATCGGCGGAGGCTCATGGGATCGGCTCGGCACTCGCAAAGGCAAGGTCAATCGGCAGCAACATCAGCATCCGGCCACCATCCTTGACGACGCCGGCCGCATCGCCGGCCGCATCACCCGTGCCATAGTAGATATCAGCCCGCTGCGCGCCCTTGATGGCGCCACCGGTATCCTGCGCCACCATCAACCGCCGCAAAGGGGCACGGCCATCCTTTTCGATCCAGACCGGCGCCCCCAAGAGATTGAAGGCAGGATCAACGGCCACCGACCGCATCGGGGTGATAGACCGGCCCATGGCCCCAATCGGGCCCTTGTCAGCGGCCAAGTCGGGCAGACGACGGAAGAAGACGTAAGAAGGATTATGGTCAAGCAAGGCATTGCCCGGAGCCGGGTTCCGTTTAACCCAGCCACGGATCGTCTGTGCCGAGACCTGATCGGCGGTGTAGGTGCCGCGGCGAACCAGTTCCTGCCCGACAGAACGGTAGGGGTGCCCATTCTTCCCGCCATAGCCCACACGCAGCACACGTCCATCCGGCATCCGGATGCGGCCTGAGCCCTGGATATGCAGGAAAAATACATCAACCGGATCTTCAAGCCAGGCAATCTCAAGCCCGCGCCCACGCAACACCCCGGATTCGATCACCTGCCGCGAGTGATATTGAACCCCATCACGAAGTTCGGGCGGGCGGGCATAGAAAGGATAGGCAAAGCGCGGCGTTCGAGTAGGCGAGCCGTCCAGCAGGGGTTCATAATAGCCGGTGAACAGGGCAGGTGGGCGACCGATCAGCACCGGGCGAAAGAACAGCTCGAAAAACGCGCGGGCACTTTCGGTGCTGCCGTCAGCATCGCGGGCCAAAGCGCAAGGTGGCCCCCATTCGGGGGCCTTCAGCAGATTACAGGTTTCCAGAAAGGTGGTCAGAGCCGGGCGCTGATCATCATCGGACCAGCCATCAAGCTCTTCAAAGGTAAGTACCTGCTGCGCAGCCGCCATTACACCCGCACCCAGCCAGAGCGCGGTTGCCGTGGCAGCAATGCGAGCCAGAGCACGCATCACTCCCCGGTCGCGGTAAGTTGCCAGTTGGGATCAGCGGAGCCCATGTTGCGCGAGAAGGTCCAGACATCGCGTTGGCGCTTTGCGGCCGTCGGGCTGCCTTCGATCACTGTGCCATTGGCGTCGCGCACAACGGTCGTCAGCTCGCCTACAAAGCGCACCGTGATTTCGCCCAGCCGTGTATCACGATCAAACGTGGCTTCATGCAGCGCCATTTCGCGCAAGCCGACGAAATTCGCATCAACCGTCAGACCCTGGGCCTCGCGTGCGGCAACAGCTTCGGCGAAGCTGTCATAGACATCTGGCGAAAGGAACGGCTTGACCTGTGCCAGATCACCACGCTCGAATGCCATCAGGATCATTTCATAAGCGCCGCGTGCGCCCTGCAGGAAGGTACCCACAGAAAAATCAGGTTCCGCAAGTTTCATCCCCGCCAGCGCAACTGCCGAAGGCGAGCCGTCTGCCACGTGATCGGTAATGTCACGATCCGGGCCGCCTTCGATCACCTCGAAATTACGGGCAGAGGTGCGGGCAGGCTCTGGCTCGGCCGGAAGAGGAGGCTTTTCAAAACCTTCACGGGTGCCCAGCACATTGCGGAGCTTGAGGATAAGAAAGACCGCGACCCCGGCAAGTACCAGGAGCTGGATCAATGAACTGTTCATACAGACCTCGACCGGCAAAGGGATGGTATCCGGGGGTTGGTATCCGGCACCGATGATCCTTATGTAGGGAAGGGGGTTGCACAAGTCCACCTGCTGCTGCCCGGAAGTTTATGCGAGAGGATATCATGCGGCTGTTTGGCCCGTTCATTGTGCTGATTTTGATCGAGATTGCGCTGTTCATCACCCTTGGCGGGGCGATCGGGCTTTTGCCATCGCTGGCGGTGATCTTCGGCACCGGGATTCTGGGCGTTGCCGTGATGCGGCGACAGGGGCGCCGTGCTGCGCTGGATCTGCGGGCTGCGCTGGACGGCATCCGCAAGCCCACAGCCCCTCCGGCTGATGTGCTGGTGGTGTTTCTGGCCGGGCTGCTTCTGGTTTCGCCCGGCTTTCTGGCAGATGCGCTAGGTCTTTTGCTGCTGATCCCGCCACTGCGGCGGGCCTTGATCGCAGTAGTGGCCAAGCGGATGCCTGTTCAGACGACTGCTGGCTTTGGCGTCCATCAGACCGGGCGGCCAGATGTGGTGATCGACGGCGAGTTCATCGAGATCGAGCAAACGCAGGCGCCGCAAGACCGTGGCCCTTCTGGCTGGACCCGACCCTAAAACGCCGCGGGCATTGAGAGGTGGGATTTCTGCTGCTACAGAAGGATCAGCCCTACAGGGAACAGCAGGAGAGACCGATGACCGAGGCCAATGGCGCGACGCCCGGCGCAGCCCCGCAAGTGAAGATGAGCGTGCTTGCACAATATGTGCGCGATATGTCGTTCGAAAACATGGTGGCCCAGAAGGGCCTGACGAATGGCGACGTGCAGCCAGATATTCAGGTGGCCGTAAGTCTGGACGCCCGTAAGCGCCCTGCGGATCACCAGTATGAGGTGATCAACAAGTTTCGCGTCACGTCGAAGAACAAAGTCGGTGGCGAAACGCTGTTCCTGCTGGAGCTGGAATATGGTGGCATCTTTCATGTGGAAGGCGTGCCCGATGAACAGCTGCACCCCTTCCTGCTGATCGAATGCCCGCGCCTGCTGTTTCCGTTCGTGCGGCGTATTATCTCGGATGTGACGCGTGATGGTGGCTTCCCGCCGCTGAACATCGATACGGTGGATTATCTGGCCCTGTATCGGCAGGAGCTGGCACGCCGGGCACAGGCTCAGCAGCCAGAACAGGTGCAGTGATCAGCTGCGTTTGAACCAGATCGCACTGTCGCCCATCTTTGCCACAAAGGCCTGATGGGCGGCGGTTTCCTCTTCGGTCAACCGTGGAGGCAACGCAGATGGGCGCGGGCGTGGGCGCCAGGATGGATCTGCTGTCGTATCGACAATTTGCCGCACCGCCGGTGCAGATGCCAGAACCAGATCGGGTTGCCGACCGCCGATCAGTTCCAGATAGACCTCTGCCAGAATTTCACTATCAAGCAAGGCGCCGTGCTTTTCGCGCATCGAATTGTCGATGCCAAAACGGCGACAGAGCGCGTCCAGCGAGGCAGGCGAGCCCGGAAATTTTCTGCGGGCCATCGCCACAGTATCCAGCGCCTGATCATTGGGCAGCGTGGGAAAACCATGGGTCCGCAATTCCCAGTTCAGGAATTTCATGTCGAAAGCAGCGTTGTGGATGATCATCTTCGACGTGCCGACGAAATCGAGAAAGTTCTGTGCCTCTTGCCGGAACAACGGTTTGTCGCGCAGAAAATCATCCCCCAGACCATGCACCTCGAATGCTTCTTTTGGCATGGGGCGCTGAGGGTTGAGGTATACGTGAAAGGTGCGGCCCGTGGGGAGGTGGTTCAACAGTTCTACCGCACCGATTTCAACGATGCGGTGGCCTTCGGACGGCTCGAACCCCGTGGTTTCGGTATCAAGGACGATTTCACGCATGGCGGGTTTCCCGGATATAGGCGATCAGTGCCTCGACCGCCGCTTCGACGGCACGCAAGCTGAGCGTTTCTATGATGTGATTGGCGCGCGCGCGCTTTTCTGAATCAGGCATCTGACGTGCCAGTATCAAGGCAAACTGTGCCTCGGTCATGCCGGGACGTGCCAGAACGCGGGCGCGCTGCAACTCTGCTGGGGCCGTGACCAGCAGCACTGCATCCATTTCAGATTCTGACTTCTTTTCAAACAGCAAGGGAATGTCGAATACAGCAATATCAGCAGTACATTCCTGCAGAAAATCAGCGCGATCCTGCGCGACCAATGGGTGTATGATGGCCTCCAGCCGAGGCAGTTGCGCAGGATCTGCCTGAAGCAACCGCTTCAACGTTTCACGTGAAACACTCCCGTCTTGCACGGCGGCCGGAAAAACAGCCCCCAAGGGGGCGACCCCAGCGCCACCACTCGCATAGAGCCGATGAACTGCAGCGTCAGCATCCCAGACTGGAAGACCTGCCCTGCGAAAGAAATCTGCTGTGGTGGATTTTCCCATACCGATGGAACCGGTAAGGCCAAGGCGAAAGGTTTTCATAGGCCCAATACGGCCTTGCGTGTTGCCTCGTCAACCTCTGGCCGCTGACCGAACCATCGTTCAAAACCTGGCGCGGCCTGATGCAGAAGCATCCCCAGCCCGTCCACGATCGTCGCGCCAGCCTCTTCGGCTTCGATCAGGAATTGGGTTTTCAACGGTGTGTAGACGATATCCGTGGCAAGCGTTCCACGCTCGACCGCCTCAAGCGAAATACCCAAGTCTGGCTTGCCTGTCATGCCCAGTGCAGTTGTGTTCACCACTGTGGCCGCCCCGTCGAGCATCCGTCCAGCCTGCGTCCAATCCCAGACAGTGACCTTCGCGCCAAAATCCGCGCGAAAGGCCTCGGCACGGGCGCGGGTTCTGTTCGCGATACGAATTTCTGGCACACCAACCTCGATCAGCGCAGCAACCACGGCGCGGGCGGCACCACCAGCCCCCAGAACAGCTGCAGACCCAACAGATGGCACCCAATGTGGCGCATTCTGGCGCAGATTTGCAATGAATCCGGCGCCATCTGTGTTGTCTGCATGTATCTTGCCATCTTTGCGGAAGATCAGCGTATTGGCCGCACCGATCAAGGCAGCCCGGTCTGTGACAATATCAGCCAGCGCCAGAACTGCTTCCTTGTGCGGGATGGTGACATTGATACCGACAAAACCCAGCTTCGGCAGCATCTTCAATGCATCGGGCAGATCACCCTGGCTGATATCCATCGGGATATAGTGGCCTTTAATACCATAACGTTTCAGCCAGAAGCCGTGCAGCGCGGGCGAGCGGCTGTGCGCGACAGGATGGCCGATAACACCAGCAAGAGGGATGCGCGGATGGTCGGTCATGATGCGATGAAACCTCTTGCTTCAAGGTAGGACAGCAGGGGCAGCAGGGGCAGCCCTAGAATGGTAAAGTAGTCGCCTTCGATGCGACTGAAAAGGCGCACACCTTCTTCTTCAAGCTTATAGCAGCCTACAGAATGGCGGATACTGTCCCAGTTACGGGAAAGATAATCTTCAAGCCAAATGTCGGAAAAACTGCGCATCGTCAGATCAGCGCGACTGACATGTCGCCAAACTGGTTCTCCGCGATCATACAGCACGAGGGCAGAGAGCAGACGATGGGGCTTGCCACGCATCTGCTGCAACTGCACTCTCGCGTTGTCCAACGTTTCGGGCTTGCCCCAGACACGGCGATCAAATTCCAGCACCTGATCACATCCCAAGACGAGCGCATCCAGATGCCGCTCTGCGATCTTGCGCGCCTTCATCTCGGCCAGAGTATCAGCAATGTCACGCGGCTGCGCACCCTCTGACTCAAGCGCCTGGCGGATGGTCTCTTCATCGACACGCGGGGCCTGGGGAACGACATCGAGGCCTGCATTCTGCAGCAGGGAAAGCCGGATGGCAGAGCTGGATGCGAGCAAAAACCTGCGGGGTGCTATGGGGGTCATCCTGTGGAAAATCCTGCTTTGTTCTTGACGTTTGAATCCGGGTAACTGGGCTATTCGAGGTCAGCTGTGATGGAGAGCCCAAATTTGTCAAGTTGCCGTCCCCGGTTTTCCACCTGTGTGAAGTTGCCCAAGGCAAGACTGGAAAAAACCGTTACCCACAGCTGCGGGAAAACTGTAGCGCAAGATAAGCAGAAGAAAGAAATCTCGTAAAGCTTTGGCAAAAAGGCTGATTCTCATATCTCAGCTTACAGATCTTGCACAAACACAGGCAATCTTATCCACCGAAAACAGCGTGTGGAGAACTTTGGGGAGGGTGAGAGATGTCCAGTTATCCCTGCGACCTACTACATCATTCCTTTTCTTATATCTTTCTTTAAGAAGAAGAGAGATGGAGGAGCTTCGATGGGCGATTTTCTGGCAGAGTACTATGTCTGGACCAAGTTCCTGCATGTGATTTCCGTCATCAGCTGGATGGCAGGGCTGTTCTATCTGCCCAGGCTGTTCGTCTATCACGCCGAAGAGGTGGGTTCTGGAAATGGCACTGACCTGCTGTTCCAGACGATGGAGCGGCGCCTGCTGCGGGCGATCATGAATCCAGCGATGATCGCCACCTGGGTTTTCGGTTTGGCGCTGGTGTTCACGCCCGGGATTGTTGACTGGAGCATGGTCTGGCCTTGGACCAAGGCAGCCAGCGTGATCGCAATGACATGGTTTCACCATTGGCTTGGTTTGCGCCGCAAGGATTTTGCAGAGGGTCAGAACAGGCTGGCCGGGCGTCGCTACCGGATGATGAACGAAGTGCCGACATTGTTGATGCTTGTCATCGTGGCCTCTGTCATCGTGAAGTTCTGAAAACATTGACTCGGATCGTGTTAGGCCCTATGGCAGCCAATGCAGGGCCGTCCGGCCCATAGCATTTCCCGAATGACATGACAGATTGCCTGGTATTTCAGGCATTGGATAAGCGGCTTCCATATGAACACCGAACGGCTGAACCTTTCCGACCTCAAGGCCAAGACACCGGCCGATCTTCTGGCCATGGCCGAAGATTGGGAGATCGAGAATGCGCCTTCCATGCGCAAGGGCGAGATGATGTTCTCGATCCTGAAGGAACACGCCGAAGAGGGCTGGGAGATCAGCGGCGATGGTGTTCTGGAGGTTCTTCAGGACGGGTTCGGTTTTCTGCGCAGCCCGGAAGCAAACTATCTTTCCGGACCGGATGATATCTATGTCAGCCCGGAAATGATCCGCCAGTTCAGCCTGCGCACCGGGGATACCATTGAAGGTGTCATTCAGGCTCCGCGTGAGAACGAGCGGTATTTCAGCTTGGTCAAGGCGACGAAGATCAACTTCAACGATCCTGAAAAAGCGCGCCACAAGGTGCATTTTGACAACCTGACACCGCTTTATCCGGATGAGCGGTTGAAGATGGAAATTGAAGATCCGACGATCCGTGACCGTTCGGCGCGGATCATTGATCTTGTTTCGCCGATCGGCAAAGGTCAGCGGGCGCTGATCGTCGCACCGCCGCGCACCGGCAAGACAGTGCTGCTGCAGAACATCGCGCGCAGCATCGAGGTAAACCACCCGGAATGCTATCTGATCGTTCTGTTGATCGACGAACGGCCGGAAGAGGTGACTGACATGCAGCGCAGCGTGAAGGGCGAGGTTGTGTCTTCGACCTTTGATGAGCCGGCCACCCGGCATGTTGCTGTAGCTGAGATGGTTATCGAGAAGGCCAAGCGTCTGGTTGAACATAAGCGCGATGTGGTGATCTTGCTGGATTCTATCACGCGCCTGGGCCGGGCCTTCAACACTGTTGTTCCGTCCAGCGGCAAGGTGTTGACCGGTGGTGTGGATGCGAATGCACTCCAGCGGCCCAAGCGCTTCTTTGGGGCTGCCCGGAACATCGAAGAGGGCGGCAGCCTGACCATCATTGCGACCGCGCTGATCGACACTGGCAGCCGAATGGATGAAGTGATCTTTGAAGAATTCAAAGGCACAGGCAACTCTGAAATCGTGCTGGACCGCAAGGTTGCGGACAAGCGCGTGTTCCCGGCAATGGATATCCTGAAATCGGGTACACGGAAGGAAGAGCTACTGGTCGAGAAAACTGACCTGCAGAAAACCTATGTGCTGCGCCGCATCCTCAATCCGATGGGCACGACAGATGCGATCGAGTTCCTGATTTCCAAGTTGAAGCAGACCAAGACCAACGGTGAATTCTTCGACTCGATGAATACCTGAGCCTTACTGGCCTTGGAGGAACAGAGATGGATACGATCTTTGCCCTGGCTTCGGCCAGGGGCAGGGCGGGTGTTTCTGTAATCCGCCTTTCAGGTGCAGCATCACATATGGCTGTGCAAAACCTCACGCGGCTTCCTTTGCCAGAAAGCCATCGAGCGGCCGTACGTAGGCTGTACTCGGGTAACGAAGTTCTGGATGAGGCCTTGGTTCTGCTGTTTGACGCAGGTCGCAGCTTCACTGGTGAGCCTGTCGCCGAGTTGCAGGTTCATGGTTCTGTCGCAGTAGTATCTGCGATTTTGCGGGTTCTTGGAGATATTCCAGGCGTGCGCCTTGCAGAAGCCGGCGAATTTACACGCCGGGCGCTGGAAAATGGGCAGCTTGATCTCGTGCAGGTGGAGGGGCTTTCCGATCTGATCGAGGCTGAAACGGAAGCTCAGCGTCGGCAGGCGCTGCGCGTGTTTTCGGGCCATATCGGTCGCAAGGTGCAAGGCTGGCATGATCGGTTGTTGCGGGCAGCTGCCCTTCTTGAAGCTACAATTGATTTTGTTGACGAGGATGTGCCGGTAGATGTGACACCAGAGGTTCGACAGATACTATCAGGTCTTTTAGTCGAATTCCGATCAGAAGTGGCAGGATCTTCTGCCGCCGAGCGTATTCGTGACGGATTCGAAGTGGCAATCATCGGCGCGCCTAATGCTGGAAAGTCGACGCTCTTGAATGCCCTGGCTGGGCGGGATGCGGCCATAACATCAGACGTTGCAGGTACGACACGCGATGTTATTGAAGTGAGGATGGACCTGCGCGGTCTTCCTGTGACGTTGCTAGATACGGCAGGGCTGCGCGAGGCCGAGGACAAAGTCGAAGCCATAGGAATATCAAGGGCAGTTGAGCGGGCTGCACGGGCTGATTTGCGGGTTTTTCTGCTGTCAGAACCTGATGAAGTGTTTGCCCTGCAACCCTTGGAAGATGATCTAGTGGTGTTGGGTAAGGCTGACCTGCGCCAAGATGACACGCTGTTTTCCGTTTCCGGCACAACGGGCGTTGGGATAGATCGGCTTGTTGTTGAAATTGGCGATCGTCTGCAAAAGCTGAGTTCCAATGCCTCCACACTTGTGCGTGAACGCCATCGCAGGGCTGTTCTAGTCGCGATCCGGGGTTTGGAAAGCGCCGAAGCTGAGTTATGGATGGGGGCAGGCAGAATCGAACTCGCGGCTGAGGCTCTGCGAGAGGCGATCCGGGCCTTGGACTCATTGGTCGGCAAGATCGGGGTTGAGGATGTTCTGGGCGAAATCTTCGCCAATTTTTGTATCGGAAAGTAGGGATGTTTCACGTGAAACATTTTCAGGTAATTGTCATCGGTGCTGGTCATGCCGGGTGCGAGGCAGCCGCTGCTTCCGCACGGATGGGTGCACAAACTGCAATTGTCACACTGCGAAAGCATGATATCGGCACCATGTCCTGCAATCCTGCAATCGGGGGGCTGGGAAAGGGCCATCTGGTGCGCGAGATTGACGCGATGGATGGTGTAATGGGTGTTGTGGCAGATCGGGCTGGAATTCAGTTCCGTCTTCTGAATCGCCGCAAGGGACCAGCAGTGCAGGGGCCAAGAGCCCAGGCGGATCGCAAGATCTATCGATCTGCGATGTCAGAAATACTTTCGACGATGCAGAATTTGACCATCATTGAAGGTGAAGTGAGTGACCTTTTGATGCAGGGCAACCGTGTCACCGGGGTGTGCCTTGCTGATGGGACACAGGTTCACTCATCGACGGTGATCTTGACTGCAGGCACGTTTCTCAACGGCATCATCCATATAGGGGATGTGCGGCATAGTGCCGGCCGTATGGGCGACAAGCCGTCAATTGCGCTTGCTGAACGTCTGGAAGAGTTTTCAATTGCGCGTGGTCGTCTGAAAACTGGAACTCCCCCCCGCTTGGACGGCACAACAATTCGCTGGGACCAGCTGGACAAGCAGCTTGGCGATGATGAACCAACGATGTTCTCGTTCCACAACCGCCGCCCCTTTGTGCGGCAGATCGCTTGTGGCATTACCCATACCAATAGCAAAACGCATGACATTGTTCGGGCGAACCTTGATCGCTCTGCCATGTATGGTGGGCATATCGAGGGGGTAGGGCCGCGCTATTGCCCTTCGATCGAGGACAAGGTAGTTCGCTTTGCCGACAAGGACAGCCATCAGGTTTTCCTGGAGCCAGAGGGGCTGGAGGATACCACTGTTTATCCGAATGGAATTTCAAGCTCCTTGCCTGTTGAAGTGCAAGAAGCGTATGTGCGTTCTATCCTAGGGTTGGAGGATGTGCGCATCCTCCAGCCTGCTTATGCTATTGAATACGATTATTTCGACCCTCGCGATCTGGTGCCGACACTTGAGAGCAAATCGGTGCCCGCATTGTATTTCGCTGGGCAGATCAATGGAACCACTGGCTACGAGGAAGCTGCGGCGCAGGGACTTGTGGCTGGTTTGAATGCGGCTGCTGCTGCGTTGGGGCGTGATCCGATCCATTTCTCGCGAACACAAAGCTATATCGGCGTGATGATCGACGATCTTCTTGGTCGTGGTGTGACAGAACCCTATCGAATGTTCACCTCTCGGGCCGAGTTTCGCCTAACGCTACGCGCAGACAATGCAGATCAAAGGCTAACGCCATTTGCACTGAATATAGGCTGCGTAAGTGAGAAAAGGCGCACGTTGTTTGGTCGTAAGATAGAGCAGATCGAAGCAGGGAAGGCGGCACTTTCGGCTGTTCGATTGTCGGCAAAGGAAGCAGAAGCCATCGGTATCGCTGTCAGCCGTGATGGAGCAAAACGTTCTGCGCTGGAGCTTATGGCTTATCCTGATGCGGAAGTGAGTGCATTCGGGCAGGTTTGTTCAATCTTTGCTGGACTTGAAGCAGATATTCAGGCCCAGATCAAAACGGAAGCTCTCTATGCTCAGTATGCTGATCGCCAGTTTTCTGATGCTGCAGCTGTTCGTCGTGATGAATATCTTGAGATTCCACTGGATTTTGATTTTTCAGCACTTTCCGGTCTTTCTGGTGAACTCAAGCAGAAGCTTCAGCGGTATCGGCCCAGCAATATCGCACAGGCTGGGCGGATAGAAGGTATGACCCCTGCTGCACTTGTGCTGATCCTAGCTCATCTCCGCAAGGCTGGGTTGAAGGCAGTTGGAGCATGACGAGTAATAGGCTGGCTGAAGCAGGAATTGATGTTTCACGTGAAACATCAGAGCGGCTGGAAAGTTTTGCAGCTCTACTTCGAAAGTGGAATGCGGCGATCAATCTGGTGTCCAAGTCGACCTTGGATGATCTTTGGTCGCGCCATATTCTTGACTCGGCGCAACTTGCGACCTTTTTTCCCGAAGGAAAGGCGATCTGGGCAGATCTCGGCAGCGGTGGGGGGCTTCCTGGGCTTGTGCTTGCGATAATGGCCCATGATCTCAAGCCCGAGCTATCTTTCCAGTTGGTCGAGGCTGATCAGCGTAAGGCCACTTTTCTGCGTCATGTCGTGCGCGAACTGGCTTTGAACGTGACGGTGTCTTCCGAGCGGATTGAGAATCTGCCCCCAATCGGGGCAGATGTACTTTCTGCACGCGCTCTGGCACCGCTTTCTGCCTTATGTGGCCATGCTGTCCGCCATCTGTGCCCCGGCGGCATCGCCATTTTTCCAAAAGGCAGCAATTCTGCAGATGAAATTGCAGATGCGCGCAAGCTGTGGTCTTTCGATGTCGAGGCTTTCCCAAGCCTGACCAGTGACGAAGCTGCAATCCTTCATATGAAGTTGATCCGCCATGTCTGATCTTACGCGACCCCGGCAGCCTGTTATCATTGCTATCGCCAACCAGAAGGGGGGCGTAGGTAAAACAACGACTGCCATCAATCTTGGCGCGGCACTCGCTGAAGTCGGAGCACGGGTTCTGTTGGTCGATCTGGATCCGCAGGGAAATGCTTCAACCGGCCTGGGCCTAGATGCGGCAAACCGTGCCCTTACAAGCTATGATGTGCTGCTTGAGAATGTACCGATAACAGACGCCATTCAATCGACGTTGGTACCGAACCTTCTGATTTGCCCGGCAAATGCTGACTTGGCGTCTGCAGATATCGAACTGGTCGCCAACGAAAAGCGAAGCTTCTTGCTGCATGATGCTCTGCGTCAGCGCGAACTTGACAGACAAGCGCTGGACTTCATCCTTCTTGATTGCCCACCATCCCTCAGCCTGCTCACTGTCAATGCGCTTTGTGCGTGCCATTCCGTACTCATTCCGCTGCAAAGCGAGTTTTTTGCTTTGGAGGGGTTGTCACAGCTGATGCTGACGATCCGGCAGGTTCGCGAGGCAGCGAATCCGCAGCTGCGGATTGAAGGTGTTGTTCTGACCATGTATGATGCTCGCAACAATCTTTCGCTTCAGGTAGAGCGCGATGTGCGTGAGACCTTGGGTGATCTGGTGTTTACCACTGTAATACCAAGGAATGTACGCGTCAGTGAGGCGCCATCTTATGCAATGCCGGTTTTGTCCTATGACTCGGCTTCAAAGGGGAGCGAGGCATATCGTGGTCTCGCACGAGAGATCGGCGCCAACCATGGGCTTGTCCATGCGAGCCCGGAAGTGAACTGACTATGGAAAAGAAAATGGAACGGCGCGGATTGGGTCGCGGTTTGTCTGCTCTTATGGCTGACATCAATGTGGCACCTGTGCAATCGGGCGAGGCTTCGCCTGTGGCTGCCCGGAAACCGGAAGTTCTTCCGATTGAGCGCCTGCAGCCCAACCCCAATCAGCCACGCCGCCATTTCACTGCGGAAAACCTTGAAGAGCTCTCTAAGTCTCTGACACAGAAGGGTATTCTTCAGCCACTTATCGTTCGCCCTATAGCGAATTCGCAGCAATATGAAATTGTTGCAGGTGAACGCCGCTGGCGTGCTGCGCAAATGGCGCAGTTGCATGAAGTGCCCGTGCTGATTCGTGAATTTGATGATACCGAAGTTCTTGAGGTCGGGATCATTGAAAACATTCAGCGTGCTGACCTGAACGCAATAGAAGAGGCTTTGGCCTACCGCCAATTGATGGATCGTTTCGGTCACACGCAGGAAAAGCTGGCTGAAGCTCTTTCTAAAAGCCGCAGCCATATTGCCAACCTGCTGCGACTCCTGAATTTGCCCGAGGATGTGCGCGATCTGGTTCGGGATGGCAAGTTGAGTGCAGGCCACGCGCGGGCCCTTATCACATCAGCGAACCCATCTGATATTGCGAAGCAGGTGGTTGCTCGCGCTTTGACTGTCCGCGAAACTGAAGATCTGATGCGTAAGCCGTCCGCCGGCGCCAGTGGGAGCGGTGGGGCAGGGCGTTCGCGGTCCATGGGTAGTGAAAAAGACGCTGATACCCGTGCACTAGAAATGGATCTTTCAGCGAACCTTAAAATGAGCGTGACGATTCAACATGAACCCGGCGGGGAGCGCGGGGTTTTGTCAGTTCGCTACACCTCGCTCGATGATCTGGATCTTCTATGTCGCGTTTTGTCCCTTACGCCGAGGGACGGCTCCATATGAACACGCCGGCGCCGATCATTGCGGCTGCTTGAACTGTCAAGATCGCGGGCGCCAAGCCAAGAAAGAGTGACAAAAGCCAGGCACCCAGCATTGATAAGGTTGATATGCGCTTGGCAAACAGGCTTATTGCGCCTCTTTCTCGCCAAGCAATGACTGGGGGGCCGAGGCGCGGATGGCTTATGATCCAGTTGTGCAGGCGCTCTGACGAGCGTGAAAAGCAGAATGCAGCCAGGATCATGAAGGGAACTGTTGGCAAAACCGGCGTGATGACACCAATCAGCCCAAGCCCGAGTGCCATG
Source organism: Gemmobacter sp. (assembly GCA_003509785.1). Taxonomy (GTDB): domain Bacteria; phylum Pseudomonadota; class Alphaproteobacteria; order Rhodobacterales; family Rhodobacteraceae; genus Gemmobacter. The sequence continues at coordinate 32,475 of DOMY01000041.1, forward strand.
AACCCGCAGATCAGCCATATCAGCCGCATATCAAAGTGCCTTTACCAACTTACCAAGGACTGCATTCAACAGAGGCCGCCCCGCAGCTGTTGTACGGATCGTATCGTCTGCAGCATGCAGAAGGCCCAAGTCCACAAGTTCAGAAATAGCCTCGGCAGGATAGGGGCGGCCGAGTGCATCCTCCAATCGGCGGCGTGAAATACCTGTGGCCAGTCGCAAGCCCATCAAAAGGTATTCAATACCGGTTTCTTCTGGTGTCAATGCGGCTTCGGTATCCTTCACGCCACCTGCTGTTTCTGCGGCGGCCAACCACAGCCCGGGTAGACGCTCTGCTGCTGTTGGGTGTCGTTTCCTGCTAAGGGTTAGACGGCCATGGGCGCCTGGGCCAATGCCGGCATAGTCACCGCCCGTCCAGTAGATCAGATTGTGTTTTGCTTCCTGCCCAAGTGCAGCATGGTTTGAGATTTCGTAGGCCGGCAAGCCTGCTGCTTCTGTGAGTTTCTGTGTCAGGTCGAAAAAGTCAGCTGCAAGATCCTCTGTCGGCAAGCCATGCAACAACCCTTTGGCGTGACGTTCACCGAAGACAGTGCCTTCCTCTACAGTAAGCTGGTAAAGCGATAGATGGCCCTGTGATAGTTCAATTGCGCGATGCAATTCCTGCTCCCAATCGCGCAGACTTTGATCCTGCCGGGCATAGATCAAATCAAAACTGACCCTATCAAAGCAAGACCTGGCGATATCCAGTGCTGAAAGCCCCTCGCTGGCCGAGTGCATCCGCCCAAGCCGACGCAGATCACCATCATTCAACGCCTGCAGGCCGAGCGAAACCCGGTTTACACCTGCAAGTCTGTAGCCGGAAAAACGATCCGCCTCTACCGATGTCGGATTTGCTTCCAGCGTGATCTCCAGATCATTCGCTCCGTTCCAGACAGACAGCGCTGCATCAATCACAGTTTCCACTGTCTGCGGGGTCATCAGGGATGGCGTCCCACCACCGAAAAAGATCGTGCGCAGGGTGCGGCCGGGTACCAGCGCAGCCGTGCGCCTGATCTCGGATACGTAAGCATCTGCCCAGCGTCGTTGATCAATCTTGGTTGCGACGTGGCTGTTGAAATCACAATAGGGGCATTTTGACTGGCAGAAAGGCCAATGGACATAGAGGCCAAATCCGGCTTCCTGCCAGTCTTCCGGCGCAATACTTTTTCGCGCATGCTGCGCCGGATCAGAGTGTTTCACGTGAAACAACCCTCTACCAGCTTGCGGAAGGCATCGGCCCGATGACTGATACGGTTCTTCTCCCAACGATCCATTTCCCCAAAAGTCTCAGTATAGCCATTTGGTTGAAAGATCGGATCGTAACCATGACCTGACAGACCGCGCCCAGGCCAGACGATCTGGCCGTCCAATCTGCCTTCAAAGACTTCATCGTGGCCATCTGGCCATGCCAGTACAAGCGTACAGCAGAAGGTCGCAGTCCTCGGGAAGGGGGCATCTGCCGTCTCTAATGCTGTCCAGGTCTTCTGCATTGCCATTTCAAAATCACGGCCATTTGGTGTTTCTGCCCAGTCGGCAGTGTAAACGCCAGGCGCGCCACCGAGGCCGTCCACCATGATACCGGAATCATCGGCGAGTGCCGGCAGGCCACTGGCCCGCATAGCTGCGTGGGCCTTGATCCGCGCATTGCCGATGAAAGTCGTTTCTGTCTCTTCTGGTTCAGGCAATCCAAGTTCCCCGGCCGAAACCGTGCTGATGCCGAACGGGTGCAGCAATGCAGCGATTTCCTCTAGTTTGCCTTGATTATGGGTCGCTACCAGCAACCGCTGTTCGAGGAACTTGCGCATCAAGCCACCGCCGCTTTTTGTGCTGCGATCAAAGTATCTGCTCCGGCCTCAGCCAGGTCCAGCAAGTTAATCATCTCTTCGCGCGAAAAGGTGGAGCCTTCAGCAGACATTTGCACTTCGATAAGCCGCTTGCGACCAGTGAGCACAAAGTTTCCATCGGTTCCTGCCGCAGAATCTTCAGCATAGTCGAGATCCAGCAAGGGCTGTCCAGCATAGACGCCGCAGGAAACAGCTGCGACATGGTCGATGATCGGGTCAGATACGATTGCGCCGGTTTTCAGAAGCTTGTTCACCGCTAGCCGCAGGGCCACCCATCCTCCGGTGATTGACGCACAGCGTGTGCCTCCATCAGCCTGGATAACATCGCAGTCAATCACGATCTGCCGTTCCCCAAGCGCAGAGCGGTCGACGCCGGCCCGAAGTGCCCGGCCGATCAGGCGCTGTATTTCCTGCGTGCGGCCACTTTGTTTGCCCAAGGCAGCTTCGCGCCGGTTGCGGGAATGTGTCGCGCGCGGCAACATGCCGTATTCTGCCGTTACCCAGCCCAGCCCGGTATTCTTCAAGAACGGCGGCGCTTTGTCTTCGATCGTCGCGGTGCAAAGCACATGCGTATCGCCCATTCGGATCAGGCAAGAGCCTTCCGCGTGTTTTGTCACGTTGGTTTCGATCAAAACCGCGCGCAACTCGTTCAAACTCCGTCCAGAGGGCCGCATATCTATATCCTTGTGCATGATTTATGCCCAAATAGGCATCGGGGGCGATACGATGCAACCCTCATTGACGTCGCTATGACGGGCACTTTAATTTGACTGACCACAATGCTGGATGAATGAAATGTCTGACGGGACAACGATCCTATCGGAACTGAATGACAGATCGCGCGAGGTGTTTCGCAGGGTCGTCGAATCCTATCTGGCCTCCGGGGATCCGGTCGGGTCGCGTACCCTCACGCGTGACTTTTCCGAAAAGATATCTGCAGCCACGATCCGGAATGTGATGCAGGATCTGGAGTATATGGGGCTGCTCGACAGCCCTCATATTTCGGCGGGCAGGGTGCCGACCCAGCTAGGCTTGCGGATGTTCGTCGATGGCTTGCTGGAGGTTGGCACCGTCGCTTCGGCCGACCGGGAGATGATAGATTCCACGCTTGGTAACGGCACACCTGATGTGGCCAATCTTCTGGATCGGGTCGGATCCGCCTTGTCAGGGATCACCCGAGGCGCAAGCCTTGTGGTCACGCCCAAGCACGAAGAGGCACCAATCCGCCACATCGAATTTGTCAACCTTGCCCCACAGCGGGCATTGGTGGTGCTGGTATTTGCGGATGGCCATGTTGAAAATCGGTTGTTCACACCACCGCCTGGGCTGACCCCCTCGGCAATGCGGGAGGCGGCGAACTTTCTTAACGCATTGGCTGGGGGAAAGACCCTGTCTGATTTGCGGGGGTCAGTTCGCAAGGATATCGAAAGCCGTCGGCAGGAAATCGATTCGTTGGCTCGGGCGCTGGTCGAAAGTGGGCTGGCGCTGTGGGAGGATGCGGGAGAGCAGAACGAACGGCTCCTTATCCGTGGCCGGGCCAATCTTCTGGAATCTACCTCGGAAACCACGGATCTGGATCGCATTCGCCGCCTGTTCGATGATCTGGAACGCACGCGTGATCTGGCCGATTTCCTTGATCTGACCGAACAGGGCGAGGGTGTGCGCATTTTTATTGGCTCAGAGAACAAACTCTTTTCACTTTCGGGTTCCTCTCTGGTGGTCTCTCCCTATATGAACGCTGACCGGAAGATCATCGGCGCCGTGGGCGTGATTGGCCCGACGCGGCTGAACTACGGGCGTGTCGTGCCGATTGTCGACTATACGGCGCAACTTGTTGGCCGACTGGTGGCTGACAGGGGCATGGGATGATGGCACAGAGTATCGAGGAAGACGACATGGCGCAGGATCAGGCAGGTCCGAACGATCTGAAGCTGGAAGAGTTTGAAGAATTCATCGAAGCAGACGAGCTGGAGGCGCTGCGCGCCGAACGGGACGATCTGCGCGACAGGTTTATGCGTGCGCTGGCCGATGCCGAAAACGCCCGCAAGCGCGGCGAACGTGACCGGCGCGAGGCTGAAAACTATGGCGGCTCCAAGCTGGCCCGCGATATGCTGCCAGTCTACGACAATTTGCGCCGGGCCCTGAATGCAGTGACCGAAGAAGCGCGGGCACAGTCTTCGGCCATGATCGAAGGCGTGGAACTTACTTTGCGCGAGCTGGTCTCGGTCCTGGGGCGCCATGGCGTTACCCCGATCGTGCCCGAGGTTGGCGAAACCTTTGATCCGCAGCAACATCAGGCGATGTTTGAAGCACCGGTTCCGGGTACGAAGGCGGGCCAGATCATTCAGGTGATGACCGAAGGCTTCATGATACATGACCGTCTTCTGCGTCCGGCACAGGTGGGCGTCTCGTCGAATACCGGCGCCTGATCCGCGCCACAGGCCTTTCGCAGGCGCTGGCTATCCCGCCAGCGCCTGCTTCATTTCATAAACCAGCTTCAGCGCTTCCATCGGCGTCAGCTCGTCGGGATTCAGCGCTTTCAACCGTGCCTCCACCTCCGAGTCCTTCTGCATCACCTTGACCGGGGCAGGGGGCGCAGCGCGGAATAGCGGCAGATCATCAATCAGCGCCTTCTGTCTGTTGCCACCTTCACGCTCGCCGCTTTCCAAAGCTTCCAGTACCACCTTGGCGCGGTCGATCACCGCCGCAGGCAGGCCGGCAAGACGTGCGACCTGCACACCATAGCTGCGGTCGGCAGCGCCTTTGCGGACCTCATGCAGAAAGATCACCTCGCCTTCCCACTCCTTCACCGCAACCGTTGCATTTTCCACGCCGGGCAGTTTGCCCGCCAAAGCGGTCATCTCGTGGTAATGGGTGGCAAAGAGCGCGCGGCAACGGTTGGTGTCATGCAGGTGTTCCAGTGTGGCCCAGGCGATGCTCAGACCGTCATATGTGGCTGTACCGCGGCCGATCTCGTCCAGGATCACCATCGCGCGGTCATCGGCTTGATTAAGGATGGCAGCAGTCTCTACCATCTCCACCATAAAGGTGGATCGACCGCGCGCGAGATCGTCACTGGCACCCACGCGGCTGAACAGTTGGCTCACCAGGCCGATATGCGCGGCCCGGGCCGGTACATGACTGCCTGCCTGTGCCAGCAGGGCGATCAGCGCATTCTGCCGCAGGAAGGTGGATTTGCCCGCCATGTTCGGTCCGGTCAACAGCCAGATCGCTGGCGTATGCCGTTCTGCCAGTGCGCAATCATTGGCGACGAAGGAGGTATTACCCTGACGCCGCAGCGCGCGTTCCACAACCGGATGCCGCCCGCGTTCCACATGAAACGCATGGCTGGCATCCATCTTAGGGCGCACCCAATCTTCAGCTGCGGAAAGATCGGCAAAGCCGGCGGCTAGATCCAGCTCTGCCAGACTGGCCGCGGCAACCCCGATCCGTCCGGCCTCTGCCAGCACTGCGGCACGCAAGTTGGCGAAATGGCGCCGTTCGATCTCCAGCGCCCGATTGCCGGCGTTCAGGATCCGTGTCTCGATCTCGCTTAGTGGGATGGTGGTAAAGCGCACCTGGTTGGCCGTGGTCTGGCGATGGATGAAGGTTTCGCTCAGTGGCGGGGCCAGCATCTTTTCGGCATGGGTCGAGGTGGTTTCGATGAAATAGCCCAGCACATTATTATGTTTGATCTTGAGGCTCTGAATCCCTGTTCGTGCCACATAATCGGCCTGCATGGCGGCGATCACGCCGCGGCCTTCGTCACGCAGCTGCCGGGTTTCGTCCAGATCGACGTCAAACCCTGCTGCGATGAAGCCCCCATCGCGCGCCAGAAGCGGCGGCTCTGCCACAAGCGATTGATCTAGAATGGAAATAACATCGTCCATTCCGATCAGCCCAAGCGCGGCCTCGGCCAGCAGCGGGACATCCAGCCCTGCGATCCGGTCGGTAATCAATGTGGCTTGTGACAGACCATTGCGGATGGCGGCAAGGTCGCGCGGGCCGCCGCGGTCCAGGGCAAGGCGTGACAGTGCGCGATCCATGTCGGGCACCCGCCGCAAAGCCTCGCGCAGATCCTCGCGCAGCCGGGCATCGTCCAGCAGCCGGTCGATCGCGTCGTGACGCGCAGCGATCTGTCCCAGATCGCGCGAAGGGGCCGACAGTCGCCGTTCCAGCAGCCGTGCCCCGCCGGCGGTCACCGTGTGATCTACCACATCCAACAGGCTACCCGCCCGGCCGCCTGACAGGGCTGCGGTAATTTCCAGATTGCGCCGGGTCGCGGCGTCGATCTGCATGGCGCCCCCGAGCGCCTCGCGCAGCGGGGGGCGCAGCAGCGGCAGCTTGCCGCGCTGGGTCAGCTCCAGATATTCCACCAGCGCGCCCATGGCTGCCAGTTCGGCGCGGCCGAAGGCACCAAAAGCCTCCAGTGTGCCGACCTGCCACAGGCCGCACAGCCGCCGCTCTGCCCCCGTGCTGTCAAAGGCTGCCCGCGCCATCGGCGTGACGGCGGCGCCCAGATCCTCGGCCAGCCCGCGCAGATCAGCCTCGGCGGTATCGCTCACCAGCACCTCACGCGGGGACAGCCGCGCCAGTTCTGGCGACAGGCGTGCGCGGGGGCAAGGCATCACCCGCAACTCGCCGGTGGAAATATCGGTCCATGCCAGCGCACCTTCGTCACGTACCTCGGCATAGGCGGCCAGATAGTTGTGGCGCCGCGCCTCCAGCAGGCTGTCCTCGGTCAGTGTGCCTGGCGTCACCAGCCGCACCACATCGCGCCGCACCACCGATTTCGACCCGCGCTTCTTTGCTTCGGCTGGGTCTTCCATCTGCTCGGCAATCGCCACGCGAAAGCCCTTGCGGATCAGCATCAGCAGATAACCTTCCGCTGCATGAACAGGCACGCCGCACATTGGGATCGGCTCGCCCATGTGGGTGCCACGCTTCGTCAGCGCAATATCCAGCGCCCCGGATGCCGCTACCGCATCGTCAAAGAACATCTCGTAGAAATCGCCCATCCGGTAGAACAGGATCGCATCGGCATAGCCCGCCTTGATCTCCAGATATTGGGCCATCATCGGCGTCACGGTTTCTTCGGTCACGCAGCATCCCCCTGAAAGCCTGCCGACCCTACAGAACCCGGCCGCCTGCGAAAAGGCCAACTGCATCGTTGGCATAGCCAAGCCAGGGCGCTATGAGAGAGAACTTTCATTGCAGGATGGCCCCCTGATGACCAAGACCAAGATCACCCCGGAAGAAGCGCTCGCCTATCACCTGGAGCCGAAGCCCGGCAAATACGAGATTGTCGCCACAACGCCCATGGCCACCCAGCGCGATCTGTCGCTGGCCTATAGCCCTGGTGTGGCGGTTCCGGTTCAGGCGATCGCTGACCGGCCAGAGACCGCCTATGATTATACCGTCAAGGGCAACATGGTTGCGGTCATCTCCAATGGCACGGCGATTCTTGGCATGGGCAATCTGGGGGCGCTGGCATCAAAGCCGGTGATGGAAGGCAAGGCCGTGCTGTTCAAGCGCTTTGCCGATGTGAATGCCATCGACATCGAACTGGATACCGAAGACCCGGAAGAGATCATTCAGGCTGTGCGCCTGATGGGGCCGACGTTTGGCGGCATCAACCTTGAAGACATCAAGGCGCCCGAATGCTTCATCATCGAACAGCGCCTGAAAGAGATCATGGACATTCCGGTGTTCCATGACGATCAGCATGGCACGGCGGTGATCTGCGCAGCCGGTCTCATCAACGCGCTGGAGCTTTCGGGCAAGAAGATTGGCGATGTGAAGATTGTACTGAACGGGGCCGGCGCTGCCGGCATCGCATGCCTGGAACTGCTGAAATCCATGGGCGCCAAACATGACAATTGCATCATGTGCGATACCAAGGGCGTCATCTATCAGGGCCGTACCGAAGGCATGAACCAATGGAAGTCGGCGCATGCTGCCAATACTCCGGCCCGTACGCTGGAGGAGGCGATGCGCGGTGCCGATGTCTTCCTGGGCGTGTCGGCCAAAGGTGCGGTGACGCCGGATATGGTGGCCAGCATGGCCGAAAACCCGGTGATCTTCGCCATGGCCAACCCCGATCCGGAAATCACCCCGGAAGAGGCCCATGCCGTCCGCGCGGATGCCATCGTGGCGACTGGTCGCAGCGATTATCCGAACCAGGTGAACAACGTCCTCGGCTTCCCCTATCTGTTCCGTGGCGCGCTGGATATCCACGCCCGCGCCATCAATGACGAGATGAAAATCGCCTGTGCGCAGGCGCTGGCGAAACTGGCGCGGGAAGATGTGCCGGATGAGGTGGCGATGGCCTATGGCCGCAAGCTCAGCTTCGGCCGCGATTACATCATCCCCACGCCGTTCGACCCCCGGCTGATCCATGTGATCCCGCCGGCCGTTGCCAAGGCTGGCATGGATACCGGCGTGGCGCGTCGTCCGATCATTGATCTGAAAGGCTATGAGGCCAGCCTGAAGGCGCGGATGGATCCGACGGCCTCTATCCTACAGGGGGTCCATGCGCGGGCACGGCAGGCACAGGCCCGCATGATCTTTGCCGAAGGCGATGATCCGCGCGTGCTGCGTGCCGCAGTCGCCTATCAGCGCGCTGGTCTGGGCAAGGCGCTGGTGGTCGGCCGCGAACAAGATGTGCGCGAGAAACTCGACGCCGCCGGCCTGCATGATGCCGTGCGCGAACTGGAGGTGGTGAATGCCGCCAATTCCCGCCATCTCGATCACTACAAGGATTTCCTTTACAATCGCCTTCAGCGCGAAGGGTTCGACAGGCTGGACATCCACCGCCTTGCCGCCCGTGACCGGCATGTGTTTTCGGCACTGATGCTGGCGCATGGCCATGGCGATGGCGTGGTGACCGGGGCCACCCGAAAATCGGCGCATGTGCTGAAGCTTATCAACCATGTCTTCGATGCCGATGCCGCCGCTGGCGCCGTGGGGGTGACCGCGCTGTTGCACAAGGGCAAGATCGTGCTGATCGGCGATACGCTGGTACAGGAATGGCCAGAACCGCAGGATCTGGCCAATATTGCCGTGCGCTGTGCAAGCGTAGCCCGCGGGCTGGGGCTGGAGCCGCGCGTGGCTTTCGTCAGCTTCTCGACCTTCGGTTATCCGGTTTCGGAACGTGCCACCAAGATGCACGAGGCGCCGAAGGTGCTGGATGGGATGAAGGTGGATTTCGAATATGATGGTGAAATGACGGTGGATGTGGCGCTGAACCCCGGTGTCATGTCGCATTATCCGTTCTGCCGTCTGTCCGGCCCGGCCAATATCCTGGTGGTGCCGGCCCGCCATTCGGCCTCGATCTCGGTCAAGCTGTTGCAGGAAATGGCTGGCGCCACGGTGATCGGTCCGATCCTGACCGGGGTGAAGAAGCCGATCCAGATCTGTTCGACGAATTCCACGGTGAACGATATCCTGAACATGGCGGCGCTGGCTGCCTGCAAGATCGGCTAAAGGGAGGAAAGCGGCATGGCGATCTGGAATCTGGGGTCGATCAATATCGACCATGTCTATCGCGTACCGCATCTGCCGGCGCCGGGCGAAACGCTTTCGGCGCTGGAATACAGTCAGGGTCTGGGCGGCAAGGGGGCGAACCAGTCAGTCGCTGCTGCCCGGGCCGGCGCCATCTGCCATCATATCGGCGCCATTGGCCCAAGCAGCGGCTGGGTGCTGGATGAACTTACGGGTTATGGCGTGGATCTGGCGCATGTCACGGTGGGCGCGGTGCCCACGGGCCATGCCATTATCAATGTTGATCCGCAGGCAGAAAACAGCATTGTCATCTATCCCGGTGCCAACCGGGCAATAACGGCGGAAATGGCGGCCAGCGCATTGTCTGGGGCCGTCGCCGGCGACAGCTTGTTGCTGCAGAATGAAACCTCGGCCCAGGCCGAGGCGGCTGCGATTGCAGCTTCCAAGGGTCTGCGGGTGATTTATTCAGCCGCGCCCTTCGATATTGCCGCCGTGCGCGCCGTGCTGCCGCATGTTTCCCTGCTGGTGATGAACGAGATCGAGGCAGAACAGCTGCGCGCCGCCGAAGGTGCGCTGCCACCGCTGGATTGCATCATCACCAAGGGCGCACAGGGGGCGGAATGGGTCTCGCCCAATGTGGCACCCCTCTTCATGCCCGCTTTCAAGGTGGCGCCGGTCGATACCACCGGCGCCGGCGACACGTTCATCGGCACTCTTGCCGCCGCGCTGGATCTTGGCCTTGCGCCCGAAGCTGCGATGCGCCGCGCTTCGGGCGCTTCGGCCATTCAGGTCACCCGCGCTGGTGCTGCGCAGGCGATCCCTATGGCGGCTGAAGTGGATACATTTCTGAACACCCGTTCGTAAAGACTAAACTGGCATCAGAACGGCGGTCTTCGTCCAGAGGATTGCCGTTTCGATCTGTCGTCCCGGGTAGATCTGCGCTAGCGCTGCGCGATATGCGGCCATCTGGCGTTTCAGTCCTTCCGGCACATCTTCGGCACGATTGGGCACCAATGTGTTGGATTTGTAATCCACCGCCAGCACCCGATCCGCCGTCACCACCAGCCGGTCGATGGCGCCATACAGGCGCTGCCCTTGATAATCGGCCGTGATCGCCACCTCTGTAAGCGCATCTGCGGCAAAGACCGGCGCTAGATCCGGGGCCGCAATCACGCGTGCCGCCTCGTCCAGCATTGCCGCACATTCCGCCGGATCGGGGATCAGCGAGGCCGCAAGCGTAGGCCATTGCGTGGTCTCTTTGCCCGGCAGATGTTCCAACAGCAGATGCAACCAGGTGCCGCGCAGCTTTGCGTCTTCGCTTTCCCCCAGATGATCGCCAAAGATCACTTTCGCACCACCCAGACCTGAAGGGCTGAGGGCCTGAGGCGGCCGGGCAGGTTCAGTGGCGGGCAGGCCTAGCCATTGTGGCAGGGCCGGAGGCAGAGCGGGCATCTCCACCTTCTCCGCCTTTACCGCCGCTGGCCAATCCCCAAAGCCATGGCGCAGCACCCCATCTTCGCCAGCGTCGGCCCCCAGCCGCAGGGCACCTGCCCGGATCAGATCATACCAGGCGGGCTCGCGATCTTCGCCCTTTTTCGCTTCCTTCTCGGATGCCAGCTTTCCGGCTGAAGCTACGATCAGCCAACTTTGCGCCCGCGTCAGCGCCACATAGAGCAGGCGCATACTTTCTGCCCGCTGTCGATCTTGCCGGGCGCGGCGAATGTCGGTGATGGCCGCCGGGCTGCCTGCGCCCTCGGTACGCCAGACCGCGGTTTCACCCAGCCGATAGATCTCGTCGCGGTCGCGCGGGCTGTGGTCGGCGGTATCCGGCAGGATCACGACGGGCGCTTCAAGCCCTTTTGATCCATGCACCGTCATCACCCGGATCTTCTGGCCCGCGCTGTCCATCTGCCGCTTCACCTGCACATCATCCGTCTGCAGCCAGGTCAGAAAGCCGGTCAGGCTGGGCACATCATTGCGTTCATAGGCCAAAGCCTGCGACAGCAGCTCGTCTATGCCATCCTCGGCCTCGGACCCCAGCCGCGCCAGCAGCTTGCGGCGGCCGTCATGCCGGGTCAGCATGCGTTCGATCAGATCGAAAGGGCGCAGGAAATCGGCCTGATCGCGCATGTCCTTTAAAATGCGCGTGGTTTCAAGGTGATCTGGGTCATGGCGCAATGCCTCCCACAGATAGCCTTTGCGCGGCTGCGCCAGCCGATAGAGCATGTCCTCGGTCCAGCCCAACATAGGCGAGCGCAGCAATTCGGCCAGAGCCAGATCGTCTTCAGGGGTCGAAAGAAAGGCCAGTAGTGCAGTGATATCCTTCACCGCTATTTCCCCCCCCAGATGCAGCCTGTCGGCGCCGGCGATGGGAAGCTGCAACGCTTTGCAAGCGCGGATCACTTCGGAAAACAACGGCGACCTGCGGCGAACCAGGATCAGGAAATCCCCGGCATGAACCGGCCGAAAGTCGGCGCCATCCGGGATCGGTGTCTGGGCTTCAAGGATAGCCTTGATCCGTTCCGCCACCCGCCGACCCAGCTGTGCGGCGTGGTGTTCGCCCGTAATCAGATCGACGGGGTCTGTCCAATCCTCATCTTCCGGGTTTTCCGCGGCGGGAATATGCGGCCAGATCTCCACCCGCCCCGGCATGGCATCGCGAAAGGCGATGTGATGTGAGGCACCGCCCAGATCGGGGTGCAGATGCGGTGGAAAGGTTTCATCCACCAGCCGCAGTACGGCAGGCGAAGACCGGAAGGAATGTTCCAGCTCCAACCCCTGAAAAGGCGCGCCGATGGCCTCCAACCGCCCCTTGAAAAGATCGCGCATCCTGGCGAAGGCCGCCACATCGGCGCCCTGAAACGAGTAGATCGACTGTTTCTGGTCACCCACGACAAAGATCGTGCGCTCCACATCGCGCGCACCGGCGCCGGCGGTAAATTCCTGCGCCAGCAGTTCGATCACGCGCCACTGATCGGGCGAGGTATCCTGCGCCTCGTCCACAAGGATATGGTCAATGCCGCCATCCAGCCGGAACAGCACCCATTGTGCCACAGCCGGATCAGTCAGCAGCGCCTTGGCGCGGGCGATCAGATCATCGAAATCCAGCGCTCCGCGCAGCAGTTTGCGCTGCGCATACAGTGGCAGGAAGGCGGCGGCAAAGCGGTGCAGCGCCACCGTGCGATCCGCCGCCATCAGCGCCAACCGCCGGGGCCGCGCGGCCTCTACCCGCAACATCAGCGCATCCAGCCGATCCTGCAGATGCGCCAGTTTCGGCGCAGTGGCCTTGGTCGCCAGCCCTGTCAGCTTGGCTGTGTAGCTTTTGCCCTCAACCTTCGATTCACCGAACAGCAGCGCCGACTCCAACGCGACCAACGTGCCAAGGCTGGGCGCAACGGAAATACCTGCGATCTTTGCAGCCAGTTTCACGTCATTTGCCGAACCTGTAGCCAGAATGGCGGCAGTTTCGGCCAACAGCTCCGCCTCGCCACCCAGCAGCACCTCGGATATCAGCCCTTGTGCGCTGGCATCTGTTGGCAGATCAAACAGAGCGCGGCAGGCGGCGGCATCCATCGGCGGGGCAAAGCCCGTGGCATGGCGCGCAACCTCTGCCGAAAGCTGGGCGAAATCCTCGCCGGTATAGAGCCGCGCCAGATCTTCCACCGCTTCTGGCGCCAGATGGTCGGCCATCTCCTCCACGATTTCTTCGCGCAGCAGTTTCGCCGCACGGTCATCCAGCTCGGTGAACTGCGGCGAAACCCCTGCTTCCAACGGAAAGCGGCGCAGTAGCGTGGCGCAGAAGCTGTGGATCGTCTGAATGCGAAGCCCGCCTGGCGTTTCGATTGCGCGGGCGAACAAGCGCCGCGCCTCTGCCAGTGTTTCACGGGAAACGCCGCCTTCTATGCCCAGTTCGGTCAGCGCGGCGCGCAGATCATCTTCCGGCTTCATCGCCCACTGGCCCAACCGGGCGAACAGCCTGTTCTGCATTTCCGATGCAGCGGCCTTGGTATAGGTCAGGCACAGGATACGTGCGGGTTCCACCCCGGCCAGCAACAGCCGCGCCACGCGGTCGGTCAGAACGCGGGTCTTGCCTGATCCGGCATTGGCCGACAGCCAGGTAGAATGACGCGGATGCGCCGCTTGCACCTGCCGTTCGCTGGCGTCATTGCGCATCATCCCACATCCTCCGGGCTGGCCTTGTCGGTCATTTCCCATTCACCGAAGCGGGCGAGGTGATCGTAATCGCCGGGAAAACGGCTTTCGAACACGGCGCGCCGGGCGGTATAGCCGGTGCTGCGCGTCAGATAGCGGTTGATCAGCCGATGCAGATCTTCCCACACCTTGCCGGTGATCGCCTCTGCCATTTCCGCTGTCTCGATCTTGGGGTTGCTGCCCAGCCCGATATAGGAAATCCGCGCCACCTCGCGCGGGCCCAGCTGACGAAAACCGCCGCGTTCGGCCATGGCCGCGGCCAGCAGCAGTTGCTTGTCGAACTGTTCCTGCTGCTTTTTTGTCGGTGGCGTGCCGGTCTTGTAATCAAGGATATGAAGCCGCCCATCGGGAAGGGCATCAATCCGGTCGGGTGTGCCGTAAAGCTCGAAATCCAGCGGATCCAGTTTGACCCGGCCGGTTTCCTCGATCCCAACAGCCGCACCACCCTCCATCTCGTCATGATCCAGAAAGAAATCCGCCGCGCGATCCAGTCTTGCCAGCCAGAGGGCACGGGCGGCAGGCCAGGGCGCCTGTTCCTGCAACACCCGCTCTGCGATGCCGATCAGCCGAATTCGCGCCTCGGCCCGGGTTTCCTCGGGCCGTTCTTTCACGAAGGTTTCCAGAATTTCATGTAGCAGCGATCCGCGTAGCCGTGCATCCGGGCTGCGGTGCAGCGGATCAAGCTTTTTCAACCGCAGGATATAGCGCGCATAGATGGCGTAAGGATCGCGGATCAATGTTGCTACCCGCGTCAGTGCTAGTTCGCGTGGGCGATGCGCCACCGGCGGGCGTGGGGCCGGGCGTGTGGCGGGCGGCCTGGGAGCTTCGGGCCGCTCCAGAGCATCGGCCAGCTGCAGCCAGCGTGCGCCCTTTGCCCGCATGTCGGCCAGTGCCGAAGGCCCGCCCTGCTCCGGCAGCCCGCCCAGCAGGTTGACCAACCGGTTCAACCATCGCGATGGCACGGTTTCAGCATCGGCGTTGCGGTGCGCGCGGGTCAGGACGACTTCTGCCGCACCGATGGCCTGTTGGTAATCATGGGCCGAAAGCCCGATGCGGCGTTCGGGCAGCAACAGCCCGGCATCCTTGCGCATCCGCCGGTTCATCCAGGGATCGGGCGGGGCGGCCTGGGGCCAGATGCCATCATTCAGCCCACCCAGAATGACCAGATCGGCACCTTGCACCCGTGCCTCCAGCGTGCCCCAGATCATCAGGCGTGGGTGGCCAGTCACTTCGTCGCGCACCTCACCGCGGTTCAGGATCGCGTCGATCAGGTTGCGATAATCAGTCAGCCGGAAGGTGCCGCCCGCCTCAGCCTCGGCGGCAAGGCTTGTCACGGCGGCCAAAGCTGCCTCACCGGCGGGTTTCAGCCATAGCTCGCCACTGTCCTCGCCCCAGGGGCCGCGGGCCAGAGCCTCTGTGATCGCCAGATGACGGGCCAGCAAGTCGGGCAATGGCGCCGAATCCAGTGCTTCCAGCCCGTCAAGCGTTGCAACAATCCACTCGACCCAAGGCACAGCCTGCTCGTCTTTCTGCGCTCCGGCCCAGTGGCGCAGGCTGTCGGGATCGGGGAAGGGCGGGCCGTATTTGCGCAGCCGCAGTTCCAGATCGCGGGTCAGTTTCAGATGTGGGCCACGATCGGCTGCACTGGCGACCAGCGGATGTTTCAGCACCGTCAGCAACGCCTCAGAGGTGAGCGTTTCGCCCATCAGTCGCGCAACATGCCGCAACAGCCTCCCCGGGGCAGAAAGTGCCAGGGGTTTGCCTGCAGAATCATCGGGCAGGATACCCCAGCGATCCAGCGCCGCCGACACCTGCCGCGTCAGCCCGCGATCGGGGGTGATCAGGGCTGCCACACGGTCTCCTTCTGCTGCTTCACGCAAGATGAGGGCGATTGCCAGAGCTTCGTCGCGCGGGCTGTCAGCCTCGATTAAGGTCATGTCCCTGGTGGCCGCAGGAATATCTGTCAGCATCTGGCCTTCGGTCAGCCATTGATCCGTGACCGGGGCGGGCCGCAAGGATAGTGATACAAGCCGGTTGCGCGACGGGCAGGGCCCTTTGGTTGCTGTCCATCGCGCGATCTGTTCGGGGCGCAGGTCCAGCACTTCCATGAGCCGACGGAAGCGGTACTGCGGGTGATCCTCGGCTGTCAGTGAATCTGCCATGGTCTGCCAGATTGGCGGGGGCATGTCGAAATCATAGCCGGGCAGCACCAATGCACCCTGAGGCAGCGCCGCCACCGCCTGCATGAAGCGCAGCGTCGTCCCGCGTGATGCGGTGGACCCCGCGACGATCACCGGTCCCTGTGGCGGATTGGCAGCCCAGCGGGCGGCCAAAGCCTCCACCACCCGACGTTGTCGTGCTTCTGGATCTGGGGCTGCATCGCTGCCAAAGAAGGGGGCCACGATCTGCATGAAGGCCTGCGTGCGAGTCCAATGGGCGGAATGGTTTGAAACATCAAGGCCTGCGATGACGTCGGGAGAAACGCCTTCACCCTGCATTTCATCCATCAGTGTCGCCAGACTGTCGGCCAGATCGTAAAGCGCGGTGCGCGGCGCCAAATCCGGTTGCGCCTCAAGCAGCCGCGCTACCAATTGCACCAGTTCCAGCCGTCGACGAAGCGGCGGCACAGCAGCGGGAATGCCCTCGATGGCCGCTTCAAGCGCGAGATCTGTGACAAGGCGGATGCGAGGCAACAGCATTGCGCCTTGCGCGGTAAACAGATCCACGATCCGCCGCCGCATCCGCTGCGTGTTCACGAACAGCTGCACCCTCGCCATGGCTTCTGGCGGCTGGCCCTGCATACGGTTTCGCAGGCCATGCACCAGTTCTGCCGGGAAATCAGCACCAGAAGGCAGTGCAAAAACACGGGGGGATGCGGGATCAAACATCTGCCAGCATCGCCTCTGCTTCAGCAATGCCCTCAGGACGGCCGACATCGCACCAGCCACCCTGATGCACCAGACCATAGGCCCGTCCTCGCGCAATCGCCTGATCCCACAACAGGTTCAATGAGAATACGCGTTCCGAAATATCTGCCAGCCCATCAGTCTTCAGGATCTGTGCACCCAGATAGGCCAGCCCTGTGGCACCCTTGGCCCGGCTGATCCGCCCATCTGCATCCAGCAGAAAATCCCCCAGGCCCCAAAACCCGCGTGCCTCTGTGGCTGGCAGCAGCAGCAGCAGCGCATCCATCCGCTCTGGTTGCCATGCTGCAGCCAGTTCGCCGAGAGGGTTCAGCCCCGTCCAGACGGCATCGGTGTTCAAGGTGAAAACAGGTTCAGTCCCTAGCAGCGGCAATGCTGCGCGCAACCCGCCGCCCGTTTCCAGAATTTCTTCACTTTCATCAGAAATAAGCACCCCCCCGGCCAGATGGGCGCGGATCATGTGGGGCAGATAATGCACATTCGCCACGATACGGTGCAGCGCCAGCCCCTCTGTCAGTGCCAGCGCGTGGTCAATCAGCGGTTTTCCCGCCACTGCGATTAACGGCTTCGGGCATTCGGCGGTCAATGTGCCCATTCGTGTGCCAAAACCTGCCGCGAACAGCATCAGAGCGCGTGGGGTGTGGGGCATTGCGCGGCAATCCTTGAAAGTCGTTCGGGCGTTGGCTCGGGAAGCAGCGCCATGCAGATATTGGAAAGCGATGCCAAAGCGGGATGCGAGAGATTGCGTTGCAGCTGGCCCCAAACCCTCGGGATCAACGCCAGATAGCCTGGCTTTCCGGCATGAAGGCAAAGCCGGGCGAAAATGCCCAGAATTCTGAGACTGCGCTGGGCACCCAGCACGGCGTAAGCGGTCTGGAAGGTTGATTCATCATCGCCGCGTGCCGCGCAAAAGTGGCGACAGATCGCAGCTTCCGTAAGGGGCGATACATCGCGGCGCGCATCTTGTAACAGCGACACAAGATCATAGCCAGGCTGCCCCATCTGGCCCAGTTGGAAGTCCAGAAGGCCGACACGCGCCCGCCCCAGCCGGTCCGGCAGCCAGAGCAGATTTTCAGCGTGGTAATCCCGCAGGATCAAGACCCGAGGGCCGTCTGCATGGCGGCTGATGAGTGTGGAAAGACATTCGACAAAGGGTGCAGTATCCACCCGGTCGCCTGTTATCGAAAAGCGATACCAATCAAGGGCGAAGGCCGCCGCATCGGCCCAATCCTTGGCAGAAAGATCGGGTAGAGCTTTTGGTGCAGGTGCAGTTTGAAGATGCAGCAGAACATCGGCTGCTGCCGTATAAAGCCTGTTTTCGGCCATGGGATCGGCAGAAAGAACGCGGGCGAAGATAGCATCTCCCAGATCTTCCAGAAGCAAAAAGCCATGCTCCAGATCCTCTGCCAGCGCTTCAGGTGCTGAAAGCCCCAATTTGTGCAGATGTCTTGCGATATGCAGAAAATCGGCAGGATCATCCCCTTTGCCAGGTGGGGCATCCATCAAAACCGCAGTTTTCCCCTTGTGCGTCAGACGATCATAGCTTCGATCCGAAGCATCACCTGCCAACAGCCGTGATGTGGCATCACCCCAACCGGCGCGCTTCAGGAAGCTTGCCTTCATTTCGGAACGATGATTCATTTATCTATCCAGTCTTGCCGCAGCGCCTGCAACAGGGTGCAATTCTGTGGGCCGGTGATCTGAACCCTGCGGCCCTCACCAACTGACGTGATTAAGATGTGTATTGCATCCAAGGGTGTCAGATCGCCCAGCCTGTCAGGCCATTCAACAAGACATATCGAGTCGTTGAAAGCGGCTTCCAGACCCAGTTCAATGACGTCATCAGGATGGCCAAGGCGATAGAGATCTGCGTGCCAGATGTCGACGCTGGGTGTTTCATAGGTTTGCACCAAGGTGAAAGTTGGGGAAGGCACATCGGTCTCTTCACCCAGCAATGCCCTCAAGAAGGCCCGGCAAAAATGCGTCTTGCCCGCGCCGATACTGCCGGACAACAACAGCACGGTCCCGGCTCTTGCATGCTGCGCAAACCATTGGCCCAATCGGGCTGTTGCCGTTTCATCCGGCAGAAGAAAAGAAAGATCGGCATCTGCTGACATGCCTGCAGTCTTACTTTGCCAAGCGCTGGCTGCAAGCCTGTCAGGCGCGCATAAGGGACTGGGAGCCATCGCTGATTTCTGCCCCCGGGCTGACAATCTTGAACCGGGCAAGGGTCGATCCACCGGCAAGTGTGGAAAAACAACAGTCCAGCAATCTGCCATCCAGAAGGCGCACCTCGCCGGTTACCGCAGTGCGCGCCTCTGTCTCTGCCGCGAAACGTTCGCTTTCAGCCCAAAGTGTGCTTGGCCCTGTGCGGCTACGCCAGTGATCACATAATACAGTAAACGAACCAGCGCCTAGGCTGGCTGCCGGTTCATGTGACCACAGTTGGTTATAGGCTGCATTCGTCATCACAAGCAGGCCGGCCGGAGAAAAGACGGCCAGCGCCTGATCGACAGAATCAACAACAGACTGGCTCAACTCCAGATCTGCGCGATAGCGCCGCATCTGGGACACTTCGGTGGAAATATCCTCAAACATCAGTGCGAGTGCACCATTCGGATGCGGACGGCCAATGATCCGGTAAGTCTGGCCACTGGGTAGCGCCCATGTTTCCTCAAAGTGGCCTGAGGAGGCCGCTCTTTCAATCTCTGCCATCTGCTTGCGCCAAGCGTGGTAATCTTTCGGCTCTGGTATCATGTTCCGGTCGCGCATTGCATCCAGCAGGGCGAACAGGGTTGGCCGCATCGAAAGAAAATCAGGGGGCAGGCCTGACAGATCCAGCATTGCTGGATTGAACAGGGCCAGTTGGCGCTGCCTGTCAAAGATTGCCAGTCCGATGGGCAAGTGGGCGAAAGTCTTGGTCAAGGTCTGTGTGAAATCGCGCAATGCGGTTTCAGCCTGAACCAGCGCATTGACTGGCTGCCCTATGAACAGCCGCCCTGCCTCGGAATCCTGGCACAGGATGTCGAACCAGATGTCGGGCTGATCGGCTTGGGTCAGGCGCAGCCGTTGCCCTGAAATACCTTGCATGGAGGCGATCTTGTCGAACAGACGGGGCAGGGGCCATGACAGATCCTGCCCGGGCCTCAGCCTGTCGATGGCATGATCCAGATAGGCGGAATTGGCCCAGATCACCTCGCCTTCAGGCCCTTCGCGCCAGATGATCGAAGGGATGCGCACCATGATATCGCGCAATTGGGCAAGCTCATCCTGCACAGCTTTTTCAGTTACAATATCGTGCCCTGGCGCAGCAGTTTGCTCCTCTGGGTCCAGCAGTGTGATCCGGGTCAGGCCTCCGCGCGACTCTGCCTTCAGCACCAGGGCAGGGTTCATTTCGTCTCCGGTGGCCAACATCAGTCGGCCTTCGTGCTGCAGGCGCATCAACTGTGTTTCAAAGTCTGGGAAGCGGGGGGTGAGATAAGCCTGCAGTCGCATCCATGGCGTGCCGTTCAACCCGATGAGCGCCAGAAGCGCGCGCGCTGCAGGTGTTGAGTCGATCAGGATTTCGCCATCAAACAGGAAGGTCGTTCCACCATAGGTGTCTGAAAAAATCGCCTCGCGTTGTCGCGCAGAGTTGCGATGCAATGCCGCAAGCAGAAAGGCACCAAAAGTTGCAGCAAGAAAGGAGATAACCAAAAGCGTTCCGGCTTGGGCCAGATCAATATCCATCCGAATCTCCCAAAACGTATAACCATTGCCCCAGGCAACCCTGAGGAGAGAAGGTTAAGACTGAGTTAAATTCTGGGCGCCTTGGCGGCGGCTATTCGTCATGATCCAACGTTTCAGGGTGGATTTCAGTATTCTCAGAGGTTTGGCGTGTTTTCTCCCAAGGCGCCCGCCGGAGCCTCGATCCTGCGCCGCGGCCAGCGCACATCGACGATAGCCCCAGACCTGTCAGGCTGATTCCCCGGGCCTGCATTGGCAAAGACGAGGGTGGCGCCAGTGCGTTCCAGCAGGGTCTTGGCAATGAAAAGGCCAAGTCCCATCCCCTCGTAACCTGGGCGCTGTGCTGTTTCTGGCTGTGTCTTGCGGCTGCGCATGAAGGGATCGCCGATCCGGCCCAGGATTTGCGGGGGATATCCTGCGCCGTCATCCACAATACGGATCCGGATTGTCGTCGCAGTCCATCCATATTCGGCCCAGACTGTGCCATGCGCGAAGTCGACTGCATTCTGGATCAGATTTCGCAGGCCGTGGATGATCTCGGGTTGGCGAAGGATCAGCGGTTCCCGCAAATCTTCATCCATCTGAAGTGCCGTGAAGTGCACCATTTTGCCGCGGCCGATATGGGGTTCTGCCGCCTCACGCAGTACTACGGTCAGCGGTGCTTGTTGCATCTGCTTGTCGTCCTTGCCGGCCCGCCCCATGGACCGCAGTATGTCACGGCAGCGATCTGCCTGATCTCGGATCAGCTGCGCATCTGCATGCAGATCTGGGTCATCCTCCAGTTCCTCCATCAGCTCGGCGCTGACCAGTTTTATGGTCGCCAAAGGCGAACCAAGCTCATGCGCAGCAGCCGCAACCACACCCCCCAGATCGGTCAGCTTCTGCTCGCGGGCCAGCGCCATCTGCGTGGCCAGAAGCGCATTCTGCATCGACTGCATCTCGCTTGCCACGCGCTGGGCATAGCTGCCTACGAAGCCAATGCCGATCACCACTGCCAGCCAGAAACCGATGGCAAACAGCGCTGGTACATCAAAGGGCGTGCCATCCGGCAAGATCATGGCAATGTTGAACCGGGCCAACAAAGTGACGAATACCACCGCTGTTGCGCCCAGGATCAGCGTTGCCCGTCCGGACAAAGCCGTTGCTGAAACCGCAACCGGCGCAAGGATCAGCAGCGCGAAGGGGTTGGTCATCCCGCCGGTCAGGAACAGAAGAACCGAAAGTTGCGCAAGATCGAACAGCAGTGTGAAGAAAACCTGCTGCTCGGTCAGGCGGGTGTTTTCTGGAAAGACGAAGACCGAAACCAGATTGGCAATGACCGAAGTGCCCACAACAAGGTAACACAGGCCGAAGGGAAACCCGATCTGCAGATGGAATTCGGCGACCGCAAGTGCGACAATCTGACCTGTGATGGCTGCCCATCGCAGCAGGATAAGCGTGCGCAGACGCAGGAAATCAGTTCTGGACTGTGATATGGCCATGATCGGAATGAGTTGCCGCCACTCTGTTGTTAAGCGATTTAGGCATTGTTATGTGCGTCAGCTTGCAGGATCAATGCGGCGTTGTGAAAGAGGATATTCGTGATGGCGAAGATTTATGCAGGACTGGCAGTTGCCGCCGTGATCGGTCTGGTGGGCGGCAGTGCGCTTTGGGTGATGCAGGGCAACTCTGGTGATCCCTTCGCCGCTTGCCATGCAGGCGCCGTTGGTGGCGGTGATATCGGTGGCCCGTTCACCTTGGTCGATGAAACCGGCGCGACAGTGACGGACAAGGACGTGCTGACCAAGCCCACGCTGGTCTATTTTGGTTACACATTTTGCCCTGACGTCTGCCCGCTGGACAATGCCCGCAACGCCGAGGCCGTGGATATTCTGGAAGAGCGTGGCTATGACGTGACGCCGCTTTTCATCTCGATCGACCCGAAACGGGATACGCCCGAGGTTCTGGCAGATTTTACCGACAACCTGCACCCCCGGATGGTCGGCCTGACCGGCAGCGATGCACAGGTGAAGGCGGCCTCACTGGCGTACAAGACCTATTTCAAGGCGCAGCCCGCGGATGACGAATTCTACCTCGTCGATCACTCGACATTCACCTATCTGATGATGCCCGGCAGCGGCTTTGCCGATTTTTTCAAGCGTGAAGCTACAGCCGAGGAAATGGCAGAACGCACGGCCTGTTTCGTGGATGTTGCGCGCGGAATCGGTCAAAATTGACCTTCCGGGTGAACCGCCCTAGGTTCGCATGAAAGACGCGCAACAAAGGACGTGGCTATGATTGAAGATCTTGGGGCCGAACTTGGGGCCGATCGTTCCTTGCTGCTTGTAGATGATGATGAGCCATTTGTGAAACGCCTGGCCAAGGCGATGGAAAAGCGTGGCTTTCTGCCTGAAACGGCGGAAAGCGTTGCGGCAGGTAAAGCCATCGCCATGTCACGTCCGCCCGCCTATGCGGTGGTGGACCTGCGGTTGGAAGATGGCAATGGGCTGGATGTGGTCGAGGTGTTGCGCGAGCGGCGGCCCGATTGTCGCATCGTGGTTCTGACCGGTTATGGTGCGATTGCGACAGCTGTGGCTGCGGTGAAGATTGGTGCAACGGATTATCTTTCGAAGCCGGCGGATGCGAATGAAGTGACCAATGCCCTGCTGTCGCGCGGGGATCATCTGCCGCAACCGCCGGAAAATCCGATGTCCGCAGATCGCGTGCGATGGGAGCATATCCAGCGCGTCTATGAAATGTGTGACCGCAATGTTTCTGAAACGGCGCGCCGTCTCAACATGCACCGGAGAACGTTGCAGCGTATTCTTGCGAAGCGTAGCCCTAAATAGTTGTCGGATTTCAAAGGCTGGTCTATAGATTTGGCCAAGGCACGGTCATAACCGAATGCCGCAATGAACTATTCGGTCAAAACCGAATTGCTGCAAAAGGGATGCCAGATATGGATCTGAATGGTCTGTCGTTGAAAGAGCTGAAGGATCTTCAGGCGCAAGTTGCAAAGGCAATTGCAAGCTATGAAGATCGCAAGAAGAAAGATGCATTGGCCGAGCTTGAAGACCGGGCGCGCGCCTTGGGCTTTTCTCTCGCAGAGCTGACTGGGCTTCAGGTTGCCCGTAAGCGCGCACCCGCAACGGCGAAATACGCAAATCCTGAAAACAGCGCAGATACCTGGTCTGGCCGCGGGCGTAAGCCCCGGTGGTTTGAAGCGGCTATCAAAGCCGGGCGTCCGATCGAAGATATGATGATCTGATCAACCGTCTATTGCGGCGATCAGGCTATTGTGTCGGGCGGTGAAATCCGCCCGCACTTCTGCAGGCGGGCGCAGATGAATGGCAAGTTGTTGAATCAGCGCCATATCGGGCTTTCCAAAAAAGCGGTCGGCCTCGGCTGTAGAAAAACCCGCAATATGAACGGCTTCCATCCAGGCAGAAATCTTGTCAGCCGCCTTGATCGCCTTCTTGATCTGCACTGGCAGCACGGCAGGCAGGCCAAAGCGGATATGGATTGCAGCGGTCAGCCGCAGATCAAGCTCGCCATAGCTGGGCCCTACTGCAGCTTTTACCGGGCTTATCATATCGCCGATCACATATTCCGGCGCATCATGAAGCAGCGCGGCCAGGCGCCAGTTTGACGCAATTCCAAGATTTTGTCGGGCAAAGATTTCTTCGACCAGCAGGGAATGCTCTGCCACCGAGTAAGGCCAGTCCCCCAGGGTCTGGCCATTCCATCGCGCAACAAAGGCAAGGCCATGGGCGATGTCTTCGATCTCGATATCCATCGGGGTCGGGTCCAGCAGATCAAGCCTGCGGCCCGAAAGCATTCTTTGCCAAGCCCGCGCCACCTTGGCCATTACAAGCACCCCATCTGCCCCAGCAGGTCAATGGTTACACAGGCCCTGCGCGCATCGCAATGTGGCCCAGCACAGTTCAGCCCGCCAGCAGCGCCTCAGCCAAGGGGGCATCCACCACGATCTGATCGACATAGCCACCACGCAGCGCTGCCAGGGTCGGTTCCAGCTTGTGCTGGCCGCTGACCACCAGCAGGCCTGTCATCCGGCGCAGGGTCTCATGATCGGCACCAATCAGCCGTTCATCCAGCGGGCCAAGAACCGGCGCACCTTTCCTGTCGATGAACCGCCCAGCGATGATGCCCACCGCGCCGCGTGCCACATAATCTGCGATATCGGCTTCGGATGCGATCTTGAATTGCACCACATGAGTATCTGGTGTGCAGGGGCTGAGTGAATAAATCGCCTTGGTGCACCGTCGCAGATTGTCTAGCTGTTCAGATATGATTGGCTCTGCCCTCAGAAGCCGCGCCAGATCTGCTGTGCTGCAGACTGCAGGCGCATTCAGGTTGATACAAGCAGCAGAAAGCCTGCGGGCGATTTCCGTCGAACAGCTTTCCGAGGTGGGCAGCAGCGGGTTTGCCATTGACCCGATCAACTGCCGGACAGTCAAATTTTCAACCGGCCACCAAGGTACGTTTTCGGATACAAACCAAACCGTCTGGCCCCAGCTGACCCCCAATTCGTCGCCGGGCACAACGAAATCTGGCAGGATTNNTCTGGCAGGATCTGTGCTGCGGCCTCGCATACAAGCCGCGCCAGCCGCTCGCCCGTCTGGCCCTCGTCGGGCACAACCAGCGCCTGTTGCAGGCCGAAACGGGTTTTCAGCGCATCCGCCACAGAGTTCAGGCGGAAGTGATCGCCGGAGATTTTCACACAGACAATCTGCCGCTCTTTTGCCAGTTTCAGATAGCTGATGATCGTCGGCCGCGACAGGTTCAGCTGCTTGGCAATTTCGCCTTGGGTTAAATTCTTGACGAAATAGAGCCAGGCGACTTCTGCGACCGTGCGATTGGCTGGCTGATTGCTGCGTGACATGCGTTCTCCCTTACGCCGGTGGCTTAGCCCGCCGTGGCGGCGTGGTGAAGCACATCTTCGGAAATGCGCAGGTCGCTGTCCAGATCACGGTCCGGCGCAAGACCCAGCCGGGCGAGATCGGCGTGATAGCCGCGCACGGCCTCGGCCGGGGTGGCAGCACGATCGGCAACAGTGCGCATCCAGCGGATCAGCGCAGGTTGGTCCTCCGCCATGTTGATCTTGCGCCCGAACAGCGCCAGACGCCCGCCAAAGCGTTCGGCCTGGGCCACAAGCTCGAATGTGTCGCGGTTGGTTCCGCTTCCGCCCCCCAGCACCCCAACAACAAGCGAAGGATCATGAGTGGCCAGTTCTAGCAGTGCATCTGGCCCATTATACGCGATCTTCAAAAACTCTGGCCGTTCTGCCCGCGTCAGGCTTCCCATCGCGCGCGTAATGCAATCATTGACGAACGCGCCCATATCTCGGGGGGCCACGCCGATATCCACATTGGGATTGAACACTTCCAGAAAGTGCATGATGCCTGCTGCCCGTGCTTCGGCCCGGAAAGCCGCATAGGCCTCCAGCGCGGCTGCATCGCGTTCGGCGTCGTTCAGAAAGGTGATCGAATACAGGCACAGCGGCGCCCGGGCAAAGGCCAGATCAGCGCCGCGATAGGGGCGCGAGGGGAAGTTGCGATATTGCCCACCCCGCACAATGCCCCATACATCGGTTGCCTCATTCGCGCGGAAGGCCGGCATGACTGCCGATCCGTCAAAAGCGCCGGATTCAGCCAGCGCTTCGATATTGCTGGCAGAGGCAAGCAGGATATCGACCAGATCCTGTGCGATCAGCCCGCGCATCTGATCCAGAAATTCCGGCCGGGTCCGGTTGCCCGAAGCACGGCCCGTCGCATCGCGCCTGCGGCCGGTGGTCAGGATACCACCTGAAAGATCGGCATCCTTGGCATCGGCAATCATGAAATCGCCGGTGCGATAGCCACCTGCGCGGATCCGGGCGATCTTGTCGGCAAAACGGGTCTGGCTGGAGGGCAGCAGATTTGGCATGATTTGGCTTTCAGATAAGGCAAGACCGGCCGGTGGCACGATCAAAGATGTGAAGATGTTCCGGGGCGAGGGCGAAACTTGCGGTATCGCCCGGTGAAAGATCGCGGAAGTGTCTGGTAACGAAAGACATTTCTGCGCCATCCACCTCAGCTATCACCTGTCCTTCAGCGCCCATGTTTTCAACCAGAACCACGGTGCCCCGGATTGCACCGGCCGTGCCTTCGGCTACCAGCCCCATGCGCGAGGGGCGCAGGCCAAGCTCTACCTCTTGCCCATCGCTTACAGAAAACCGGCCTGAGGGCAGCGGAATACGGACGCTGCCTGCCACGGCAGCACCATTTTCGATCCGACCCAGCCGGAAGTTCATGCTGGGCGATCCGATGAAATCCGCGACAAAGCGGGTCGCTGGCCGGTCAAATATCTCGTCTGGGGTGCCTTGCTGTTCAATCTGGCCTGCACGCATCAGCACGATACGGTCGGCAATGGTCATCGCCTCCAACTGGTCATGGGTCACGAAGATCGTGGTTGTCTGCAGGGTGTTGTGCATCTTGCGGATTTCCGTGCGCAGCTTTTCGCGCAGCTTGGCATCCAGATTCGACAGCGGCTCGTCGAACAAGAACACCTTTGGCGTCTTGATCATCGCCCGCGCCATGGCGACGCGCTGCTGCTGCCCGCCCGACATGTTCTTGGGCTTTCGGTCCAGCAGCGGATCAAGGCCCAGCATCCGCGCCACATCGGCCAGCCGCCGGTCGATCTCTGCCTTTGCCACGCCTGCGCGGCGCAGGCCAAAGGTGATGTTATCCGCCACGGTCATATGCGGATAAAGCGCATAGCTTTGAAACACCATGGCCACGCCGCGCTGGCCGGGGTGCAGATGCGTGACATCGGTGCCGCCGATGGTGATCCGGCCTGCAGTCACCTCTTCCAGACCGGCGATCATCCGCAGCATGGTGGATTTGCCGCAGCCCGAAGGCCCAAGGAAAACCACGAACTCATGATCGGGGATCTGCAGGTTCAACCCTTCGATCACCGGATGGGCGCCGTAACTTTTCACGATGCCCGCACATTGGATATTGGCCATGGGGATCAGCCCTTTGCACGTCCGCCACCGCGGACCATGGTATTGATGAGGCCCATCAGAAGGCCGATGAAAACAAGCGGGGGCAGCACCAGAACCACGGTCGCCGCATTGATCACGCCCCAGGGCACCTCTTTGCCCAGCGAGGTGATCGAGGCCGCCACAACCGGCAGCGTCGCGTTCTGAGCGGCCAGTGTCAGGGCCAGCAACAATTCGTTCCAGACCAGCACGAAAGTGAAGACCAGCGCACCGAATAGCGATGGTGCGGCAATGGGCAGAGAAAAGCGCCAGAAAACCTCTGCCTCGGTGCAGCCTTCCATTGCAGCCGCCTCTTCGATCTCGCGCGGAACACGGTCAAAGGCGGGAACGGCAAGCCAGATCACCGTCGAAATCGTGGTCACCAGATACACCAGTATCAGGCCGCCCAGACTGTCGTAGATGCCAAGGTCAAGGTAGATGACGATGAAGGGGATGGCGATGGCCACCGGCGGCATGAAGCGCAGCGACAGGACAAAGAACTGCACATCATCGCCATAGCGCCTTGCATGGCGGGCCAGCGTATGGGCCGCCGGGATGCCAAGGGCTGCGCCAATGCCCACCGCAACCGCAACCACGATCACGGAATTCACCAGCCCGTCGCGGATCGTGGGGTTGCCAAGGATGGTTGCAAAATTCTCCAGCGTCGGGGTGAAGAACAGCTTTGGTATTGGCGTCACGATATCACGCAGCTGTTTGAACGCGCCAAGTGTGGTCCAAAGGATCGGGGTCAGGGCGACCAGCACCACAAGACCAAGGGCCGCACGGGCCATATTACGAAGGATCAGCGAGACCATTTTCTCCCCGCGCGCCAGATGAGGGTGAAGGCAAGTGTTGTGGCGATCAGCAGCAGGATCGACATGGCCGAGGCATAAGAGACCCGCCCGCCAAGGTTGATGCCTGTCTGATAGGCGTAAAGATCCAGCGTTTCGGTGGCGGTACCAGGGCCTCCGCCGGTCATCACGAATATCAGGTCAAAGGATCGCAGCGATTCCACCGCCTTGACCAGAACAAGGCTTATCAGCGGGCCTTTCAGCATCGGCAGGGTGACATAGGCATGGATTTCCCAGACCCGCGCATTGTCCAGCATCGCCGCCTCGATCGGATCGCGGGGCAGGGTTTCCAGCAGCTTCACAAGGATCACCGTGAAGAACAGGCCCCATTGCCAGATATCCACCACTGCCACCGAAACCAGCGCGATTGAGGGATCGGCCAGGAATTCGATCGGGCCGATGCCGAAAAGATCGGCAAACCAGTTGGCCAGCCCCAAAGACGGAGAATAGAGAAAGCGCCAGATGAAGGCGGCAGCCACCCGGGGCAAAAGAACCGGCGCCAGGAAGGCAAAGCAGATCAGGTTCCGCCACAAGGGCCGCTTGACGGTTTCATGCACCAGCACGGCCAGAAGGATGGCAACAGCCAGTGTTCCGGTTACTGTTATCAGTTCCCAGATCAACGAGATTTCCAGCGCATTGAAGAACCGCTTGTCCCGCAGCAGGCGCAGATAGTTGTAAAACCCGACATATTCGTAATCGGGAGATCGCAGAGCCCGGTTCATGACCGAAAACCAGACCGCGCCCGCCGTGGATATAGCGGCCAGCAGGCCCAGCACCGTCAAGGCAGGTGCAAGCGAAAGAAAGATGAACCGCTGACGGGTCATGGATGTACCTCTGGAAAAGGGCCCGGTGCGACGGGGAGGCGCCGCACCAGGCGGCCGTCATTTGACGCGCGACAGCGCGTCTTCGGCGGCGAACACGGCCTCATCCAGGGCGCCCTGAACATCGTCGCGGGTTCCGGTGAACAGCTCTTCCAGGGCAAGGCCCAGCGTATCCCCGATTTCCGGCCATGCCGGGCTTGCCATGATCAGCAGATTGGTGCGCGATCCGGTTGCCAGCACAGCGTCGATATATTCCTGCGGCACGGATTTACGGTATGCCTCGCTCTGCAGTGTGGAAACACGCCCGATATCCGAAGCAATGCCTGCAGCAAGTCTCTGTTGCTCCATCTCTTTCGAGGTGGCCCAGCCCACGAAATCGCCCGCGATCACCTTGGCGCAATCATCCTTGGCGCCAACGCTGGAAACGGCCCATCCATGCGCCCAGCCGGCCGAGGGCAGCGGCTCGGGCGGCGGCGCATAGGCCACCTTGCCTGCAACCTGCGATTTGGCCGGGTCTTCCATCCAGGGTCCGAAAACATCGCTTTCGATCAGAACCGCCACCTGGCCGCCACGAAACGCCTCGACCGAATCCGACCAGTTGAAGGTGCCCACACCGGGTGGGGCAGATTTCATCAGGTCGATATACAGCTCCGTCGCCTTTACAGCGGCTTCAGAGTTGAAGATCGGGGTTTCGCCATCCAGCCACTCGCCGCCCATCGCGCGGAAGAAGGGTGTCCAGCGCCAGACATTCATGCCCGACCCGCGTTGCCCGCGGGCCGCCCAGCCGTATACCTTGTTGTCGGGATCATGGGTGGCCTTGATGGCCGCCACCATCTCATCCAGCGTCTTGGGCACGCCAAGCCCTTTGGCTTCCAGAAGATCCTTGCGCACCATCATCACGTCGCCCCCGCCGACGAAGGGTGCGAAATAAAGAACGCCGCCCGAAGATGCGACATTGGCCAGATCAACGCGGAAATCCGCCAGATCATATTCAGCAGGCACCACATCGGCCAAGGGGTGAACCCAGCCTGCGCTGACATATTCGGCCAGATTGGCCTCGTCGATATACAGAACCTGATAGGCACCGGCTCCGGTCGAGGCATCAAGCCGCGCCTTGGCCCGCCGCTCGTTTTCACCCAGCAGGGTGATCTTTACCTCTGTGTCCCATTTGGCGTTGAACTCGGCCAGATGGGCATCCAGTGCCGTGACAGCGGGCATCCCCTGTCCGATCACGCTCAGGCTGGCCAGCTGGCCCTTGCACTGCGCGGTATCCTGGGCCGCAGCGGCCAATGGCAAAAGCGCAATACATACGCCCCCTGCGAGCAGGCGTTTCATTTTCATCTTCTCTCTCCCTGTTTGGCTGTCGTCCGGCCTGTCGCCCGATCCTCCGCCGATGCCCGTCAGGGCACCCCCGCGCACAGGTCCATCATTCCCCGGTCAAGCCGCTGGAATTCCTTGTATCTGTCATCATAGAACGCCGTATGTCCGGGGTTCGGCAGATGGGTGCGGCCAATCCGGCTCATGGCGGCTGCAGCCTTGGTCAGATCGGGATAGATACCGCCCGCTACCGCCGCGCAGATCGCGGCCCCCAGTGCGCCAACCTCTTCTGCGGCCACAACTTCAACGGGCCGGTTGCAGACATCTGCAAAGACCTGAGCCCAATGCGGGGAACGTGCTGCCCCGCCCGTCAGACGGATTGCTGCAGGCCAGTTGCCGCCTGCATGGGGCAGAATCTCTTCGGCATGGCGTCGGTGCTGGAAGGCCACGCCCTCGCAGATCGCCCGGATCATGCTTGCCGTGTCATCGGTTGCGGCCAGCCCCACAAAGGCACCCTGACGCGGCTTTGGCCCATGGACATAGGGCAGAAAATGGCAGCGCCGCGCAAAAACCGGGCTGTGATCCAGTGCTGCCACGGCTTCGGCGGCCGTCAACCGCCCTCCCATGGCCTTATCCAGATACCACCCCAGATTGGCAGCGGAAGAAGGGCTGCCTTCGGCCACCAGCCGGGCGGCACCATCGCGGTGAATCATTCCCAACAGCGGCTGGCGGTCGGGCAGGGTGTCTGTCACCTCCATCGCGTTGATGGCCCAGGTGCCCGCAATCATCACCATCCGCTCGTCCGATGTCACGCCCGCCCCCAGCGCGCAGGCTGCCACATCCATCATCCCGCCGGCAACTGGCAAGCCTTCCGGCAGCCCGGTTTCTGCTGCAGCCTTTGCCGAAACCCGCCCGGCCACAGCCGAACTGGGCAATATGGGCGGCAGCTTCTCCAGCAGATCTGCCCGGCCAAGCGCCTCCAGCAGCGGCAGAGAGTAACCGCCTCGCGCCATATCCATCAGCCCACCCCCGCTGGCATCCGTCGGATCTGTCAGCGCGGCACCTGTCAGGCAAAAGCGCAGGAAATCCTTGCAGGCCAGCCCCCACCGGGTTGCAGCCATGACTGCAGGCTCTGCCTCTGCAAGGCCTGCCAGCTGCATCACGGTTTGCCCGCCCCAAAGCCGGTTCCCATTCAGCGCCGACAGGGCAGGCAGGCGCCCCTGTTTTGCCAGCCTGTCGACCAGAGGTTGCGCGCGATGATCCACCGAAACGATCCCGGGCCGCGTGGCGTGACCCTCGGCATCCACCAGAAAGATGCCGTTGCCAAAGCCGGTGCAGCCCACCGCGACCAGTTGTCCTGCGGTGCCCTCTGTCAGCAGTGCCCGGATGGTTTGTGCGGTTGCCAGCCAGAAGGCCTGTGCATCGCGCTCCACCCGCCCATCAGCCAGGTGCTGTGTTTCAACCGCTGCATGGCGCTGGGCCACAATCCGGCCATCCGGCGCGACCAGCGCCACCTTGACGGCCGTTCCCCCCGCGTCGATTGCCAGAACCAGTGGCGTTTCTTGTTCAGCCATGCTTGCCTCCCGCTGTTGCAAGGCCAAGAATACGCGGATCTGCCGTCGCGGTCGCAAGCTGTGCCGTCGCCCAGCCAGAATCTTTTCCAAGAGCCGCAGCCAGAACCTCTGCCAGTTCCTGCAGGATGGCGGCAGTCAGTTTCCCGCTCAGCACCAGCCCGGTGCGGCGCAGAACCAGATCTTCCAGCGTTCGGGCCATACGAATATCGGCCAGCCAGAAAACCTCGCGCCGCGTATAGGATGGCAAGCTTGCCAGCGGCGCATCATCCGCAGCCACACAAAAAGCGGCCACCTGCCCGGCCAGCGCGCCATAACGGGCTACCAGACTTGCGGCCCGATCCATCGTCAGGTCAAACTGCCGGGCTAAAGCACTGGCATCAACAGGGGCTGCACCCGGATAAGGCCGGTCTGCGGTGCTGCTCTGCCGGGATTGCCCCAGATGAGCCAGAACCCGATCCGCCGCCTGCTCCGAAAAGGAACGGAAGGTTGTCCACTTCCCACCGATCAAGGACAGAACCAGAAGGCCTGCAATGTGGTGCTCTGACAGCACATGGTCGCGCGCTGCCTGTGTTGCACTCCCCCCGCCTGCCTGTAGCGGGCGAATTCCGCTTGTCACGGCGACCAGATGCTGCGGGCCGACTTTGATATCGGCAAACAACTGTGACAGGGCGCGCAGCAGATAGGTAACCTCTTGTGCTGCCACATCATGATCGGCGGGATCAGTGGTTTCCACTTCGGTCGTGCCCATCAACACAGTGTCGCCCACTGGCAGGCAGATCACCATCCGCCCGGTGCCATCATCGAAATAGAACGCGCGCCCTGCCATCCGGCGCAGCAGATCCGGGTGGCGCAGAACCAGATGCGCCCCCTTCACTCCACGCACCAGCCGCGTCTGCAGGCCGAGCCGCTCATTCACGCGGTCGATCGCCGCACCCGTGGCATTGACGATGATCTGCGGGCGCAGGGTTGCGCTGTTGCCGGTTTCAGGGTCTGTCACCCTCAGCATGCCGGGGCCTGACAGATGCCAATCCACATGGTTGATCGCCGCTATCGACGTGTTTGCGCAGGCTTCGCCCAGCATTTCCATCACCAGGGCTTCTGGCCGCAGGATCTGTCCATCAAAATAGCTGACAACGGCGCGCATCCGCTGTGGCAGACCCGGCGGAAAGCTCTGCCGTCTCAAGGCCATGCGGAATCGCGGCAGCGCCCGCCGCACGGCACCAAAGCGTTCGTACAGGACCAGCGCCCCTGCCAGCGCCGCAAGGCTGAGCGGCCCCGGGCGGCTCGACAGGCCAAGAAAACGCAAAACCGCTAGCGGCAGGCCAGAGATCAGCTCTGCCATGGGCACTATAATTTCCAGCGGCTTTACCAGATGCGGCGCATCTTGCAGCAGCAGATTGCGTTCGCGTGCGGCCTCTGCCACCAGTCGGAACTCGCGCCCCTCCAGGTAGCGCAGCCCGCCATGCGCCATCCGGCTGGAGGCCCCGCTGGCCCCTGCGCAGAAATCGCCGGTTTCCAGCAGCACGGCTGAAACACCATTCAGCGCCAGATCCCGCAAAGTGCCGACCCCATTCACGCCGCCTCCGATGATCACCACTTGCGGTGCAGAGAGCGCGGCCAGCTTCGCCCATGCGTGCGCCCTGGCTCCTGTTTGCTGCGCGATGGTGGGTTGCGATGTCATGGGGAGATCCTGATGTGATGCCCAAGAATTGCCGGATAGTTTATTTATGTCAATCATGCATTACATTAATTAATACTTTTGTCGTATGCGCGCGAAACCCCGTGTATTCGCGTCCCTCCTCTTGCCCGCCGCAAGGCCGGGTGTTTCGCTCCTACACCGCCATGTCGATGGAAGCATATCGCTACGGGCAGGACGCCACCCATCACCAGAAGTCAACGAATTGATATTATTTACTTTCTGGGTATCTTGTTGCGGTGCAACTTCACAGCCACTGCCAGACGGGCACGACTACCGTTCAAAAAAAATGCGCTATGTCGGGGTAGTGGCCCTGCAGTGAAGCTATGCAACTCAGCCCCCAGCTCCACACAGCAGAAAACTGCCGCGCGGTATCCAAAGCATCAGTCTGCGTTAAGTATAATACCGTGCAATTACAAAGCTTTGCTGACCCGGAAATGCGCGCTTAGCGCCGTGTGCTGCGCAGGTATTGGCGGTATCTGGCCTGGCTGTTCTTCAGGTGGTGCCGCATTGCGTCGCGCGCGGCACTCTCGTCGCCATTCTGGATCGCCGTGACGATGGCTTCGTGCTCCGCCTCCAGAAGGCGTGAATATTCAGGCGTAATCTGGGGGTCGCCATCATCGCTGACGGCGCGCCGCGGGATCAGAGTCTTGCCGATCAGCCGCAGGAATTCGCTGAACCGCGGGTTGTTGGCGGCCTCAGCTATTGCTGTGTGAAAGGCAAAATCCGCATCTGATGTCGGTTCGCCAAGGCGGGCGAGCCGACAAAACTCTTCAAATGCTTCAATGATGGTTTCTTCCTGTGCGGGCGAGCGGCGCAGCGCTGCCAGCCCTGCTGCATCACCTTCGACGGCGGTGCGCAACTCCAGCATCTCGATCAGCGAAGAAACCCGCGCCAGATCCAGATTACGAAACGGCAAGGTTTCTGCCGCTGGAGGCTCCAGCACGAAAACACCTGCGCCTTGGCGGGGCTCCACCAGGCGATCTGATCGCAGGGCGGCGATTGCTTCGCGCACGACTGTGCGGCTGACGCCAAAATCCTGCGTCAGCCTGGCTTCCGAAGGCAGGCGATCACCTGGCTTGAAAACGCCACCGGCAATCTGTGCCCGGATCGCGTCACGAACCTGCACAACAAGTGTCTGGCCTTGGGGGGGCTGTGAATCTGTGCCGGGTGTAATCGCCATGAGAACCCTCTTCTTTACAAGGTTCTGCTTATGCCAAAGCAGTGCCTGGGCACAACTGCGCCATTACGCCAACTCCTCATCCAGCAGTTCTGTTGGGATGTTCTGATAGCTGACGGGTCTGAGCCACCGTCTGATGGCCATGGTTCCGACGGAGGTTGCGCCGAAGTTGGTGGATGCGGGGTATGGCCCGCCGTGGACCATGGC
>DOMY01000087.1 GCA_003509785.1 Gemmobacter sp.
CGAACGCATCCGCGCCCTGGGCTATCTGGCGCCCTGGCAGCTGGCCGATATCATCAAGGGCTCGGTGGTCGAAGACGCGTCCAAACTGCCTTCGGCGCAGGATATGGTGGCCGATCTGGCCGCCGATCACGAGGCCGTCGCCAAGCGCCTGCGCGATGTGATCGAGGTTGCGGAAAAGGGCAATGATCCGGTCACCGCCGATCTGCTGACCGCGCGCTGCGCCTTCCACGAGAAATCCGCCTGGATGCTGCGCGCCACTGCCAAGTAACGCCGCAAACGCGATAGCACATCCAAAATGCAAACAGGGGCGGGTGATCCGCCCCTGTCTTCATGTCCGGCCCGATCTTCTGCCGCGCCTCAGCCGCGGGCGCGCCGTCCGCCCCGGCGCCCGCTGGTGGCCGCCGATGCCGCAGCCGAGGCTTCGGAAAAGCTGATCCCCGTTGCCGTCTGTTCCAGAACCTTGGCAAAACGGATCCATTCGCCGCCGTTCGGATCGTGGTTCATCAACAGGTTGGCGGCACGGATCGCCTCCATTTCCTGCTGACGGACCGGGTTCATGATGGCGCTGGTCATGCCCGCCGCCATGGCCATCGGCAGGAAGGCCGCGTTGATGCCGTGCCGATGCGGCAGGCCAAAGCTGATGTTCGACGCGCCGCAGGTGGTGTTCACCCCCAGCTCGTCGCGCAACCGACGCACCAGCNNCCCGCCGATGCCATGGCACCGACCGGCATCACCAGCGGGTCCACCACGATATCATGCGCCGGGATGCCGAAATCTGCGGCACGTTCCACGATCTTCTTTGCCACGGCAAAGCGCACATCGGGATCGGGCGAAATGCCGGTATCGTCGTTGGAAATCGCCACAACCGGCACGTTGTATTTCTTCACCAGCGGCAGAACCAGTTCCAGCCGCTCTTCCTCGCCCGTTACCGAATTCAGCAGCGGGCGGCCTTCGCAGGCCATCAGCCCGGCCTCCAGCGCGCCCGGAACCGAACTGTCGATGCACAGCGGCACATCCACCGTCTGCTGCACGATCTCGATCAGCGCCTTCATCAGCGGCGGCTCGACAAAGTTGTTGTCGGCATAGCGCGGGTCGGTGGCCATCATGTTGGTGAAGACAGCGCCCGAATTGATATCCAGCACATTGGCCCCACAGGCCACCTGTTCCAGCGCATCGCGGATGACGGTGTCAAAATTCCCCGCCTCCAGCTCTGCCGCCAGCTTTTTGCGCCCGGTGGGGTTGATGCGTTCGCCGATCACGCAAAAGGGCTCGTCAAAGCCGATGATGACGGTCTTGGTTTTCGATTCGATGACGGTCCGGGTCATGATCTGTCCTTATGCGTGATTGGCCGGAACGCCCGCGGCGCCGCCATGGTCTGTTGCCCATTGGGCATTGGTCTTGATGCCGCCCAGCGGGAAGAAATGCACCGATTCAATCCCGAAACCGGGGTTCGCCGCCTTGTGCGCCGCCAGTTCCGCCACGAAATCGGTCGGCTCATAGGGCAGCAGCAGCTTGGTCACATCCATCGCGCGCTTCTGCAGCACCCGCAGCGAGGGGCCGACACCGCAGGCGANNGCCGGGATGGAAACGCCCGCCGCATTGATCCGGTTCACCCAGTCGATCACCGGGCCGGATTCGAAACAGAACTGCGTGGCAATCGCCATTTTCGCATCCGTGCGATTGGCGAAATCCTGTTTCCACTTCAGCGCCTGCATCACGATGGCATCGCCACCGTCCTTGTCGATGTCGCGGTTGCCCTCGGGGTGGCCCGCCACATGCAGCCGCTCGAACCCGGTAAACAGCCCGGTCTCGATCAGCTGCATCGAGCTGTCATATTCCCCCGCCGGCGTATTGACCCCACCGCCCAGCAGCAGCGCCTGCTTCACATCCGCCTCGCCCTGATAGCGCGCGATCCAGTCGGCCAGCGTGGCGCGATCCTTGATGATGCGCGCCGGGAAATGCGGCATCACCGGATAGCCTTCGGCATTCAGCCGCTTCGCCGTCGCCACCATGTCCTCGATGGCTGTGCCCTCGATATGGGCGATGTAAACCCGGGTGCCCTTGGGCAGCAGGGCGCGGAAATCTTCTACCTTTTCGGCAGTGCGGGGCATCACCTCGATGGAATAGCCCTGCAGAAAGGCCTCCATCTCGGCATTGGCACCCGAAGCGGCCGGGGTGGCATCACGGCGGAAACTGAACAGCGCCATGGCGGCGGCTCCCTTACTGCGGTCAGGCTTCGGCCCGACCCTCGGCCTCGATCAGCGCCTTCAGGCGCGCGGTGTCATATTCGGCTTCCAGACGGGCGGCTTCGGCCTTGGCCACCGCCTCCTGCTCGCCCTCCACCTCGAACGGGGGGGCCTTGCGCCATTCCGCCAGATAGGCATCGGCATCCTTGGCGCCGATCTTCATGGCGCAACGGTCGATCGCCTGTTCGAACCGTTCGGAAAGCTGCACCTTGGCCCCCCGCCGCCCCTTGCCCACGATGACCTGGGCCGGGATATCGCGCCAGTAAACGATGGTCACTTCCGGCATCGGTGATTCCCCCTCTGGATATGATTCCGTTCTATGCTTGCCGCCAGATTGCCCGGTGTCGGTTTTCGACATTCAGCAGCCAGAGAGCGACAGCCCCCCATATCGCCTGTTCTGCGGCAATCCGCAGCCCTGCCGCGCAAAGATACATCCTTTTCACGGCTTTTCCCGCCCGCCTCTGCCGCCGGGATGGGCGCTTGCGCATGGGGGGCAGAGGCACTAGTTTGGGGATAACCACATATGGAGGGCGATCATGACGCCCGAGCGTCCCCGAGGGGAGGACGCGATCCCGCTGCCGAACGCCCCGCTGGGGGCGCCTGCGGTCGAACCGTCGTCCCTTCGCTTGGCCCGGCAAGTTCCGCAGCTTTATGCGGCCCTTGATCTGGGCACAAACAGTTGCCGGATGCTGATTGCCCAACCCAAGGGCAGCCAGTTTCAGGTCGTGGACAGTTTTTCGAAAACTGTCCAGCTTGGCGTGGGGCTTGAAGCCTCGGGCCGGTTGTCGCGTGCCTCGATGGGGCGCACGATCCAGGCTTTGCGCATCTGCCACAAGAAGATCGAAAAGCATGGCGTTCACCGGATGCGCCTTGTGGCGACAGAGGCCTGTCGCCGCGCCCGCAATGCGCGTGATTTCATGNNGTGGAAACCGGGCTGACGGTGGAAATCATTCCCCCGGAAGAAGAGGCGCGGCTGGCCGTCATCTCTTGCGCGCCGCTGGTGTCGAAACGCACCGAACAGCTGCTGGTGGTGGATATCGGCGGCGGATCGACGGAACTGGTCTGGATAGATCTGTCCGGCGTGCCGCCCGAAGACCGCCCGCAATCCATCATGCGGCTGCATTCCGGCTTCAACCAGAAAAGCGACAGGCCCGCCGCCCGTGTGGTGGATTGGATCTCCGTTCCGCTGGGGGTGGCCACGCTGAAGGATCAGTTCGCCGATGTCGAGGATGACGCCGCCCGCTTTGCGCTGATGAGCTGGTTTTTCGAAGAAAACCTNNATCCGCGCGCGGGGTTCCAGATCATTGGCACCTCCGGCACGGTAACCACGGTGGCCGCCAGCTTTCTGGGCCTGCGCCGCTATGACCGCACCAAGGTAGACGGGCTGCGCATGTCCTCCGATCAGATCGACAGCGTGATCCGCGATTACCTTTCCCTTGGCCCCGAAGGCCGCCGCACCGACCCGCGCATCGGGCGTGACCGCCATGCGCTGATCATGTCGGGTGCGGCGATCCTGCAGGCGTTGATGCGCATCTGGCCGACAGATCGGCTGTCGGTTGCGGATCGCGGGCTGCGCGAAGGGCTGCTTTATGCTCAGATGAGCGCCGATGGCGTTCTGGAAGATGGACCATACGCATGACAACACCGCCCAAGAACACCTCTGGCCGGGGCCAGCGCGATCTGCGCGTTCGGGTGAAAACCGCCAAGGGGCGCAAACTGTCCTCCACGCTCTGGCTGGAACGGCAGCTGAACGATCCCTATGTGGTGCGCGCCAAGAAAGACGGCTATCGCGGCCGCGCCGCCTACAAGATCCTGGAACTGGATGATCGCTATGGCTTTCTGAAGCCCGGCTCGCGCGTGGTCGATCTGGGCTGTGCGCCGGGCGGCTGGTGTCAGGTGGCGGTCACGCGCGTCAATGCGCTGGGGCAGAATCCGCGCAAACCCGTGGGCACCGTTCTGGGCGTTGACCTGCAGGAGGTAGAGCCGATTTCCGGCGCCACCATCCACCAGCTGGATTTCCTGTCGGATGAAGCTGATGAGCTGGTGAAGGGCTGGCTGGGCGGCCCCGCCGATGTGGTGATGAGCGACATGGCCGCCTCGGCCTCGGGTCACAAGGGCACCGATCACCTGCGCATCGTCGCGCTGGTCGAGGCGGCGCTGGCCTTCGCCTTCGACGTGCTGGAAGAGGGTGGCACCTTCGTGGCCAAGGTTCTGGCCGGCGGCGCCGAAGCAGAAATGAACACCATGCTGAAGCGCAACTTCACCAAGGTGGCGAATGTGAAACCGCCGGCCAGCCGGTCGGACAGTTCGGAAAAATTCGTGGTCGCCATGGGCTTCCGCCGCCGCGCCGTCGAGGCGCAAGAGGCGTCGGAAGACTGATTCCGCGCGCCCCGCCTGTCGGGACGGATGCGGGACGCAAGGCCTACGCCCGCCAGACACAGGGCAGACGGGGCTAAAGCCCGGCCAAAACAAAAGGGCGCCAGAAATGGCGCCCTTTTTGCTTTTGCAGATCCGTCCGGCTCAGCCGCCCCAGTGGCGCACCCGGCCGCAATCCATATGCACGAAATTCGATCCCGAATACCGGCCAACCCCGCCCGAGGCGCAGGCCTCTGCCGCGCAGGCCATCTGGCCCACCGACCGCGATTTCAGCCGCAGGTCGGCCGCCTGGCCCACCATATGCAGCGAATGTTTCGCCACGCCCCGCGATTTCGACCGCAGCATGGCATTTATCTGCGGGCTGCGATACCCCGACAGCAGCATATAGGGTTCCGACACATCCAGCAGCCGATGCGAGGCCGCCATGATATCCACGGTGCGCGGGTCCATGGTTTCGGTCTGGTCATTGCGCCAGTCGCGCATGAAGTAGTTGATTTCCTTCAACACTTCCTTGATGTACTTGCCTTCGATCCAGTAGATCGTATCCAGGCTTTCGCCGGTCCGGCCAGAATACATGCGGACCCGCCGCACATCGCCTGCACCGCGCAGCAGGCCGAACGCATTTGAATAGGTGGGGGCTGCAACAACCGCAGTCGCCGCGAACGCACCCAGAAGTCCGCGCCGTGAAAGAACGGTTTGCGTCAGATTGGTCATGAGTGAGCCTGTCCTTCGGTCTTCTACCGCATGTATCTGCGGTTTCTGCCACTTTCCCCAAGTGCCCTCATTGTATGGCACAGGAGGAATCACAACAGAAGCGCAGTTTTCGTCGCACCGGCCCATTAGGCCAGCGATAGGCGAATAATTGCTAAATTCGTGCCAGCTTTGGGAACCAAATGGCTAATTCCTGATCTGTTGCTGAATGGTGACATTTTAGCCCCTGACTTGTGCCCAAATTGCCTCATCCCTGCATCATGTGAATGGACAGGGCGGCGGAAATCTCCGAAGGTTTTCACAGATCCAAGCCGAGGTTGCCATGTCCGCCGCGTTTGCTGTTCGTTCTTCTGTTCTGCCCGCCTTTGCCCTTGCGCTGACCTGTTTTCTGGCTGTGCCCGCCCAGGCCGACACCGGGCCGTTCAGCCGGTCTGTCGCAGCGGCGGCTGTGGAACATGATGTGGTCGCGGCCTTCTATACCAACAACAGCTATGCCCCGGTCTGGACGGGCGCCGATCAGGCCGAGCGGCGCGCCATCGTGCTGCAGGCCTTTGCGCGGGCGTCCGACCATGGCCTGCCGGTGCAGCGCTATGATGCGGTGGCCTTGGCCGATGCCTTTCGCGCGGCCAGCACCGAAGGCGACCGCGGGCGGCTGGAAGTGCGGATGACCCGCGCCTATCTGGCCTTTGTGAACGATCTGCACTCTGGCATCCTGACGCCATCGAAGGTCGACAAGACCATCGTGCGCAGCCTGCCGCGCCTGGCCGAGGCCGAGATTCTGGCCCGGATCAGCAGCCCCGGTCTGGCCGATTTTCTGGCCGGTCTGGCCCCGGTGGCCCCGGCCTATGCCCAGCTGATGAAGGCGCGGCTGGATCTGCAGGCGCAGATCCGCAAAGGCGGCTGGGGCCCGGCGCTGGCGGAACCGCTGAAGCCCGGCGCCAGTGGCGATGCCGTGGTGGCGCTGCGTGACCGGCTGGTGGCCATGGGCTATCTGCGCCGTTCTGTCACGCGCAGCTATGATGGCGAAATCCAGAAAGCCGTGCAGCAGCTGCAACTTGCGCATGGGCTGGAGCCCGATGGCGTGCTGACGCAAAGCACCCTGAACGAAATCAACATCCCGCCGGAAGAGCGGCTGAAATCCATCCTCGTCGCGATGGAGCGGGAGCGCTGGATCAACATCGACCGGGGCCGCCGCCATGTCTGGGTGAACCTGACCGATTTTTCGGCGCGCATCATCGACGATGGCAAGGAAACCTTTGCCACCCGCTCTGTCGTGGGCAAGGTGGCAATGGAACAGCGCACGCCCGAATTTTCGGATGAAATCGAATATATGGTGGTGAACCCCAGCTGGTCGGTGCCGCGGTCGATCACCACCAAGGAATACCTGCCGCTGATGAAAAAGAACCCCAATGCGGCGGGGCATCTGAAGATCGTCGACAGCAAGGGCCGTGTCATCGACCGGGGCAAGATCAATTTCGGCAAATATACCGCCGCCAATTTCCCGTTTTCGATGCGGCAGCCGCCGTCGGATGCCACNNAGTGGAACATCTATCTGCATGATACGCCTTCGAAATCCTTGTTCGACCGCGAAGTGCGCGCCTTCAGCCATGGCTGCGTGCGGCTGGGCCAGCCCTTTGAATTTGCCTATGCGTTGCTGGCGGCCCAAGAGGTCGACCCGGAAGGGCTGTTTCAGAAAACGCTGAAGACCGGGGCGGAACAGGCGATCCAGCTGAAACAGCATGTGCCGGTGCATCTGGTGTATTTCACCGCCTATCCGGGGGCAAAGGGGCAGATGAACTATCGCCCCGATGTCTATGGCCGCGATGCGCTGATCTATGACGCGCTGATCGACGCCGGGGTGGCGCCGGGCGGCCAGCAGGGTTAAATCAACTGCGGGATGACACTGCATCCCGCAAGCGAGGATGCCATGGCCCATACGATCCACGAGATTGCCACTGCTCTTGGCGCAGAAGCTGCCGGGAATGTTGATATTGTGATCCGCCGCGCGGCAGAACCGCAGGCGGCGGGGCCAGAGGATCTGGCCCTGGCGATGGACCCGAAATATGCCGAAGGTCTTGCCGCCGGGGGCGCGCGGGCGGCGGTGGTCTGGCCCGGCGCGGATTGGCAGGGGCTGGGGCTGGAGGCGGTGATCTTTGCGCCACGGTCGCGGCTGGCGATGGCGGGCCTGTCGCGGATGATGGATCCGGGGCCGCAGATCGCGCCGGGGCTGCATCCGATGGCGGTGGTGGA
>DOMY01000208.1 GCA_003509785.1 Gemmobacter sp.
CGAAGGCCCTGCTGAACGCGACGCATCACCTGCACGAAGTCCATGAAAACTTTGAAAAAATGGGCCTGATGGGCGCAAACCCGACGGTCGATTGGGCCAAGATGCAGGCCTATAAGCAGGATGTGATCAACGGCAATACCAAGGGCATCGAATTCCTGTTNNGCGAAAAACATCGTGATTGCAACGGGTTCCGAACCCTCCACCCTTCCCGGCGTCACCGTGGATGAAGAGGTTGTGGTCACCTCCACGGGCGCGCTCACGCTGAAATCCATCCCGAAATCCATGGTCGTCATCGGTGCCGGCGTCATCGGTCTGGAAATGGGTTCGGTCTATGCCCGCCTCGGCGCCGAGGTGACGGTGGTGGAATATCTGGATGCCATCACCCCCGGCATGGATGCCGAAGTGGCGAAGAGCTTCCAGAAGATCCTTGCGAAACAGGGCCTTAAGTTTGTTCTGGGCGCGGCGGTGCAGGGCACTGAACGCACCGAGACGGGCGCGAAGGTCAGCTACAAGCTGCGCAAGGACGATTCGGAGCATGTGATCGAGGCAGAGGCGGTTCTGGTCGCCACCGGCCGCCGCCCCTATGTCGCCGGTCTGGGGCTGGACGCGCTGGGTGTCGAGATGGAACCGCGCGGCCAGGTCAAGATTGATGGCCATTTTGCCACCAATGTCAAAGGCTTGTATGCCATCGGCGATGCGATCATCGGCCCGATGCTGGCCCACAAGGCCGAAGACGAAGGCATGGCGCTGGCCGAAATTCTGGCCGGGAAACATGGCCACGTTAACTACGGGGTCATTCCGGGTGTGGTATATACAACGCCCGAAGTCGCCTCTGTCGGCCAGACCGAAGAACAGCTGAAAGCCGCAGGCCGCGCCTACAAGGTTGGCAAGTTCAGCTTCATGGCCAATGCTCGCGCCAAGGCGGTGTTCCAGGCCGATGGTTTCGTGAAAATGCTGGCCGACAAGGAAACCGACCGCATCCTCGGCTGCCATATCATCGGGCCGGGCGCGGGCGATCTGATCCATGAGGTTTGCGTGGCGATGGAATTTGGCGCCTCGGCACAGGATCTGGCGCTGACGTGCCACGCGCACCCCACCTATAGCGAAGCCGTGCGCGAAGCCGCGCTGGCCTGCGGCGATGGTGCGATCCACGCCTGATCGGCGGTGATCTGACGGAAACGCCCCGGCCTTGCGGCCGGGGCGTTGCTGTTTTGCCTCGCGTGCTGCCTGCGCAGCCCGCTCAGGTGCCTCCGGCGGGGATATTTGTCTCAACGGGAAGTCGGCATGGCGCGATCTGTCATTTCCCGTTGTTCAAATATCCTCAGGGGGTGAATGGNNAGGGGGCGCGAGCGCCCCCTTACTCGGCGGCCACCGGCGCGGGATCGACGAGGGTGACGATATCCATCATGATGCGGTTCAGCTCGAAATCCTTGGGCGTATAGACCGCCGCCACGCCCATGGCGCGCAGCTGGGCGGCGTCGTCTTCCGGGATGATGCCGCCCACCACCACCGGCACATGTGACAGGCCTGCGTCGCGCATCCGTTCCAGGGTTTCGGCGATCAGCGGCAGGTGGCTGCCCGACAGGATCGACAGGCCGACGACATGCGCCTCTTGCTCTGCGGCGGCGGTGACGATTTCGGCGGGGGTCAGGCGGATGCCTTCGTAATGGATGTCCATCCCGCAGTCGCGGGCGCGGGCGGCGATCTGTTCGGCGCCGTTGGAATGGCCATCAAGCCCCGGTTTTCCCACCAGGAATTTCAGCTGCCGACCCAGTTTCGACGAAACGGCAGAGACGGCGTCGCGGATCGGGTCCAGCCCTTCGGTGCGGTTGGAGCGGTTCTTGGAAACCCCGGTCGGGCCACGATACTGGCCAAAGGCCGCTCGGACGGTGGCGCCCCATTCGCCGGTGGTGGCACCGGCCTTGGCGGCGGCGATGGAGGCGGGCATGACATTGTTGCCGCTGGCGCAGGCGGCGCGCAGATCGGCGAGGGCGGTCTGAACCGCTGCCTCGTTGNNCGCGTTCGGCATCGGCATCGGCCACCATGATGGCGCCATCGCCTGCCGTCAGCGGCGAGGGGGCGGCTTCTGTCCAGCGGTTGACGCCGACCACCGTGGTTTCCTTGCTTTCGATCCGGGCGATGCGTTCGGCATTGGCTTCGACCAGGCGGCCCTTCATATAGTCGATGGCGGCCACGGCGCCGCCCATCGCGTCGATCTGCGCCAGTTCGGCGCGGGCGCCGTCTTTCAACTCGGCCACCTTGCGGTCGATGGCGGGGTTGCCATCGAACAGGTCTTCGTATTCCAGCAGATCGGTTTCATAGGCGAGGATCTGCTGCATCCGCAGCGACCATTGCTGATCCCAGGGGCGGNNCAAGCGCCTCGTTCC
Organism: Gemmobacter sp.; assembly: GCA_003509785.1. Taxonomy (GTDB): domain Bacteria; phylum Pseudomonadota; class Alphaproteobacteria; order Rhodobacterales; family Rhodobacteraceae; genus Gemmobacter. The sequence goes on from DOMY01000208.1 coordinate 2,388, forward strand.
AGGCGGGCAGCTGCACGGCGCGGGCGCGGGCTTTCTTCGACAGCGTCACCGCCAGCATTTCGATCAGGATGCGGTAGACGTTGTTTTCGGGCTGCTGTTCCGTCAGGCCGAGGCTGTTGACCTGCACACCATAGCGGAAGCGGCGATACTTCGCCTCGGTGATGCCATAGCGGTGTTCGCACAGCTCGTCCCACAGATCGACGAAGGCGCGCATCTTGCAGAGTTCGGTGACGAAGCGGATGCCGGCGTTTACAAAAAACGATATTCTACCCACCATATTGGGGAATTCGGCCGCAGAAACTTTACCTTTCAGATCATCCAGCACGGCGCAGGCGGTGGCCAGCGCGAAGGCCAGTTCCTGTTCCGGTGTCGCGCCCGCCTCTTGCAGATGGTAGGAACACACGTTCATCGGGTTCCATTTCGGCAGGTGTTTCTGCGTATAGGCGGCCACATCCGTGATCATCGACAGGCTGGGTTTCGGCGGGCAGATATAGGTGCCGCGCGACAGGTATTCCTTGATCAGATCGTTCTGCACCGTCCCTTGCAGTTTCGAGATATCGGCGCCCTGTTCTTCGGCGGCGGCGATATAAAGCGCCAGCAGCCAGGGGGCGGTGGCGTTGATCGTCATCGAGGTGTTCATCTGTTCCAGCGGGATATCCTGGAACAGCGCCCGCATGTCGCCCAGATGCGCCACCGGCACGCCGACCTTGCCCACCTCGCCGCGCGCCAGTTCGTGATCGCTGTCATAGCCGGTCTGGGTGGGCAGATCGAAGGCGACGGAAAGCCCGGTCTGCCCCTTGGCCAGGTTGTTGCGGTAAAGCGCATTCGAGGCCCGCGCGGTGGAATGGCCCGCATAGGTGCGGAACAGCCAGGGGGCTTCCTTGCTTGGCATGGCTTGGGTCATGGCGCAGCCTCGTGAATCTGTTGGCAATAAAGTTGCGTTCTGCGCCATATGAGGGAAAGAATATGCCCATGTCAATTCGCCGCAACGCGGCATAGGGCTTTTTGCCGATGCAGAGGCCGGAATTTGAATTCATTAAGTTGAATATGATAATGCGTTGCGCTATCTGAAGGGTAGGCGGGCGCAATGGGTGCCCGGATGGGGGTGTGACATGACGCTGGACCGTTCGATCTTTCTGTTTGCCGGGGTGATGGTGTTGCTGAGCGTGGCACTGACGCTGTGGGTATCGCCGCTGTTCGTGTGGTTTACCGTGTTCATCGGGCTGAACCTGGTCCAATCCAGCTTTACAGGCTTCTGCCCTGCGGCGATGGTGTTCAAGGCGCTTGGCATCAAGGCGGGCTGCGCGTTTCAGTGACACGCAAGTAACGCTGGGGAAACGCCTGTCCAATACATGCGGCTTCCGTTATGCTGCGGCGCAGCGAGGGGATTCGGATGGGCAAGGTCATTACGGTGGCACAGCAGAAGGGCGGCGCGGGCAAGACCACGCTGGCCGTGACGCTGGCGGTTAGTTTCGTGCAGCGCGGGCTGCGGGTGGCGCTGCTGGACAGCGATCCACAGGGCAGTCTGGGCCGCTGGTTCATGACGCGGGTAGAGCGAAATGGCAGCGCGGATCTGGAGTTTTCCACCGCCTCGGCCTGGGGTGTGGGCTATGAATGCAAGAAGCTGCGGCAGACGCATGACATCGTGATTGTCGACACGCCGCCCAAGGTGGACAGCGATCTGCGCCCGGCGCTGCGCGAGGCGGATCTGGTGCTGATCCCGGTGGCGGGCAGCCATGTGGATCTGTGGGCCACCGATGGCGTTCTGGATCTGGTGGCACGGGAAAGCACCCGGGCGCTGATCGTGATGAACCGGATGACCACGGGCACCAGGCTGGCTGAAGAGGTGGCGCTGGCCGCCGGGGATGTTGCGCAGGTGGCAGAATCGCGGCTGGCCAATCGCGTGGCCTTTGCGCAGACGCTGGGGCAGGGGCTTTCTGCGGTGGAGGGCCGGGGGCCTGCGGCGGCGGAATGTCGGGCGCTGGCGGCCGAGGTTCTGGCGGTTCTGGAAGAATAAGGGCGGCACCTGCGGCGCCGCCCTTCGGGTTCAGAACACGTCAAACAGATACAGCAGGATGATGATCGGGATCGGGATGCCGATCACCCAGGCGAATATGCCTTTCATGGGGTGTCCTCCGGGTTTGGTTGCCGGATCAACGCAAGGGGCGGGGCATCGGTTCCGCAACACAAAAGGGCGGGGATGATCCCCGCCCTTTGTGCATTTCCGGGCCTGCCTGTGGCGGCAGGTGCTGCGTTCAGCGGGCGAAGCGTTTGTATTTCACGCGCTTCGGCAGGATCGAATCCGGGCCGAGGCGGCGGACCTTGTCCTGTTCATAGGCTTCGAAGTTGCCTTCGAACCATTCCACATGGGCATCGCCTTCGAAGGCGAGGATATGGGTGCAGAGCCGGTCGAGGAAGAAGCGGTCGTGGCTGATGATGATGGCGCAGCCGGCGAAATCTTCGATCGCGGCTTCCAGCGCCTGTAGGGTTTCCACGTCCAGATCGTTGGTGGGTTCGTCAAGCAGCAGCACGTTGCCGCCCGATTTCAGCAGCTTGGCCATGTGCACGCGGTTGCGTTCACCGCCCGACAACAGGCCCACCTTCTTCTGCTGGTCGGTGCCCTTGAAGTTGAAGGCGCCGGTATAGACGCGGCTGTTCAGCTGCATGTCGCCCAGGTGGATCACCTCGGCCCCGCCCGAGATTTCTTCCCAGACGTTCTTTTCCGGGTCCAGCGCATCGCGCGACTGGTCGACATAGGCCAGATGCACGGTATTGCCGAGGGTGATGGTGCCCTCGTCCGGGGTTTCCTGGCCGGTGATCATGCGGAACAGCGTCGATTTGCCGGCACCGTTGGGGCCGATGACGCCGACGATGGCGCCCGGCGGCACGGTGAAGGACAGATCTTCGATCAGCAGGCGGTCGCCCATGGCTTTCTTCAGGCCTTCGACCTCGATCACCTTGTTGCCCAGACGTTCACCGTTGGGGATGATGATCTGCGCGCTGGAAGAGCGTTCCAGCACGGTCTGGCCCGCCATTTCGTTATAGCGCGCAATCCGGGCCTTGCCCTTGGATTGCCGGGCCTTGGCCCCGGCGCGGATCCATTCCAGTTCCTTTTCCAGCGCCTTCTGCTTGGATTTATCTTCGCGGGCTTCCTGCGCCATGCGCTTGGCCTTCTGATCCAGCCAGGCGGAATAGTTGCCCTCGTAGGGGATGCCGCGGCCGCGATCCAGTTCCAGAATCCAGCTGGTGATATCATCCAGGAAGTAACGGTCGTGGGTGACGATCAGGATGGTGCCCTTGTAGGCGATCAGGTGCTTTTGCAGCCAGGCGATGGATTCGGCATCCAGGTGGTTGGTCGGTTCGTCGAGCAGCAGCATGTCGGGCTTTTCCAGCAGCAGCTTGCACAGCGCCACCCGGCGGCGTTCGCCGCCCGACAGGCTTTCGACATTGGCATCATCGGGCGGGCAGCGCAGCGCATCCATCGCCACACCCACGGTCGCCTCCAGCTCCCACAGGTTTTCGGCGTCGATCTGGTCTTGCAGCTGGGCCATTTCGTCGGCGGTTTCGTCGGAATAGTTCATCGCCAGTTCGTTGTAGCGTTCCAGCACGGCCGTCTGCTTGGCGACGCCCAGCATGACATTGCCTTTCACATCCAGCGCCGGATCCAGATAGGGTTCCTGGGCCAGATAGCCGACCTTGGCGCCCTTGGCGGCCCAGGCCTCGCCTTTGAAATCCTTGTCCATGCCGGCCATGATCTTCAGCAGGGTCGATTTACCCGCACCGTTGACGCCGACGACACCGATCTTCACCCCGGGGAGGAAGTTCAGGTGGATGTTTTCGAAGCACTTCTTGCCACCGGGATAGGTCTTGGAGACGCCTTCCATGTGATAGACATATTGATAGCTTGCCATGATTTCCCTCGGATGCGCCAGTCTTTGCGGGGCTTGTAGCGAAATCGGAGGGAAAGGGCAACGCAGGCCCGCGCCGCCAGTGGTCTGGGCCAGTGGTCTGGGACGTCAGGCGATCAGGCGTTTTTCGAACCAGTGGTCGGCATGGGGGTTGGTGTTATAGGCCGCGATTTCCTGCCAGCCGTCGCGCAGATAGAGCGCCTGTGCCTCGGGCAGGTGGCGGCTGGTGTCGAGGCGCAGGTGCGTCAGCCCCATATCGCGGGCCGCATCCTCGATCCCGGTCATCAGGCGGCGGGCAAGACCCTGCCCCCGCGCCTCGGCCGCGACCCAGAGGCGCTTCACCTCGCCGCAGCCCGGGCCGATGCCCTCGGCGCTGCTGCGCAGGCCGACACAGCCAAGGGGTGTGCCCGCCTGACGTGCGATCAGGAACAGCCCGCGCGGCGGGGCCATGGCCAAAGTATCGGGATCCACCGGGCGGGGCGCGAAGGTCTGGCCGAAACGCAGGCTCAGTTCTGCGAAATAGGCGGCCATGCAGGCCTGGGCTTCGGGCGCGGTGATGGGGCAGGGGGCAAGGTGGATCTGTGACATATGCCTTTGTGGCGCGTATCAATTCCGCTTGGCAAGCCGCGACCGCCATGTTTTGAACAGCCAAACGGAGAACGAAATATGCGGCAGGGTTTTCCCCGGGCGACGCGGGGGATGGTGATTGGCCTTCTGGGGGGATCCTTCGATCCGGCCCATGAAGGCCATGTGCATATCACCCAGGAGGCGCTGCGCCGGTTCGGGCTGGATCGGGTGTGGTGGCTGGTCAGCCCCGGCAACCCGCTGAAGGCACGCCAGCCTGCGCCGATGGTCGACAGGTTGCAGCGGGCGCGGGCGCTGATGCGGCATCCCCGGGTGGAGATCACCGATCTGGAGGCACGGCTGGGCACGCGCTATACCGCCGCCACGCTGGCCCGGCTGATGGCGATCTATCCTGGGGTGCGTTTCGTCTGGCTGATGGGGGCAGACAATCTGGTGCAGTTCCACCGCTGGGACAATTGGGAATGGATCATGCGCCATGTGGCCATCGGCGTGCTGGCGCGGCCCGGATCGGGGCTGAAGGCGCGGATGGGCCGGGCGGCGCGGGTCTATGCCGGGGAACAGATCAGCGGGGCGGCCATCGGGCGGTTGGGCCACATGCCGCCCCCGGCCTGGGCCTTTGCCGATATGCCGATGCTGGCGCAATCTTCCAGCGAGATCCGGGCGCGGGGGGATTGGGGGCAGGCGGCAGCGCAGCCGGGGGCGGCGCAGAGTATCGAGCCGCAGAAGGCGGGCTGAGCCGGCGGGGCGGCGGGGGCGCAGCCGGGCGGGGGCCATTGGGGGTGGTGGCGGGTGCCGGCCGCTTGCGTGACAGCAGAGAGGGCACCGTTTTCCCGGCGACTTTGTCCGGTGTGCCGGGTTAGGATGGTGGGCGATCACAAGGGTGGAGGAGCCCGAGGTTGTCATGAGCCATCTTGTCTTGCGCACCGCCGATCTTGACAGCCGCCAGNNCCGCCAATATCTGCAAGCTGGCCATCGAGCCTTTGGATGGGGCCTATACCTCCTCCACCTCGATCGCCGTTCTGCCGGATGTGGTGATTGCGGATACGCAGCATTCACCCTGCAAGACGCGGCGCACGGCGGTTCTGGCGGCGGAAACCGGCGACAACATCCTGCTGCATGTGCCTTTGTCGGGTGGGTTTTCCATCCGGCAGGAGCGCGGGGCAGAGGTGGAATGTGCGCCGGGGCAGATCTATCTGGACCCCAGCGAAGTGCCGGGGGTTGCGCATTTCGTGCCGGAAAGCAGCCGGGTGCTGTATGTCTCTGTGCCACGGGCCGCGTTGCTGGCGGCCAGCCCGGGGATGAACCCGGCCTTGCGGCAGGTGTCTGATGCCACGCCGCAATGGCGGCTGCTGATCGCCTATGCGCGGGCGCTGCACACCGAAGCTGCGACCCTGCCGCCCGACCAGCTGCAGCTTTGCGCGGCCCATCTGCAGGATCTGCTGATCCTGGCCCTGGGGGCCGACCGCGAGGCGGAGATGGTTGCGCAGGGTCGTGGGGCGCGGGCGGCGCGGTTGAAGGCGATCCGATCCGATATCGAGAGCAATCTGTGCAATCCGGATCTCAGCTCGTCCTGGATCGCGGCGCGGCATGGCATTTCGGACCGTTATCTGCGCAGCCTGTTTGCACAGGAAGGGGCCTCGTTCAGCGATCACGTCGCGGCGCGGCGCCTGATGCGGGTGCATCGGCAGCTGACCGACCCGCGCCATGCCGGGCAATCCATCAGCCAGATCGCGCTGAATGCCGGGTTCGGGGATATTTCCTGGTTCAATGCACGGTTTCGGGCGACCTTCGGCGCCACCCCATCCGAGGTGCGGGCACTGGGGCCGTGACCGGATCTGTGCCGCTGGCCCCCATGCGGCTGCCGCCCAGCCCAAGATCGGCCCGCCCTTTCGCGCGATAGTCATCTGGCGCAATGGGAGAGTGGAAGATGCGGGATTACTGGCGGGCCGGGGTATCGGTGCTGGCATGGGCGGCGGGCGGTCTGAGCGCCGGGCTGGCCTTGGCCGACACGCCGGCCACGATCATCGTGATGGATGGCTCGGGCTCGATGTGGGGGCAGATCGACGGGCGGCCCAAGCTGGAGATTGCCCGGGAAACCGTCGCCGGGGTGCTGGACACCATTCCCGAAGGGCAGGCGCTGGGCCTGCTGGCCTATGGTCATCGGGAAAAGGGCAATTGCGGTGATATTGAACTGATGGTGCCCCCTGCGCCCGGAACCGCGGCGCAGATCCGCGATGCGGTGAACGCGATGCGGTTTCTGGGCAAGACGCCGCTTTCCGACGCGGTGCGCCAGGCGGCCGAAGCCCTGCGCTTTGGCGAAGAGGCGGCGACGGTCGTGCTGGTGACAGACGGGCTGGAAACCTGTGCGGCCGATCCCTGCGCGCTGGGCCAGGAGCTTGAGGCGGCGGGGCTGGATTTCACCGCCCATGTCATCGGCTTTGGCCTTTCGGCAGAGGAGGGCGCGCAGGTGGCCTGTCTGGCGGAAAACACCGGCGGGCGGTATTTCCAGGCCGGGGATGCCACCGCCCTGGCCGAAGCCTTGCAGGCGACCGTGGTGGCGGCAGAGCCGCAGCCACCCCAGCCACCGCAGGAACCCCTGCCCGAAGCCACGCTGGAGGCCCCGGCGACCGCCCCGATGGGGCAGCCGGTCGCGGTGGGCTGGACAGGGCCTGCGGCGGAGCTGGACACGATCGAGATCGGTCTGCCGGGGAATGGCGAGCGATGGGGCTGGGAATATGTGAAGACAGGCAATCCAGTCAGCCTGTTGATGCCGGGCACGCCTGGGATTTACGAACTGCGCTACAAGTTCCGCGATCAGACCGTGATCGCCACCCGCGAGATCGAGGTGACAGAGGCCCCTGTGACGATGACCGTATCGGAACAGGTGCTGGCAGGCCGTGAATTTTCCATCCGCTGGACGGGGCCGAATGCGCCCTATGACAATATCCAGATCGCTGAGGCGGGAAGCGACAGTTATCTGTCCTATGCCTATGTCAGCGGGGGTAATCCGCTGGTGATGACCGCACCCGATGCGCCGGGGGCGTATGAGCTGCGCTACAAGCTGTCGGATACCGAGGTGATCGCCACCGAGCCGCTGACGGTTCTGCCCGAGGATGCCGTGCTGCCGGATGTGGCGCCCGGCCCCTTGCCGGTGGTGATCGAGGCTGATGCGGGTGGAGTGGCGTTCAACGTGGTCTGGTCTGCCGTGCCGGTAGAGGGGCAGGGCCTGCCGCCCGAAGCCTGGGCCATGCCGGAAGGCGTGGCCGGGCCGGTGAGCGCGGATTTTCTGCCCGGCCTTTATGATGTGACGGGCATGGCGGGCGATCAGGTCTTTGCGGGCCGTATCGCCGTGGCGGCCGGGGCCGAGAACCGCTTTGTCATCCCGCTTTCACCGGCCCTTTCGCCCGCGGGCGAAGATGCGGGTGGGGCTTCGGATATGCCGGCTGCGGAGACGACAGCCTTGGGCACGACGGGGCAGGCAGGCCCGGTGCCGCTTCCGGTGCCGCTGCGGATCAAGGGGGTCTATGACGGTGTCTTTGCGACCTGGGAGGCCTTTCCGCTGGGCGGGCAGGAAAGCCCGCTGCTGGCCAGTGGGGCGGCGCGTCCGGGGGCCTGGGAAACACAGCTTGATCCGGGCCCATGGCTGATCCGGGGGCGGCACGAAGGGGCCAGGGGGGCAACCTATCTGGCCGTGCTGCAGGTGGCTGCCGGGATGGCGCCCGAGGTGACGATGGCCCGGCCCCGCTATGGGGCGACGCCGGGCGACGGTACTCCCTTTGCCTGGATGTGCGACGGCGATCTGCCCTGTTTCGTGCATGACAAGGAAACCGGATTGCAGCTTGGCCTGCCCGCCGGCTGGGGCATGGAGGATCCCGTCTTGCTGACGACGGCGGCGGGGGTCAGCGGGTCTGCGGTCTTTGCCACCTTCATGCCGCTGCGTGCGGATCGTGGCACTGCGCTGGTTGCGGTGAACCCGCGGCAATGGGATGCGATGCTTGGCCCCTGCGCCGCGATCCGCATCGGGCAGGTTTGCCGCGATGCCGGGCTGACGGGGGAAGATCTGCAAGCCTACCGGATGATAGAGGCCACGCTGGAATATGGTGTTTCCGAGGAAGCCCCGGCCGGTTCTGCCGTGGCGGAAGGCGGGGGCGGTCTGGCCGACAGGATCAAGGGAACCCGGCTGCAGATGCCCGAAGGGGTGAACCTGCTGGAAATCCTCGCCCCGCAATTTGCGCCCAAGGAGTGATGCCGATGAACCGATACATCCTTGTCAGCGCGCTTCTGGCACTCTGGCCCGGGCTGGTGCAGGCCCAGCAGATGACCGGCGAAAAGATCGTGATGGCGCGTTGCGGCGATGCGGGCTGCCAATGCACCCTGTCAGAGTTCGATCTGGAAGCGCTGTCTTTCCTGACGGGGCAGGATTTGCCCGCCGGGGCCGTGCAGGGCACCTATGTGACCTACAGGGGCGAAGCCTATCTGTCGTCGCTGACGCCGGACGAGGTGCACCAGATCGCCGGGGGCGAAGGAAAGTGCGAGATGGCGCTGTTCGATCCGATCATCCCGCGTGACGGGACGTGGCAGGGCAGCGTGCGGGTGCAATCCATGTCGGGATGCCATCCACAGGTGGCCGAGATGGTGCCTGCCATCGCCGCCGGAATGGAGACGACTGTGCAGGTCGTCTGGGAGGGCGGGCGGTTCCATCCCGGCAAGCTGGCCTCTGGCGGCAGCAGCCCTGCGGTGGAATGGACCGAGAAGGGGCCGGGCAGCTTTACCGGGCGCCTCAAGGTGCCGCAGAACAAGGCGCTGACGGTGACCAGCAGCGCGACGGCAACGCTGACCGCCCCGGATCGGGCGACGGCGACGCTGCGGCAGCGCATTGCGGCCGAAGGCGGGGGCAATGCGCTGCTGGCCGCCGCCGGCATGGCGGATTGCCGGACCTTTGCGGTCTATGATTTCACCCGGATCTCGGAGTGACAGGCGCACCCTTTGCCGTTGCCGGGCTGTCGGCGCGGCAGGGGTGGGCGGAACAGGCCTGTGCCGGGGTGGTTCTGTGGCGGTGGTTTTCTGCTGTGAGATCGGGGATCTGTGAGAACTTCTGGAGCGGGCGGCGGGAATCGAACCCGCGTCTCCTGCTTGGAAGGCAGGGGTCTTACCATTACACAACGCCCGCTCGGGCTGTGGCGATCGGCCACTGGCAAGTTCTTCCCTTCAGATAGCCGACGATCCCGGGCTGTGCAAGAGGGGGGAGGCGGTTCCCTTGCGCGGGTGGGCAAAAGCTGTGGCTGGGCGGGTAAAGCCGGGCGGTAAAAGCCCAAGGTGGCAAAGGAAAAGGCCGCAGCGCGGGGCTGCGGCCTTTGGATCCTGTTGATGGATCAGAGGTTTTCGGCCTGCGGCATCCCCAGCACATGAAAGCCGCCGTCCACGCGCACAACCTCGCCGGTGGTGAAGGCGCCGTAATCGGAACACAGCCAGACAGCGGTGCCGCCCACAGCCTCCAGCGTGGCATTGCTGCGCAGCGGGGCGTTGCTTTCGGTATGGCGATAGGTGGCCCGTGCCCCGCCGATGGCGGCCCCGGCCAGCGTCTTCATCGGGCCGGGCGAGATGGCGTTGACGCGCACCTTCTGCGGCCCCAGATCATTGGCCAGATAGCGGGTGGCGCTTTCCAGTGCCGCCTTGGCGACGCCCATCACGTTGTAATTCGGCGTGACGCGGTTGGAGCCCTGGAAGGTGAGGGTGATCAGGCTGCCGCCATTCGGCATCATCTCGGCGGCGCGGCGCGACACGTCGATGAAGGAAAAGCACGAGATATCCAGCGAGTGCTTGAAATTGCCACGGCTGGTGTTGATGAACCGGCCGGTCAGTTCCGTCTTGTCGGAAAAGGCGATGGCGTGGATCAGGAAATCCATCGTGCCCCAGCGATCCTTCAGCGCGCCGAAGCAGGCATCGAGGCTGTCATCATTGGTGACATCGACATCCACCAGGAAATCGCTGCCGACCGATGCCGCCAGTGGTTCTACGCGTTTGCCGAAGGCCTCGCCCTGATAGGAGAACGCCAGCTCTGCGCCTTCGTCGGCCAGCGCCTTGGCGATGCCCCAGGCAATCGACCGTTCATTGGCCACGCCCATGACAAGGCCGCGCTTGCCCTTCATCAGTTCAGCCATTCAAGCCTCCGGTTGGCGAGGGGAAAGGGGAGGGCGGCGCCCTCCCGCATAGTCAGTCGCGGAAGTGTCAGTCGCGGAATTTGCTCATGACCAGGGTGGCATTGGTGCCGCCGAAGCCAAAGCTGTTGGACAGCACGCTGTCCAGCTCCACACCTTCACGATAGGTGGTGGCGATTTCTTCCGGTTTCAGTTCCGGGTCCAGCTGGGTGACATTGGCCGAAGCGGTGATGAAGCTGCCCTGCAGCATCAGCAGCGAATAGATCGCCTCGTGCACGCCGGTCGCGCCCAGGCTGTGCCCGGTGAGCGATTTGGTGGAGGAGATCGGCGGCACATTGCCTTCGCCGAAGACCCGGCGGATCGCCTTCACCTCGGTCACATCGCCTGCGGGGGTCGAGGTGCCATGGGCATTGATGTAGCTGATCTTGCGGCCTTCCGGCAGGGTGCCGACTGCCAGCCGCATCGAGCGCTCGCCGCCCTCGCCGCTGGGGGCGACCATGTCATGGCCATCGGAGGTGGCGCCGTAGCCGGTGACTTCGGCATAGATCTTGGCGCCGCGGGCCAGCGCGTGGTTCAGTTCTTCCAGAACCACCACGCCGCCGCCGCCTGCGATCACGAAACCATCGCGTGTAGCGTCAAAGGCGCGGCTGGCGGTGGCGGGGGTATCATTGTATTTCGACGACATGGCGCCCATGGCATCGAACAGGCAGGACAGCGTCCAGTCCAGTTCCTCGCCGCCGCCGGCAAAGACGATATCCTGCTTGCCCATCTGGATCAGCTCGGTGCCATTGCCGATGCAATGCGCGCTGGTGGAACAGGCGGAGGTGATCGAATAGTTCACGCCCTTGATCTTGAATGGCGTGGCCAGGCAGGCGGAATTGGTGCTGCTCATGCAGCGGGTGACCATGAAGGGCCCCATCCGCTTGGGCGCGCCCTTTTCCACCACGATGTTATGCGCCTGGAAGAAGTTCGAGGTGGACGGACCACCGGACCCCATGATGAGCCCCGCGCGTTCGTTCGAAACCTCGGCCTCGGTCAGGCCGCTGTCGGCGATGGCCTGACGCATGGCGATGAAGTTATAGGCGGCGCCGGGGCCCATGAAGCGCAGGTCGCGCTTGTCGATATGGTCTTCCAGCACGATCTGCGGCATCCCGTGCACCTGGCTGCGGAAACCGCGCTCGGCATATTCGGGGGCAGCAACAATGCCGGATTTCCCGGCGCGCAGGCTGGCTTCCACCTCGGCGGCAGTATTGCCGATGGGCGAGACGATGCCGATGCCGGTGATGACGACGCGACGCATGGGGGCCTCCGTAAAAATCTCTGGCATGTTTAGGGCAGCGCGGGGCGAGGGGCAAGCAGGAAGGGGCGCGCGTGGAGGGCGCGACAGAGGGCATCGGATGGCCGCGGACAGCCGCATGTCCGAGGGTGGTCTGTGCTTTATGGTGCCAAGCCCCCTGACCGCAATCGTCGCGCTGGCGTCACCAGAGCGGCTGGCCGTGGGGGCGGCCATCCGCTGCCCGGGCCGCAAGTGCGGCGCCCCGGGCCGGGGCGTGGATGTAGCGAGGCCAGGTGGTTGACAGGTGCTACGCTGAAGGAAACTTCAGTTTGCCGACAGCGCGACCTTCATATCCTTGACAAGATAGATGGTCTCGCCATCCGCCTCGACCCGGCCATCGGCGACGCCCATGGTCAGGCGGCGGGTCTGCACGGCCTTGGTGAAATCGACGAAATAGCGCAGCATCTTGCGATCGGGGCGCACCATGCCGGTCAGCTTGACCTCGCCCACACCCAGCGCATAGCCGCGACCCTGCCAGCCGCGCCAGCCCAGGTTGAAGCCGGTCAGCTGCCACAAACCGTCAAGGCCAAGGCAGCCGGGCATGATCGGGTTGCCGGGGAAGTGGCAGTCGAAGAACCACAGGTCGGGCGTGATGTCGAATTCGGCCACCACATGGCCCTTGCCATGTTCGCCGCCATCCTCGGAAATCTCGGTGATCCGGTCCATCATCAGCATCGGCGGCGCCGGAAGCTGTGCATTGCCGGGGCCGAACAGCTCCCCGCGTGCGCATTTCAGAAGGTCGTCCCGGTCGAAACTCGTCGGATATGCCGCCATAGGGCCAATGCTCCTGCGCATGTGCTTTTGCTTCCTCTATCACCCCCGTCTTGGGCATGGCAAGGGCAGGCGGGGGGCTGCGGGATTGACCCTGCCCGGCTGCGGTGCAAGCCTGCGACCCGGCAGAGCAGGGCCGGCAGAGCAGGGGCTGATGATGTTCGGGCGTTTCGTGGCGGCGAGCGGGCTGGCCAATCTGGCGGATGGGGTGGCGGTGCTGGCCTGGGTCTGGGTGGCTTCGCTGCTGACGCGGGATGCGGCGCTGATCGCGCTGGTGCCGGTGGCCTTGCGGCTGCCCTGGGCGGTGTTTGCGGTGCCTGCGGGCGTGGTGGCCGACCGGGTGGACCGGCGCCGCCTGATCCTGGCGATGGACGGGCTGCGCGCCACGGCCTTTGCGCTTGCGGCGGCGGCGCTGTGGTGGGCGCAGCCTTTACCGCCCGCGTCCGCGCAGGGGCTGGCCCAGCCGGG
>DOMY01000080.1 GCA_003509785.1 Gemmobacter sp.
ATTGGCAGGCGGTGGAAGGCCATGAACAGGATCTGTTGCTGCGGGTGCTGTCGGCAGGGGGCCCCGCCCCGCCTGCCCCCTGGCCAGAGCTGACGAAGGATGGGCTGCGCAACAGCGGTGACTGGCGGGTGCTGCGCGCCAGTTCCGGGTCGCATGTCGTGGAAATCGGGCAAAGCCGCGACTGGCGCCGCGAGGAATTGTGGGAGGCGGGGCAGGGCCTGTTCCTGTTGATGTTGCCGGTGCTTTTGCTGCTGCTGCCGGTCATCCATCTGTCGCTGCGCAATGCGCTGCGCCCGGCGCAGGCCTTTGCACAGGCCGTGGCCGCACGCCCGGCGGATGATCTGGCGCCTTTTGCCGCCGATGGCCTGCCCGCCGAATTGTCGCCTTTGCGCGCGGCGCTGAACGGCTATCTGGGGCGGCTGTCGCAGGCGGTGGAGGCGGAGCGGCAGTTTGCCGCCCATGCCGCGCATGAGCTGCGCACCCCGGTTGCCGCCGCCAAGGCGCGGTTGCAGCCGCTGAAGGCCGATCCGCAGCTGGGCGCGGATGCCCGGGCGGTGGACCGGCAGCTGGATCAGCTTTCGGGGCGTCTGGCGCAGCTGTTGCAGCTGGCCCGGGCCGAGGCGGGGCTGGGGCTTGTGGGGGGGCGTGTCGATCTGCTGCGCATCCTGCGGCTGGTGATCGAGGAATTGCCCGCAGGTCACTGCCCCGTGCTGCTGGATGATGGCGATATCGAGGAGATGTGGCTGGATACCGACGCCGATGCGCTGGCGATCCTGCTGCGCAACCTGATCGGCAATGCCTGCCAGCATGGCACCGGGCCGGTGAGGGTGCGGCTGTCGGGCGATGCGCGGCTGCTGGTGGAAAATCCGGTCACGGAAGGGGCTGCGTTCCGCTTTGCCCGGTTCGACAAGGCGCCGCTGTCCGAAGGTTCGGGCCTGGGACTGACCATTGTTGACCATCTTGCGCGGCAGATGGGCCTGCCCTTGGTGGCACAGATGCAGGGCGGCGTGGCGCAGGTGGTGCTGGATCTTTCGGCGCGGCGGGCTGATCTGCGGGCATTGCGCTGAAATCCGGCCATGACCGCGCCGCAATCTCTTGACGGAGGCCCCGATTCGGTGGTTCGGAGAAAGAGAAATGTCATCATTCAGGAGGTTTCAGTGAATAAATCGCAACGTCACTTCCTGCTGGCCCTGTGCGTGGGCTGCTTTCTGTTCAGCCTCGTGGTGATTACCGCCTCCAGCATGGCGGTGGACCCGCTGCTGCAGGTGGAGGGGGGATCTTTTGATCCGGCAACGCGGATTCTGGCCGACAGCCCCGAAGTTACCGAACCGGACGGTGCCTGATCTGGCCGGAGGGTTGACCAGAGGCGATCAGACCTCTGCGCCCACGGTCCGGTTGCGGCCTTCGCGTTTCGCCTGATAAAGCCTGCTGTCGGCGGCAAGGATCGCCTCTTGCAGGCTGCAATCCGATGGCTGCCACTGGGCAAGACCTGCGGAAAACTGCACCCTGCGCCCGGGCATCTTGGCGGCCAGCGCCGGGCTTTCTGCAAGCGCGCTGCGGGCCGCCTGCAGGCGTGTGACAATGGCAGGCGGGGGCAGGTTGGGGGCCAGCACCAGAAACTCTTCGCCACCCACACGAAAGATCATGTCTTCACGGCGAAAGCAGTGGCGCAGCTCTGCCGCGGCTTCGACCAGAACCTGATCGCCCGCGGCATGGCCATAGGTGTCATTGATGCTTTTGAAGTGGTCGATATCCACCACGGCCACCCCCAGACCGCTGGAGTAACCCGGCTGATCCTGCAGATGGGTAATCAGCCGGTCCAGCCCGCGGCGGTTCAGCAAGCCGGTCAGCGGATCGCGCAGCGCCAACGTTTCTGCCTCTTGCTGTGCCTGCATCGCGGCGGTCAGCTGCGCCGAGCGGCGGGCCAGTGCCTTGGCCAGACGCTGTTCCTCGGCGCGGCGCTGGCTGACATCTTCCAGCAGCACGGTCCAGCCGATCACGGGCCGCAATTCGCCCAAGGGCGACAGCACAGGGCGGATATCGGCCTCGAACAGGCGGTCGTCATGCGCGAGTTCCAGGCGCAGGGGCGCGGTACAGTTTTCGGTGGCAGTGGGGAGGGCGGCCACCAGCCAGGGCACCATCTGTGCACCGCGCTGATCGGGCGGCAGATCCAGCAGCTGTTCGGCCGCGCTGTTATAGGTCAGCAGCTTGCCCTGCTGGTTCACCACCAGAACGGCGCGGGGAAATTCGTCAAAAATGGATTGCCGCGCCACGCTGACCAGATCGAACAGCCGGTTCGACAGGATCAGCGCCCCATAGGCAAAGGCCACCACGATGAACAGGAAGGGCGTGGGATCAAAGCCGAAGATCGACCAGTCAAACAGCACATAGCCCACATTGCCGACCATCGGCACCAGCGTCAGCAGCAGCAGAATGACGAAATGCAGCCGGTATCCGGGGCGCGCGATGAAGGCCCCCAGCCCCAGCAGCCCCAGACAGGCCAGCATGGTCATGTAGATATAGGCGGCGGCGCCAAAGAACAGCGGGCCATGGATGTAATGGATCGGCGCGCCGGGCAGATCCGGCTGCGGGGCGCTGCCTGCCATGTAGAACAGGCCGTGCCAGCCATTGGTCAGCGCCGCCAGGGTGATGATGGCCGGTGCCAGGCTCAGCGCCAGCCGGTGGCTGAGCCGCATCCGCCCGCTGACGCCATAGGCATAGCGATAGACAAAGAACATCCATGCAGTGGGGGCGATGACGATGCCGGGATAGGCCAGCATGGCGAATGTCATCTTGCACTGCGGGGCGTTGGTCCATTGTTCCAGCACGGTCAGCAGCAGCCAGTAGCTGAGCCCGCCATTGGCCAGGATGAAGAACCGGCGCCCGGCAAAGGTGGCCCGTTCGCCCACGAAAGCCACGAAGAACCACAAAAGACCGAGTGTGACGGCAGCCAGCACCACCCCGGGGGTGATCCGGCCATCGGCAAGGCAGGTCAGAATGGCAAAGGACGGGAACAGGGTCATGCACCCGCCCCGCCCATCGCCTGACTGTCGGCCACCCCG
Source organism: Gemmobacter sp. (assembly GCA_003509785.1). Lineage (GTDB taxonomy): Bacteria > Pseudomonadota > Alphaproteobacteria > Rhodobacterales > Rhodobacteraceae > Gemmobacter. Next base: position 3,063 of record DOMY01000080.1, read on the forward strand.
ATTGCCCGGGCGGCAATAACTGCCATCACCTTCACACCCACGTCCTGCGTTCCTTCCACCTGGCCAGACCGCGTCGGCTGGCCGGATGGCTGTCCGGCATTACCGTGCGGCGTTCAGCCCGTCACGCGTTTCTTCGGTCGAGAGCTGGCTGTTCAGATACTCGAACTGTTTGCGCGCCTCTACCCTGTTGCCAACATTCAGATAGGCATAGGCCCGCATTATGGCGAGATCCCGGCGCAGGGTGCCGGTGAGGCTTTCGATGCCATCAAAGAAGGCGATGGATTTGCGGTATTCCTTCAGCTGATAGGACCGCACACCGCGCTGATCGAGGATGATGGATTCAACGTCCTTGCGCTGGCTTTCGGTGAAATCGGTTGCAGCGGCCACGCGCGAGGCTTCTTCGGTCATGCTGCGCTTGAGGTAGGACAAAGCCATGCCATAGGCGGCATCCCGCGACATTTCGCCGCCCAGCTTGCCCGATTGCGCAGCGGCGCTGAACAGGGCCAGAGCCTCCAGCGGGCGGTCGAGGTTATAGACGCACCAGCCGCGTTCATATGCCACATCCAGCGAACGCGGGCGGGCGGAGTTTGCGGCGCAGGCGGCGAAATTATCAGACCGGGCCGCGGCGCGCACGGCGGCCAGACGGCCATCACCGCTGGCGGGCAGGGTGCCCAGGCGCGACACCGGGCCGCGCACGCTTGTGCCGGCGCCGGGGCTGACCAGCGCTTCGCGCGAGGGGGCGGGCTGGGCGCGGGCCACGGGGGCTGCCTGCACCACCTCCACCGGCGCGCTGGCGGCCGGGGTGGGGCGGGGCAGGGCGGTGGCTTTTGCAGCCGGGGCAGCCGCCGCCGGTGCCGGGGTTGCTGTGGCACTCGGGGTGGCCGCAGCCATGGCGGGGGCGCCTGCCTGCTGTCCGGTCAGCCGGGCCTGCAGCGCATCCAGCCGCGTGGTATAGCTGGGGAACCGGCCACGGGCCACGTCGATCACCGAAATCAGCTGATCATCCGTTGCAATGGCGCGGGTCTTTTCGATGCTGGCGACCACCAGCTGGAAATCATTGCACGAGGCCACCAGATCGCGGAACACGCCGATGGCGGTGGTGCGGTCGCCGGTCGCGGCCTGACCTTCGGCCAGACGCCAGGGGTTGTTGATCCGGTCACAGCGCATCAGCGTCGGCGAAGACTGGCCCACGGCCACCGCGCCCGCAAAATCACCCTTGGCCAGCGCGGCATCGAAATTGTTCTGCGCCTCGCCCAGCGTGACGGCGCGCAGCAGATCCGGCGGCGGCGCCCATTCGGGGAATTTCGCCTGCAGATCCTGCACGGCCTGCCGCGCACCGGCGGTATTGCGCGCCTCGATCATCCGGTAGACCGGCTGCAGATCGGGGGCGCCGCTGGTTGCGGCCAGTTTCGACAGGTCTTCGGGCGGGGTCCAGCTGGGATACAGCCCGCGCAGGCGGCGCAGTTCTGCCTGAACGGCGGTTTCATCGCCGCTTTCGACGTAATAGATCAGCGCGCGCAGATCCCCCTGGGTGGGCTGATCCTGGGCCGCGGCAGGGCCTGCAGCGGAAAGAAGGGCAAGGCCGATCGCGGCCGCCGCAGTGGCGCCGCGCAGGCATGTGGTCATTCCGACAGGGCGGAAGAGGGCGATCACAGAGGATAGCATTGCGGATAGCCTTCGTATTGGGCGAGAAGCGCCATGAGATGCAGCGTGCCGGGATAATAGGGCTGGGCGGCGGTGAAGGGCGGGAAGGGCGCGGGCCCGCGCCCGGCCACCGCACAGGTAACCAGGGCACGGATGGCGCCATAGCCGGGATCGGGCGAGCGTTCGGTGACGCTCAGGCTGGCAGGGTCGATGATGGTGGGCGAGGGGCCGAAAGGATCGGCGTCAAGATCGCCGCGATAGGCATCCGCCGCCCGCAGCACCGCCGGATGCGACCCAAGCCGCGACCACAGCAGATACAGCGGCACGCGCATCGCCTCGTAT
>DOMY01000079.1 GCA_003509785.1 Gemmobacter sp.
CGGCCAGCACCATCCAGCCCAGAGCGGGCGCGTTGAACTGACCATAGAGCGCGAAGCGGATCAGTTCGACCGCATGGGTAAAGGGGTTGATGGCGCAGAGATCAGCCAGCCGGGGCGCGGCTTCGCGCATCTTCCACAGCGGGTATAGCGCGGAGGACAGGAAGAACATCGGGAAGATCACGAAGTTCATCACGCCTGCGAAGTTTTCCAGCTGCTTGATGAAGGATGACAGCATCAGCCCCAGCGCGCCCAGCATCAGCCCGCCCACCAGCAGCGCAGGGATGACGGCGATGAAACCGAAAGCCGGGATGCGCACGCCCCAGAGCGCGGCAATGGCCAGAAAGATGCCAACCTGCAAAACCGACACCAGCGTGCCCGCCAGCAGTTTGCACATCAGCAACCACCAGCGCGGCAGCGGCGCCGTCAGCAAGAGCCGCATCGAGCCCATTTCACGGTCATAGACCAGCGAGAGCGAGCTTTGCATCCCGTTGAACAGCAGGATCATGCCGCAAAGGCCGGGGACGATGTAGGTCTCGTAGGTGATATAGGTCTGGTAGGGCGGGATGATCGACAGGCCCAGCGCGGCGCGGAACCCGGCGGCGAAGACGAACAGCCAGACCAACGGGCGCACCAGCGCCGCGACCAGGCGCCCGCGCTGGCCGACGAAGCGCAATGCCTCGCGGTGCAGGATGGCCTGAAGGGCGGTGAACCAGATCATGGCGCAGGCCCCCCTGCACAGGTGGGGGCCGAAGCGGGGGGCTGTCTGCCCCCCGCATCCCCCGAGGATATTTCGGCAACGGGAAGCGCAGTCAGGCGCAGGAACATGTCGCGCAGCGGTTCCGCGCCGCGCAGATCGGCGCAGGGGCCGGTGGCCAGCAGGCGGCCCTGATGCAGGATGGCCAGCAGATCGGTGTCTTCCACCTCGTCGGTGAGATGGGTGGCCCAGAGCACGGCCAGCCCCTGCGCCGCCAGATCATGCACATGATCGGTGATCGCCCGGCGGGATGCGGCATCAAGCCCGACCGTCGGTTCATCCAGCAGCAGCACGTCGGGGCGGTGGATCAGGGCGCGCGCAATCTCCATCCGCCGCCGGTGGCCGCCGTTCAGGTTGCGCAGGGGTTCATGGGCGCGTTCGGCCATGCCCAGCCGTTCCAGCGCCTCGGCGGCGCGGCGTTCGGCCTCGCGGCGCGAAATGCCATGGAGCGCCGCGAAATACAGCAGGTTGCGGCGCACCGTCAGATCCAGATCCAGTGTGGGCTGCTGAAACACCACCCCCATACGCGCCAGCGCCGCCCGGGGATGGCGGGCCAGATCCTGGCCTGCCACGATGATCTGGCCTTCCCGGCTGGTGAACAGCCGGGTCAGCAGCGAAAACAGCGTGGATTTTCCGGCACCATTCGGCCCCAGAAGCGCGCAGAACTGCCCGGCGGGCACGTCGAAAGACAGGCCCGAAAGCGCCTCTTTCGCGCCGTAGCGGTAGCTGACGCCCTGGATCTGCAGCCCGCTGGTCACTCGATGCTGATCTCGACCCGCTGGCTGTCGCCGGTCGAACCCGGGACGCTGAGCGCGTATTTGCCAGGTTTGATGGCGATGAACGACAGCTCGATCTTGCCTTCATCATCGAATTCGAAGGAATCGAGGCCCAGAGGGCGGATTTCGATATCGTTGATGACCACCTCATTGACCCAGATCGCCCGGAAGAAGGCCGCACCTTCCAGCGCCAGTTCGGCGCTGCCGTCGGATTCGATCTCGATGATGTAATAGGTGCCGGATTTGAGGGTGAGCGGCGCGGCCGAGACGGGTTCGCCCGACATCAGCTTCAGCCCCGGCAGTTCCACGCGGTTGGCGCGTTCCAGCAGGCCTGCCGTCTGGGCGGTGGCAGACAGCGGCAGGGCCGAGAGGGCGAGGGCAAGCAACAGCGATTTCATGGGGCAGATCCTTTCAGTTTTTGGTGGGGCGCATGGCGGCGCCCCAGGGGAAGCGGCCGACCTTGATGGTCTTCACCGGCTCTTCACTGGCCACGTCGATCACCGTCACATCGCCCGAGACGCCATTGGTGGTGAACAGCTGGCTGTTGTCGGGCGAATAGGCCATGTGCCAGACCCGGCGGCCGACGAGGATGTATTTCTCGGGCTGCATGGTTTCGGTATTCACCACGGCGACATGGTTCGAGGGGCCAAGCGCCACGAAGGCCTTCTTGCCATCGGGCGAGAATTTGAACCCGACCGGCTGTACCAGATCCTGATTGACCCCGGTGATTTCAAAGCGGATCTTGCCGATCTCGGCCTGATCGGCGGTGTTGAACACGGTAATCGTGCCGCCGATTTCAGAGGAAACCCAGAGCCTGGCGCCATCGGCGGTGAATTCGGCATGGCGGGGGCGGCTGTCGACCAGCGTATTGGCGAACAGGGCCTGGGTCGCCGTGTCGATCCAATGCGCCATGTTGGTGGTTTCGGAAGTGGTGATGGCGATCTTGCCATCGGGCGAGACGGCCATGCCTTCGGGCTCGATCCCGACGTTGATCTGGGCCACCACGGTGCGGCTTTCGGTATCCACCACGGTGGTCACCGCGTCATCCTCGTTCGCGATGTAGAGGTGGCGGTCATCCGGGGCCAGAACGAACTGTTCCGGGTCTTCGCCCGATGGCAGATCATGCAGGATCTCGCCGGTGGCCGGGTCCATCACCTGCACGGTGTCGCTGTCGGAGGCGCAGATATAGACGCGGCTGAAATCCTTGGAAAAGGTGATGCCGCGCGGGCGTTCGCCGGTGGGATAGGTGCGCACAACCTCCAGCGTATCCGCGTCGATCACCGAAACGGTATCGTCCTTTTCATTGGTCACCCAGATTTCACCGGCCTGGACCGGCAGGGCGATGGTCATCAGCAGAAGGGCAAGGCGGGTCATGTCATCCTCCGAAAGCTTTGCAGGCGCTCTCGGGTTCGTCCATNNGCTCTCGGGTTCGCCCATCCCGAGGCTGTCGGTTTCATTGCGCTGGTGCAGGAAGCCCTCGACAGGGGCGAGCGTGACCAGCGCGCGGGCATTGGCGACGGCGATGGGCTGGCGCATCTGGCCATTCCAGTGGCGGAAGGTTAGGGCGCGGCCCTTGAACCCGTCGAGCTGGAAGGCATCGGACAGGATATAGGCCCGCAGCGTGGCGGGGTCGGCCGCATTGCTGCGGGTGACCGCCTCACCGATGGTGCGGATTGCCGTCCAGGCCGCGTAATCGCGGCTTTGCATGTTGCGTTCGGCCTGTTTTTCAAAGCGATTCTGCAGCTGCACCGCCCCCCATTGTTCCAGAACGGGTGTCCAGCCGAAGCCTTCCAGCCCTTCGGAACCGGCGATGGGGCGGGGTGCCCAAGTGTTATGTTCCACATAGCGGCCGAAATCATCGGCCTCATCCGCCACCAAGAGCACATCATGCTCCGGCAGATCCTGGGTGAAGGGCGGCAGTTCGGTGGTGGCGGCGCGGCGCAGATCGGTGTCGAAGGTCCATTCCTTCTCGCCCGCGATGGTCAGGCCGAATTTGGAGGCGGACTGGCGCAGGGAATCGGCATAGATGCGATCCCCCTCTTTCGGGCCGATCACCAGCGCCAGGGTTTTCCACTGCTTGGCGACCAGAACCTGCATCAGCGCATCGGTGCGCGCGGCATCTTCGGGGATGGTATGCAGCACATTCGCCCGGCAATCGGCCGAGCGCAGCGCCGCAGCACCCGAGGCCACGTTGAACAGCAGTTTGCCCTGCGCCTCGGGCAGATCGGCCACGGTCAGCACATCGGCGGCAGAGCCTTCCACCAGCACCACGCCTGCCCCGGCCAGCGCGGCCTGTGCCGCGCCCGCCAGATCACCGCCGGGTTCGATGGAAACCACCTGCAGCGTATAGTTATGGCCCAGAAAACCGCCTGTCGTCTGGTTGTCTTTCAGCGCCACCTCGGCCCCGGCGATTCCCAGATCTTCGGGCACCGGATCCAGATTCGACAGCACGGGCGGTAGCTCTGCCTCCTGGCGCAGATACAGGATCGGCACGTCAATCTTGGAGGCCTGCTGCGCGGAGGCAGGCAGGGTGCAAAAAGCAAGCGCCGCGGCGGCCGCGGCGGTCTGCGGTTTGAAATATGGCATGTCTCGTCTCCCTGCCGTCATGTTCAGCCGGGGAGGCGGGGAGGGGAATAAGACATTGGTAGCAGAGCGCCCCCCGCCTGCACGAAAGTCCAATACCGCAATGCAGCAAGGTTCGGTTAGCACGGATCAATGCTCAAGGGAGGACGAGCCTATGACCCATTTCATCCGCGGAATCGCTGCCGCTCTGGCCCTTGCCGGGATTGCGACCATGGCCGCAGGCCATGGCGATGTGGCCCCCCAGCCGGTCAATACCGATGCCCTGCCCGATGTGGGCGAGGAATGGCTGATCGAAAACCCCTATCGTGCCGACAAGGTGGGCGAAGAGATCTGGGCCAAGGCTGTCGAGATTGGTGACAGCGCCTATAACCAGAACTGCGCCCGCTGCCATGGTCTGGGTGTGGTGTCGGGCGGGCTGGCCCCCGACCTGCGCTTTCTGGAAGCCGCCGAATATGGCGACGAATGGTATATGGAGCGGTTCCAGCACGGCTATACCCAGGACGGCACCACCAAGATGCCCGGCTTTGGTGAAGTTCTGGGCCAGAAGGCCGGCTGGGCGATCCGGACCTATGTTGAAACCCGTCCCGAAGATGGCGCGCTGGATGCCCATACTGCCCGCCTGACCGCGATCCGTGACGAGCTGGCCACCGGGGGTGGCGACCCCGCCAAGCTGAAGGAAGAGCTGGCGGCGATTTCGACCGAGGTGCAAACCGCCTCTGGCGCGCCGGTATCCGACAGCGTGGTGCGCCGCGCGGTCCTGTTCCTGGATGGCACGCCCGAAGGCTCCAAGCACGCGGCCGAGGCGTTGACCATCGGGCTTTCGGCCACGCATTGACCATGGACAGGCGCGCCCTTCTGGCGGGGCTGGCGGCGGGGGCATTTGCCCTTGCCGCTTTGCCCGTTTTCGCCCGCTGCGAAAATGTGGTGCCCGGTGCCCGCCCGCAGAACACCCCGCGCGAGTTTGTCGGCCAGACCATGGACGAGATCATCGAACGTGGCACGCTGAACATCGCGGTATACGAGGATTTCCCCCCCTACAGCTGGGCCGAGGATGGCACGGCAAAAGGGGTGGATATCGAGGTGGGCCGCATTCTGGCCGAAAGTCTTGGCGTGACGCCCGAATACCGCTTTGTGCAGGCGGGCGAAAATCTGCAGACCGATCTGATGTCTTACGTCTGGCGCGGCACGGTGCAGAAGGAACCGGTATCCAATGTGATGATGCGGGTGCCCTATAATTCAGAATTCACCTGTCTGGTGGAACAGGTGGTATTCACGGGCCAGTATGCCAAGGAAGAAATCGCCATTGCCTATCGGCTGGATGCCTATCCGGATGCCGTGCCCTCGGACGAGGCCCGCCACGAAGGGGCGCCGGTGCCTGCGTTTTTCCGGTTTGATACCGTGGCGGTCGAGAATGATTCGATTTCCGATTTCTATCTGACCGCCTTTCCCGGCGGCCAGATCGGGCCGAACATCCGCCGGTTCAGAACCATGGCCGAAGGGATGACCGCGCTGGCAGCGGGCGAGGTGATGGCAGCGATGGGGCCACGCGCGCAGCTGCAGGCCGGGGCGGGGGAGGGTGTGAAGGTTCACCAGCCGCCATTGCCCGGATTCGGGCTGGGCAGCTGGACCGTGGGGATTGCGGTGCATCACAGCCACCGCGACCTGTCTTACGCGCTGGATGATGCGATCACCGCCGCGCTGGCGGACGGGCGTCTGGCTGCGGCCTATGCGAAATACGGGCTGACCTTCACGATGCCTGACCGCTGATCCCTGGCGGGGGCGTTCACCCCCGGGATCCCCCGCGCGCGCCTCTCCTCCTCTCCGGGCGCCGCGCGCCCTCCCCCTGTCAGGGGGAGGGTTGGGNNAGGGAGAGCGCTCTTGCGGCAGCTGCGCGTACCACACCCAGCCCAAAACAACGCGCTCCCTGGGAGGGTTGGGGGGGGCACCCAACGCCCCCTCACCCTACCCTCTTCCCCATGGGAGAGAGGGAGAGCGCCCTTTCTGCAGCTGCGCACACCGCACACCGGCCCAAAACAACGCACTCCCTCCCCCTGCAAGGGGGGAGGGTTGGGGAGGGGGTGCCTGACCCGCCGCTCAGACCGTGCGCAGATCCCCGGCGGCATCCACCAGCACCACAGCGTGCAGCTCCGGCACTTCGGCACGCAGGCGGGTGATCTGCGCCAGATCGGCAAAGACCAGCGCTGTGGCCAGCCCGTCGGCCAGCGCCGCCCGGTTTGCCTCGACCGCCACGGTGGACCAAAGCGGCGGCAGGCCCGCTGGATGCAGGATGTGCCCTTGCCCGCCCAGACGCATGGCGGCGGGCGAACTGACCGCCAGCGCTGCACCGCGCAAGGCCCGCGTCGCCAGAACCCCCGCTGCCGGATCTTCGATGGCCAGGCGGAACGGCCCGCCCAAAGCGGCATGTTCCCCGATGTTCACCAAGGCCTGGGTGAAGCCGCGTGCCGCCAGCCGGTCGCGCAGCAGATCGGTGGCAAAGCCCTGCGCAATGCCGTTCAGCGTCAGCGCNNCCCAGCCGACCAGCGCCCGCGCGCCGATCACATCACCGCCCGTTGCCAGCGCCCGCCACAGGGGCTGCACCGTGGGATCGAAGGCGCCGCCGGTCAGGCCGTGCAGGCGGCCCGCCAGTGCCAGAACCTCGGCCATCCAGGGCGAAAGCACACCACCGCCCGCCGCATTGATCCGCGTCAGCTCTGAAGGTTGATACAGGCTGAACACCGCCTCCACCTCGGCCAGAAGGGATGGCAGTTCGGCCAGCGCGGCCTCTGCCCCCGGGCCGTGCAGGGCGATGGCGGCCTCGGCCCCCAGCGCCCGGCCGCGCCATTCNNCCGCCGAAACCATGCCCGGTGCCGCCACCGCCGCCGCCACGATCTGCAGGAACCGCCGCCGTTTCATTTTGCCGCCACCGCCCGTGTTGCAGGTTTCATCACCCGCCCCTTTGCCGCCAGCACCAGCGGCACGCACTGCCGCGGGTCATCATGGATGGTCACGCAATCAAGACATTGAAAACATTCCGAATAGGAAATCTTCCCGGTCGGTTTGATTGCCCCGTAGTTGCAGCGCACCTTGCACAGCTGGCAGGGCGAGCCACATTCCTTGCGCCGCGCGATCCAGTCGCGCCCGCGCAGTAGCCCGCCAATCGCCATCAGCGCGCCCAGTGGGCAGACATAGCGGCAGAAGCCCTTGAAGGTGAACAGGCCCAGCACCAGCCAGAACCCGGCATAGGCCACATAATACCATTCGCGGATGAAGAAGGTGGTGATCGCGGTCTTGAACGGCTCCACCTCGGCTACGGTATCCACCCGGTCGGGCGCGATCAGTACCGTCAGCACCATGCCGCCCAACAGGGCGTATTTCAGGCCCTTCAGCCGGGTATCCCAGCGCGGCGCCAGTTCCCATTTCGGCAGGCGCAGCAGGCGGCCCAGATGATGCGCGAATTCCTGCAGGGCACCAAAGGGGCATAGCCAGCCGCAGAACAGCCCGCGCCCCCAGAGCACGAAGCCCAGGATCGCCACCGCCCAGATCAGCAGCGAGAACGGATCATACAGCAGATAGGCAAAGCTGCCGCCCTCGATCGCCGTGCGCAGGGTCGCCAGCGGCGTGACGATGGAAAGCTGTCCCTGCCCCCACCAGCCGATGAACCCGGTGACCAATGCCAGAATACCCAGCCGGATCGGGGTAAACAGCCGTAGCCCCGCCAGCCGGTTCATCCCCGGCCCCAGCGCCAGCAGCAGCGCGGGCAGGGCGACAGCCAGCAGCACCAGATCGGTGGCGCGGTTGCGCAGCGCCTCCAGCCAGGGTGGCAAGGTCTTGGGCGGGGTGGCGCGGGCATAGAAGCGTTCCGGCGTCTGATGCGTCAGCGTGAAGGTGGCCGAACCGATTTCGGGCTGGAACATGCCATGTTCACGCGTGGCGATCACCTGCAGCATCCAGTCGCGCGCCGGATCGAAGCCCAGCCGCCTGTCGGTGCGCAGGATCATCGCCGTGCCTTCGGGCACGTCGGGCTGCGTGCCGAAGATCATGTCGGCATCGCGCAGGGCCAGCGGCAGGCCGTCCTGTTCAGCGCCCAGCAGATCGGGCGCGGTGTTGCGCACGAAATCCGGGCTGACCAGCCCGTGCCGCCCGGCGTCGATCACCAGCAGCGGTTCATCATCCGGCGAGACGCGCAGGAACCGCGCCAGATCGGCCTGGGCATCGGCATCCAGCACGGCGCGGGCAATGCTTGGCGGGCCTATATCCACCAGCCAGAGGTCGAGAAACAGCCCTGCAGGATCGGCCTGCGCCTCCGGGTCGTCATCGGCCCAGATCGTGCCTGCAAAGGCGGCATCCAGTTCGGCATTGGTCACGCGCAGATTGCGGGCAATGCCCTGATCCACCAGCGCCTGCCAGTCCAGAGGTTCATCATGCGCGGGGTCGGGGTGGGCCGGGGGCGCCGATTGCACGCCCTGCATCTTTTCGCGCGCCACCTGCAATGTTGCGGCCAGAATGCTTTCATGCGCAATGCGGACCGAGGCTGTGGCCTTGGCGACACCATCCAGATGCACCATACCGCTGCCTGCGCCACCCTCGCCATAGGGCACGCCCACCACCATCGGCGTATTGATCGAAAGGCCGGGATATTGCTCCAGAAACTTGCGGAACGGCGCTTCGCCCAGACCGGATACGAAGATCGGCTCGTTATGCGAAATCAGCCGCAGGTCGATGAACCGGCCCTCCAGATCCAGCAGAACCAGCATGTTGATCGGCGCACCGGAAAAGCCGGGCAGCGGTGCCATCGGCGCGGTTTCGAACACATAACCCGCCTCGGCCCCGCCAGAGTTGCGCAGGCTCCATACACCCTTGTCATTCACCGGCTCGCCCAGGGCATAGGGGGGCACGATGAAACCGGCGATCTCGTCGCGGCCCAGAGGGGCCGCAAGCGCCAGCGCGGTATCCAGAAGAACGAACAGCAGAGCCAGAAATATACGCATGGCCAGAGCCTAGGCCTGTCGCACCTGCGCGGGAATTGGACGAAGGTAGAAGCGCACATCCCGGCGCCCTGCCCTATCCTGACCACATGACCCGACCCGTTCATATGCCCGACCGAATGATCCTTGCCCTGTCGCTGGCGGGGTTTGTGGCATTCTGGTGGGGGCTGGCCCTGCTGAAGGGCGAACCCCGCATCCTGCCCGCCCCGCCCGAAGTTCTGGCAACCTTCTGGACCGAGGCGGTGTCGGGCCGGCTGTGGCACCATACATCGGCCACGCTTCTGCGGGTGGCCATGGCCTTCGGGCTGGCCATGGTATTGGGATCGGTGCTGGGTGTGGCCCTGGGCCGGATGCCCCGGCTGGACCGCTGGCTTGACCCTTGGGTGACCATCTTCCTGAACCTGCCCGCGCTGGTGGTCATCGTGCTGTGCTATCTGTGGATCGGGCTGAACGAAACCGCCGCAATTGCGGCTGTCACCATCAACAAGACGGCCATGGTTCTGGTCACGATGCGCGAGGGGGCGCGCACGCTGTCACCGGTACTGGCGGATATGGCGCAGGTGTTCCGCCTGTCACCCCTCGCCCGGTTGCGCCATGTGCTGCTGCCGCAGCTGGCGCCCTTCATGGCGGCATCGGCGCGCAACGGGCTGGCGATCATCTGGAAAATCGTGCTGGTGGTGGAGTTTCTGGGCCGGTCCACCGGCGTGGGGTTCCAGATCCACATGAAATTCCAGCTGTTCGATATCGCCGGTGTTCTGGCCTATGCGCTTGGCTTCGTGGCCATCATGCTGGCCATCGACTATCTGCTGATCCAGCCTGCGGAACGGCGCGCCAGCCGGTGGCGGCGCGCCTGAGGTCACGCAGCCGCCTTATGCCACGGGCGGCCGCAGCCGGAACACCACGCAATACAGCGCCGGGGCAAACAGCAGCGTGACCAGCGTGCCGACGATGATGCCCCCCATCATCGCATAGGCCATCGGCCCCCAGAACACCTGCTGCGAAATCGGGATCAGCGCAAGGCTGGCCGCCGCCGCCGTCAGCAGGATGGGGCGGGCGCGGCTGTCCGACGCCTCGAACACCGCCTGCCAGCGGTCGCGGCCCTTGTGCAGCAACTCTTCGATCTCATGCACCAGAATGATGGAATTGCGGATCAGGATGCCGACCAGCGCCAGAACCCCCAGAATGGCCACAAAACCCAGCGGTGCCGCCGAAGACAGCAGCGCGATCACCACGCCGATCATGCCCAGCGGCGCCACGGCCAGCACGATGGCCGACAGGCGGAAGCCCTGCATCTGCACCATGACCAGCGTGACCATGATCAGCAGCATCAAGGGCACCACGGCGGCAATCGGCGCCTGGCTGTCGGCGCTGTTTTCCACCGATCCGCCCAGCTCTACCCGATAGCCCGGGGGCAGCGTGGCGGCGAAGGCGTCGATCTGCGGCGTCAGCGCCTTCACGATCGTATCGGGCTGATCCTTGGTCGCCACGGCAGCCTTGACGGTGACGGTGGGCACGCGGTTGCGCTGATGGATCACCGGGGGTTCCATATCCCATTCCAGCGTGGCGAAGGAAATCAGCGGAATAGGCTGCCCCGCCGCATTGCCCAGCTGCAGGTTCTGCAACGAGGCGATCGAAGAGCGGTCTGCATCCGTGCCCCGCGCCACCACATCAATCAGGGTGCGGCCATCGCGCAGTTCGGTGACGGTCGTGCCATCGAACAGGCCATAGAGCGCCTGCGCCACATCGGTCTGCGTCAGGCCCAGCTGGCGCAGCCGGTCCTGATCCAGCACGACACGGGCGACGCGCGCCGGTTCGTTCCAGTTCATCACCACGCCGGTCAGGCGGCTGTCACCTGCCACCACCGCAGCCAGATCGCGGCCCAGATCGGCCACTTTGGCCGGTTCAGGCCCCGACAGGCGATATTGTACCGGCTTGCCCACCGGCGGCCCCAGTTCCAGGAATTTCGGGAACAGATCGACCCCCGGCATGGTTTCCGCCAGATCGCGCACTTTCTGGCGCAGGGCGTCACGGGCCTCCAGGCTTTCGGTCATGATGACGATCTGCCCGAAATTGGGCGAAGGTGTCATGGCGTCGAAGGCCAGAATGAAGCGCGGCGCGCTGCGGCCCACATAGGTAGACCAGAAGACCGGCTCTTCCTGCTGCGCCATCCAGTCATCCAGATCGGCCATCACCGCATCCGTGGCGGTAAAGCTGGAATTCTGCCGCAGCGAAACGTCGATGATCAGCTCGGGCCGGTCGGATGTGGGGAAGAACTGCTGTTCGACAAAGCGCATCCCGTAAATCGACACGGCGAAGGCCAGAAAGGTGATGCCCACCGTCAGCCATTTCCACCGCATCGCCCCGCGCAATGCCGCATGGAAGGCGCGGCGCAGGCGGCCGGGTTCGGGATTGTGATGCTTCATCCGCTTGGGCAGGAAGGTCGTGCCCAGGATCGGCGCGAACAGCACCGCCACCACCCAGGACAGCAGCAGGGAAATGGCGATCACATAGAACAGCGAAATGGTATATTCGCCCGCGGCAGAGGAGTTCAGCCCGATGGGGATGAAGCCCGCCACGGTGACCAGCGTTCCCGACAGCATGGGAAAGGCAATGGAAGACCAGGCATAGCTGGCGGCCTTTTCCAGGCTTTCACCGACCTCCAGCCGCGAGATCATGGTTTCGATGGCGATCATGGCATCATCCACCAAAAGCCCCAGCGCGATGATCAGTGCCCCCAGCGAAATGCGCTGCAGCGTGATGTCCATGATGTTCAGGATCACGAAGGTCAGCGCCAGCACCAGCGGGATGGTCAGCGTCACCACCAGACCTGCGCGCAAGCCCAGCGACACAAAGCTGACGGCCAGCACGATCACCACCGCCTCGATCAGCGCTTTCAGGAAGTGATCAACCGATTCCTGCACCACATGCGGCTGATCGGCCACCTTGTGCAATTCGATCCCCAGCGGCAGTTCCTGCGCCATGCGCTCGGTCACCGCATCCAGTTCGGTGCCGAAATGCTGCACATTCGATCCGGCCCGCATCCCCACGATCAGCGCGACCGCAGGCTGGCCGTTGAAGCGGAACACCTCGCCCGGGGGATCTTCGTAACCGGCGGTCACCGTGGCCACATCGGACAGAGCAAAGAAGGTATCGCCAACGCGCAGGGATGTGGCCGCCAGCTCTTCCGCCGCCGAAAACCGGCCAGACACCCGCACCAGAACCTGTTCCTGCGCCGTGCGGATGATGCCCGAAGGCACGATGGCATTCTGCTGCGCCAGCGTATTCAGCACCGCCGCCTGATCCAGCCCCAGCGCCGCCAGACGGCGGGCCGAAAACTCGATATGGATCACCTCGTCCTGCACGCCGATCAGTTCAACCTTGCCGGTATCTTCCAGCCCCAGGATGGCGGTTTCCACCTGTTCGGCCCAATCCTTCACCTCGCGCGGGGTGAACCCGTCCGAGGTGAAGGCATAGATATTGCCAAACACATCGCCAAAGCTGTCATTGAAGCCGAAACCGGCGAATTCTTCGGGAAAGGTGCCGCGGATATCGGTCATCATGTTGCGCACCCGCGCCCAGATCGCGGGAACCTCGGCCGCCGGCGTATCGTCGCGCAGTTCCAGATAGACCGTTGCCTGACCGGGCCGGGTTTCCGACCGGGTCATTTTCAGCGTTTCCAGCTCTTGCAGCTTCTTCTCGATCCGCTCTGTCACCTGGGTGACAGTTTCTTCGGCAGTGGCGCCGGGCAAGGCCGCGCTGATGATCATGGTCTTGATGGTGAACGAGGGATCTTCCTCGCGCCCCATCGACATATAGCCGAAAGCCCCTGCCAGCAGCGAGACAAGGATCAGATACCACACCATGGACCGGTGTTTCAGCGCCCAGTCCGACAGATTGAAGCCGCGCATCATTCGATCCTTCTGCCGACGGTCTGGCCTTCGGTGACAGAGTTCACACCCTTCACCACAATTTCCTCACCCGGTGCGATGCCCGCCGCAATCTCGACCCGGCTGCCCAGGCTGCGACCCAGCGTGACCGGCACAAGCTGCAAGATACGCCCCTCGCCCACGCGCCAGACCGCAGGCGCATCGGCCGTGCCGGTGATCGCGGTTGCGGGCAGGGTCATGATGCCCGCCACTGTGCCCGGCTCCGGCCCCGAAAGCCGGGCAGAGATCAGACTGCCCAGCCGATAGGCCGGGGGAATATCGCCCAGCGACAGCCGCAGCCGCCGGCTGCGCGTGCCGGCATCAGCGGTGGGTTCGATCAGCCGCAGCGTGCCGGTGATGGGCACCGCGCTGGTGCCATGGCCCTGCAGTTCGAACGTGGCGCCAGGCTTCAGAAACGTCAGGAATTCGGTCGGCACGTCGATCACCGCCTCGCGCCCTGTCAGCCCGGCCAGCGTCAGGATCGGGGTTCCGGGCGAGACGACTGAGCCAGGCTCTGCCGCCGTGGACAGCACGATGCCATCCATCGGGGCGGACAGGGTGCCAAAGCGCGCGGCATCTTCAGCCCGTTCCAGATCGGCCTCGGCCGAGGTGACCTGTGTCACGGCCGAATCCCGCGCGCTTTGCGCGGCTTCCAGCTGCGCGGCAGAGCTGACGCCCCGGCGCACGAGTTCCTGCGCACGGGCCAGCGTCTGTTCCGCCAGCACGGCTTCGGCACGGGCCCCTGCCAGCGCGGCGGTTGCGGCGGCCACATCCTCTTGCAGGGTCACCTGATCCAGCGTGGCCAGCGCATCCCCGGCGCGCACCCGATCCCCCGCCGCAACCGGCAGGCTGGCCAGGCGGCCCAGCGTCTGGAAGGCTAGGATGCTGGTCACCTCGGCTTCGATGATGCCCGCAAAGACCCGCTGGCGGATGGCCCCCTCTGTCACCAGTTCTGACAGGACNNGCAGGCGGCGCGGCCGCCTCTTCGGCGAAGGATGGTGCGGCGGCACAGGCCAGAAGCAGCAGATACCGGATCATTGGGCCACCCCCCGTGCGATCACGCTGCGGCCCGGAAACAGCAGATGCGCCCCATCGGCCACCACCTGCGCACCCGGCGCCACCCCGTCAGAGACCAGAACCGTGTCGACACCATATTCCGCCACGGTCACGGGGGCCAAGGCCACCGTCATCTGCGCCGGATCGACGATCCAGACCGCAGGCGCGCCGCCTTTTGCGGCAAGGGCCGTCCAGGGCAGGGCGATGCCTTCGGGCCGGGCCATGTCTGCGCGGCCGATCACCGGGCTGCCGAAGGCCACGCCCTCCGGCGGATCGCCGGTCAGACGCGCTTTCACCGCCACGCTGCCGGTTGCCTGATCCACCACCGGGGAAACCTCTGTCAGCTGGCCCTGCAGCGCGATATCGGGCTGGTCGATCAGCGAAAGCCGGACAGGGCGGCCCAGGAACGCCTCCAGATCCACACCGTCGGGGGCGTTGAACACAGCCTCGGCCCCGCCATCGGCGGCAATGGTCAGCACGGCCTGCCCGGCATTCACCACCTGCCCTGGTTCCGCGCTGCGGGCGGTGACGATCCCGGCACTGGGCGCACGCAGCACCGTATCGTCCAGGGTTGATCGCGCCTTGGCAAGCGCTGCGGCGGCCTGATCGCGCACGGCTTCGGCGGAGATCAGCGCCCCGGTCGCGGCATCCAGATCGGCCTGAGTACCTGCCCCGCGCTGCCGCAATCCCTGCGCCCGGTCGCGGGCCTGCCGGGCTTCGCGCAGCCGGGCCTCTGCCCCGGCCAGGGCGGCCTGTGCCGCACGGGCCGCAGCCTCGGCCTGCGTCGGGTCTATCCGCGCCAGCGCATCGCCCTGCGCCACCCGATCCCCCTCGCGCAGCAGCACCGCCAGCAGGCGCCCGCTGTCGCGGAAGGCGGCACCATAGCTTTCGACAGCCTGCAGGGTGCCGGTCAGCACCACCTCGTGGCTGCCAGAGACCGGCTGCGCCGAAACGATGCGCACCGGCAGTGGTTCGGCAAGGGCAATACCGGGCGTCAGGGCCATCAGGCACATCAGGGCGGGGGCAAATGGTTTCAGCATCATGGTTCCCGGAACAGCAGCCGCGAGGGTCTTGGGCAGATGGGGTGATTCATCCCCCCAGACGAGTCAATATACACGCACGCGGGCGATCAGGTGCCGTTACGTTCGCCGCCCAGCAACCGGAAAGCAAAAGGCGCCAGAAGGATCACGAAAAGAATCCGTGCCGCATGATGCAGCGCCACAAAGGCAACATCTGCATGAATGGCCAAAGCCACCAGCCCCATTTCGGTCAATCCGCCCGGCGCCAGCGCCAGCAGCCCCTGTTCCAGCGCAATTCCGAAATGGCGCTGCATCACCAGACCAAAAGCGAGCGCCACCACCAGCGACAGAAGTGTGGCCAGCAAGCTGAGCCAGGCGGCGCGGGCCAGCTCTGCCGCGCGGATGCCGGAAAACCGGCAGCCGATCACCGTGCCCAGAATGACCTGCGCCCCGTTCACCAGAAGGCCGGGCGGCGATCCTTCGGTGATTCCCGCCATGTGCAGCGCCGCCGACAGAATCATCGGCCCCAGAAACGCCGGTGCGGGCAGGCCCAGAAACCGGCCCGCCAGACTGCCGAACACCGCACAGGCCAGCAGCAGCGCCGCATCGACCAGCTGCAAGGGTGGCCCCTGATCCAGAATGGCCCGGCCCACCGCATAACCCTCGATCACGCGGAACCACAGCGCGACCATGGCAATGGTCACGACGATTCGCAGGCTGTGGGCCAGAACCACCTGCCGGACATCGGCGCCCCGCGCCTCACCGATCTCGACCATTTCCGCCAGGCCGCCGGGCATTCCGGCGAAATAGGCGGTTTTCCAGTCAAAGCCCCCGACAAACCGATAGAACGGCACCACCAGCGCCGCCGAAACCAGAACGAACAGCAGTAAAAGCGATAATGTACCCGCCCAGACCTGCATCTGGCCCAGAATCTCGGATGTGAACCGGGCGCCCAGCATCACCCCGATCACCGCAACGACAAACGGCCGGATGCGCGATGGTGCCAGAACCGGCAGCCCCCCGACCGCCGCAATCATCGTTGAAAACATCGCCCCCAACATCCAGGGCAGTGGCAATCCAAGAAAGAAAAACAGAAATCCACCCGCCGTGCCAAGGCTCAGGGCAAGCAGGATCTGGGGCAGTCTGGGCAAGGTCTGGTTCCGGATTTGTGGGCAGGCGCAACTGTCTTGGAAGCCGCGCCGGATGTCCAGCTGCCATGGCCAGCCGGGCACCGGATGCGATTCGCAGGCAGGCACATAAAGAATGTGTTCCGCGCCAATCCGTTGCGGATTTGCATACAATCCTATGCAAGCGCAGCGACTGACAAAGCTCTGCCTTGAAACAGCCACAGAAAGGTGGGAGGTTTCCTCAATAATAACGAGCAGACAAAATGTGCGGGCCGCAGGAAACTGCGTTCTGCCGGGAAAAACACAAAAAACAGGACTTCCGGGTGACTAATCCGAAGGTAGCCTTTCCGCGCGCCCTTTCGCGGCTGACCGGCTTCGTGCCGGCGGCTTTTCTGTGGGCCTGCGTGACCATTTCGCCCCTCAGCGACGTGCCCCGCACCGAGCTTATGGCGGCCACACCATTTCGCCAGATCGCCACAACGGCGATCTGGACAGACGAACCCTTGTCGCTGATCGGTCTTCAACGCGAACTGCCCGGTGAATCCGAGCAGATCGTGGCCCTGTCGAACGATACCTCTACGCGGGGTGACAAC
The DNA here is from genome assembly GCA_003509785.1 of Gemmobacter sp. Taxonomy (GTDB): domain Bacteria; phylum Pseudomonadota; class Alphaproteobacteria; order Rhodobacterales; family Rhodobacteraceae; genus Gemmobacter. Next base: position 16,820 of record DOMY01000079.1, read on the forward strand.
TTCCTTCTGCTGGTCGCCCGGCACCGCAACAAAGCCGCGGTTCCGACGTTCCAGCTGGCGGAATTCGTCAAACGCGCCGGGGGCACGCCACATCCCTTCGGGTCTATGACCGACCGGGATCTGCGCAGCGGAACCGACAAGCTGGGGGATTACTTCTGGCTGGAGTATCGGTCGGGCGGGGCCACGAACTGTGTTTTGGCCATCCGCCGTGTGGGCAGCGATGCCCGCATCCTGCCGCGCAATTCCAATGCGATGGATGTGATGCTGCGCAACTGCGTTGCAGGCAGCATCGAACTGGCGCTGGAACCCATCCGCGACACGCATCTGGGATCTGTCTCGGTTGGCAGCGGTCTGCCCGGCGGCTTCTCCGCATCGCGGATGATGTCCCCGCTGGCGGGGCCAAGCCCATGAAGCAACAGGCCGGATATCGGGGCGATCCCGCCAGCCGGGAGGCCGTATGGCGGGATTTCTGAGCATGAAAGGCGGGGCCGGAAACTATCCGGCGCTGCTTCTCTGGGTGCTGACGGTCAGTGTCGTCGCACTCATTGCCTCTGCACCGACGTCGACGGACGGGCAAGCGCTGCTCGGCATCGTCGCCGTTGGCATTGTGGGGGGGCTCAAGCCTTTCACGGCCAAGATCCTGCCGCGGTTCATCCTGCTGGGCACAGCCAGCGTGATCGTGATCCGCTACTGGACATGGCGCCTGCTGGAAACCCTGCCGGAACCGGCACTGAGCGCGCCGTTCATCCTCGGTCTGATCCTGCTGGCGGTGGAAACCTACTCCATCCTCGTGTTCTTCCTGAACTGCTTCATCACGGCCGATCCGACGGTGCGACCTTTCCCGGCCCAGGTGCCGGTGGAAACCCTGCCCACCGTCGACATCCTCGTACCATCCTACAACGAACCGCCCGAGATGCTGGCCATCACGCTGGCGGCGGCCAAGAACATCATCTACCCCCGCCACAAGCGCACGGTGGTCTTGTGCGATGATGGCGGCACCGACCAGCGCTGCAATTCGTCCGATCCCAAGCTGGCCGCCCGCGCGCAGGAGCGCCGCGCCACGCTGATGGCGCTGTGCGAAGAGCTGGATATCACCTATTCCACCCGGGCCCGCAACGAACACGCCAAGGCGGGCAACATGTCTGCCGCGATGGAAAAGCTGACCGGCGATCTGGTGGTGGTGTTCGACGCCGACCACGTGCCCAGCCGCGATTTCCTGGCGCGGACGGTGGGCTATTTCGTCGATGATCCGAAGCTGTTCCTCGTCCAGACCCCGCACTTCTTCATCAACAAGGATCCGATCGAACGGAACCTTGGCCTGACAGAACTGTGCCCGCCTGAAAACGAGATGTTCTATGCCTTCATCCACCGCGGGCTGGACCGCTGGGGGGGCGCCTTCTTCTGTGGATCGGCCGCCGTGCTGCGCCGCGCCGCGCTGGACAGCGTGGGCGGTTTTGCCGGGGAAACCATCACCGAAGACGCAGAAACCGCGCTGGAAATGCACGCCCATGGTTGGCGCTCGCTGTATCTGGACCGGGCGATGATCGCCGGGCTGCAGCCGGAAACATTCTCCAGCTTCATTCAGCAGCGTGGCCGCTGGGCCACCGGCATGATGCAGATGCTGCTGCTGAAGAACCCGCTGTTCCGCCCCGGCCTGCGCTTTCCGCAGCGGCTGTGCTACCTGAACTCCATGAGCTTCTGGCTGTTCCCGCTGATCCGCATGGCCTATCTGCTGACGCCGCTGATCTATCTGTTCTTCGGGATCGAGATTTTCGTGGCCACCCATGGCGATGCGCTGGCCTATATGCTGTCCTATCTCGCCGTCAGCTTCCTGGTGCAGAACGCCCTCTATGCCCGCTATAGATGGCCTTTGATTTCAGAGATTTACGAGGTTGCGCAGGCGCCCTATCTGGCCTTCGCCGTGCTGAAAACCTTCCTGCGGCCGCGCAGTGCCAAATTCAACGTGACGGCCAAGGATGAAACGCTGGACGAAGATTTCCTGTCCGATGTGCACCGCCCGCTGACGCTGTTGCTGCTGCTGATGTTTGCCGCCGTCGTCACGCTGGTGGCGCGCTGGATCCTGTTCCCCGGGGACCGGACGGTGCTGATCCTGGTGGGCAGCTGGGCGGTCATCAACTTCATTCTGGTGGCCACCGCCTGGCTTTCCGTGGGCGAAAAGCAGCAGCGCCGGGCCTCGCCCCGGGTGACGCTGCACTGCCCTGGCACGATCTGGCCGGGCAGCAGCCCCGAAACCAAGGTGCGCGGCGAGATCGTCGAGGCCTCCACCAGCGGTGCGCGCCTGAAAGTGCCAGCTTCGCCCGATTTCGCCAATCTGAAGGCAGGGGATGAAATCGTCTTCGTGCCCGATTTCCCCGAAGCGCCGCATCTGCAGAACCCGGTCCGCGCCACCATCCGCGGCATGAGCCGGGGCGGCGATGGCATCGTGTTCGGCACCCTGCTGCGCTCTGACCAGCCGATGACCACCCGCGAAACCGTGGCCTTCCTGATCTTTGGCGACAGCGAAAACTGGCGGAAGATGCGTCTGGCCAAGATGGCGAAGAAATCGTTCACCGGCGGCGTGCTTTATGCGCTGACCATCGGCGCGCGTGGCCTTCCCGGCTTGCTGCGGACGATTGCACGCGAACCCGGCCGCCGCCTGCGCGCCTCGCAGACCGAAGCGATGAAGCAGAAGCCGGTGCACCTGCTGGCTTTCGGTGACGCGGCCGCCCATCTGGACGACATGACAATCGAATTCGTGGATGATGCGTTCAACCCGCGTGGCGGCAAGGCTGCGACGAAACCGGGGGTTCACGCGCCATGAAGCGGTCCGGTGCATTCCTTCTGCGGTCTGCCGCTGTCCTGCTGATCTCGGGGACAACCCTGGGCGCACAGACCACCGGGCTGCCGACAGAGCTTGCCCCGCTGCCCCCGGCAGAAATCACCGAAATGCCGGTGGCGCCCCGGGTGCAAAGCCAGTCAGAGGGTGCAACCGCGCGCAGCTCGCTGCGCTATCCCATGGTGTCCGCAACCGGCGAAACCGTGGTGCGGCTGTCCGGCGAACAGGCTGACAGCACGCTGGACCTGTTTCTGCCCGAAGGCGCCCCACCCCGCGAAATCCGCCTGTCCTACCGGATGAGCATCAATTCCCTGCCCGAGGCCTCAAACCTGCGGCTTGTCGTGAACGGCGTGCCGACAGAGCCGATCGCACCGGATGCCATTGAAGGCTTCACCGAAGCCGTGTTTGCCACCCAGGCGCTGGAGCCGGGCCGCAACAGCGTGAAGATCGAGGTCAACCAGAGCCACCGCATCTATTGCGGCCCGGATGCCAGCTTTGCCATCTGGCTGGAGGTGGACCTGCAACAAAGCGGCGTCGTCATCCCGGCCGATGCGGCCCTGCGGCAGGCCACAAACGCCGATGCGGCAGCCCTGCTGGCCGCACAGGCCGCGCGCCCCGAAGGCATTGCCCTGCGTCTGGCCCCCGGCACCGATCCGGGCGCCGTGGCGGCACTGGCCCGCAGGCTGGCCGCCCTGTCGCCGGGCAGCAGCCCGGCCATGCGCGAACAGACGGTATGGGAGCCGGTGAACGCCGATTCGCCGCAGGCGGCCCGCATCATCGTTGAACCCGGCACCTCTCCGTCGACCCAGGTGCTGCGGGGCGGGGATGGTGCGCTGGTGCTGCGCATCGTGCATGGCCTGCCAGACGGGGCCGATACTCCCCTGCCCGATCTGACGCCCTTCCTGCCGGTGGTGGCTGCGGCGCAATCCGGCCGGCCTATGCTGGAACCGGGCATCCCGACGGCGCTTTTCGATCTGGGCCGCGAGGATATCGAACGCAAGGGCCATTACATCAAGGAAGATGTGATGTTCCGCCTGCCGCGCGACTGGCTGGTTCTGGGCCCGCAGGTGGCCGAGATGGAACTGGTCTATGGCTTTGCCGATGGTCTGCCGAAAGGCTCGCTGCTGCTGGTCAAGGCCAATGGCACCACCATCCAGCTGCTGCCGATGGATCGCAACGGCGGCGAAATCCTGCCGCCGCTGGATATCCGGTTCAAGGCCGCGCTGCTGCAGCCCGGCCCCAATTCGATGACCTTCGAGGCGATCATCCCCGGGGATCCGCCGGATCTGCCCTGCCCCACCATCACCGCCCCCACGCTGCGGGTGATGGCAGATACGCTTCTGCAGGTGCCTGAAACCCCGTCGATGCAGTTTTCCGGCATGGAAAACGTGCTGCCCCGCCTTGACGGCTCCGATCTGCGCGAGGCCGAAACCGGCATTGCCAGCGGGCTGACAGAGGCGGATCTGTTTCCGCTGGCCGCCATGCTGGACCGCGTGGTGCCGGAAGAACCGCAGGGCGACGAAGGCCTGACGGTGCTGTCTTACCCCGAACTTGACCGGCTTCGCCTGGACGAGCTGGGGCTGAGCCGCCGTGATATCGAAACCCTGCTGGCCCCGGCCCCGCCGCCGCCGCCCGCGCCGACACGCCGGGGCGCCGCGGCACAGGAACCGGCCGAACCTTCGGTGATTACCGAATGGGCAAAATCCGCCCTGTCAGAGCTGACACGGCTTGCCGGGATTTCCAACCCGCCGCTCAGCAACTGGATTCAGGGCCGCAGGGCAAAGCTGATCCTGGTGCAGCCCCTGATGGAAGAGCCGGACAACCTTGTTCTGGCGCTTGGCCCGACAACCTCTGTCGCCGATGCGGCCACGGCTTTGGCCAATACCCGTGACATGCGGGGCGGGCCTGCCGGGCGCGTCGCGATCCTGACCGAAGCGGGCAATTGGGAAACCTGGCGCCCCGTCACATCCTATCCGGTTCTGCTGGAGCCGCTGACCATCGGCAACCTGCGTTTTGTTCTTGGCACCTATGCCTCCTGGTCGCCGCTAGGATTCACGATCATCATGATGGCCTTAACCCTGATTTCGGTGTTCTTCGCCCTTGTCTATGTCATGACAACCCGGGGGCATCGCAAAAGATGAACCGCCGCACCTTCGCAAAATCGCTTGTGGCCGGTCTGGTTCTGGGGTCTGCGACCCGCAGTTTCGGCCAGATCCTGCCCGAACACCCGCTTTATGCCTCGTGGGAGGTGTGGAAAGCCGCCTATCTTGGCGTGGATGGCCGGGTGGTCGACGGGCCGCAGGGATCGGCCAGCCATTCCGAAAGCCAGGGCTTCGGCCTGTGTCTGGCCGCCTTCTTCGGCGACCGGGGCGCGTTCAACCGGATCTATGGCTGGACAGAGGCCAATCTGCGCATCCGCGACGACATGCTGCTGGCCTGGCGCTGGCTGCCCGATGCCGATGTGCATGTGCCGGATCGCAACAATGCCAGCGACGGCGACCTGTTCTATGCTTGGGGCCTGATGCTGGGTTCTGCCGCCTTCGGCGATACGCTGCAGATGGATCTGGCCCGCCGCATCGTCACCGATCTGGNNGTGGCGGCCTGCATCGTGCCCTCGCCCGACGGGCAGGGGCTGGTGATGCTGCCCGCCGCAGAAGGCTTCCGCGAGGGCGAGACGGTCACCATCAACCCGTCCTATTACATGCCCCGCGCGATGCGCGAACTGTCCGAGGCCACCGGCGACATGACGCTGCGCCAGTGCCACGACGACGGGCTGGCGCTGATGGAACGGCTGGCCTGGAACGGCACCATCCCCGATTGGGTGGCCATCGACATCGGCGGGCCGCTGCCCACGCCCAAACTGTCCAATGCCACCGGATACGAGGCGAT
>DOMY01000077.1 GCA_003509785.1 Gemmobacter sp.
TACAAGCATGCGATTTCCACCATCATGCCTGGCGCGCCCATCAACCTTTATGAAGGTGACGACTGATTAGCGATCTTCCAGAAGAGGATGAAGACTTCGATCCGTTCGCCGAAGACGGCGGATTTGAAGCCTATGAGACCGAAGCACGCCCCACACGGGCCTTTGTTCTGCATCCCGATATCCGCACGGACCGTGGCCGCCGACTGCCCGAACACCGGCTGGCCGAAGCTGTTTCTTTGGCAGGTGCCCTGCCGGGCCTGACTGTGCTGGGGGCTGAAGTCGTGCGCCTGCCACGGGTGCAGCCCGGGCATCTGTTCGGATCGGGCAAGGTTGAAGAACTGGCCGCGCGGTTCAAGGCCGAAGAGATAGAGCTGGTTCTGGTTGATGGGCCGGTCAGCCCGGTGCAGCAGCGCAATCTGGAGAAGGATTGGGGCGTCAAGCTTCTGGATCGCACAGGTCTGATCCTTGAAATCTTTGCCGATCGCGCCCGCACCCGCGAAGGTGTTCTGCAGGTGGAACTGGCGGCGCTGTCGTATCAGCGCACCCGCCTTGTGCGGGCCTGGACCCACCTTGAACGCCAGCGCGGTGGTTTTGGCTTTGTCGGCGGCCCCGGCGAAACACAGATCGAGGCGGACCGCCGTGCCATCGACGATCAGGTGATCCGCCTGAAGCGCCAGTTGGAAAAAGTGGTCAAAACGCGCGAGCTGCATCGCGCAGCGCGGCGTAAGGTGCCATTCCCCATCGTGGCGCTGGTGGGTTATACCAACGCGGGCAAATCCACGCTGTTCAACCGGGCCACGGGGGCAGATGTTCTGGCCAAGGACATGCTGTTTGCCACGCTGGATCCCACGATGCGCGGCGTCACGCTGCCTTCGGGGCGCAAGGTGATCCTGTCGGACACCGTGGGCTTCATCTCCGATCTTCCGACGCAGCTGGTGGCGGCGTTCCGCGCCACGCTGGAAGAGGTGCTGGAGGCGGATCTGGTGCTGCATGTGCGTGACATCGCCCATCCCGAAAGTGCCGAACAGGCGGCGGATGTGGCCGATATTCTGGCAAGCCTGGGCGTGAAGGGGGAAACCCCGATGTTCGAGGTATGGAACAAGCTGGATCTGGTGGATGCCACCACGCATGAAGGTCTGCTGGTGCAGGCACAGGCGCGCGAGAATGTCTTTGCCGTATCGGCCCTGACGGGCGAGGGGCTGGACCGGCTGCTGGATGCGGTCAGCCAGACCTTTGACGAGGAAAAGACCGACCGCCTGCTGAAACTGCCCTTCACCGATGGCCGCCGTCATGCCTGGCTGCATGGCGAAGGCGTGGTGACCGCGGAAAGCCAAACCGAAGAGGGCTGGGAAATCGCGGTGCGCTGGACGGCGCGGCAGGAAAAACGCTACCGCGACCTCTGATGCCTTTGGTTTGATGTACGCTCAGCGCCCGCCGTCATTCGGCGGGCGTTGTCGTTTCCGGGGTCAAGACGGTATCGCCCACCGCTGCGGCACGGGCCAATGCCGGATCAAGGCTCATCGGGATATATTCACCGCGCCGCCAGCGTTCGCCCAGATTGTCGTAATGACGGCTGAGCGGATGGCCCGACTGGCCGGTGGCGATGATGAACACCGATGAATCCGGGTCTGCGAAATCATAGACGCCGCGATAGCCCGCGCCATGCACGTTCAGATAGGGTTCGGGCCCGGTGCCACGGGTGCTGCCGCGCATCAGCGTGTTGTCATCGCCGCTGGTGCTTTGCCGGATGTTCACGAAGTAACGCAGCACCGGCACATTGCCCATCACCGGATGGTCATGCGCGGCCTGATGCACATCGCCCCAGCGCCAGCTTTCCACATTGGGGCCATAGGTTTCCGACAGCGTCAGCAGCGCCTCGTCCAGCGCGATGCGCGCCAGATCGCTGCAGGTTTCCACCACCGCCGATTGCACCACATCGCACCAGACCGCCGCCCCGTCGATATTGCGGAACACGCGCTCCAGGAAAACCGGCTCGATCCGGGTGAATTCATCGGCCATCGGGCCCAGATCGTCGCGGATCAGCCGGTCCTGCAGCGCCCGCATCCAGGCCTGNNACAGATGTTCGTTCATCTCGCCGTTCCATTTGGCCATCAGATCCAGCGCCCGCTGACGCAGCCGTTCTGGCGTGCCTTCGGGCGCGGCCTCGCCGGTGAACCACAGATCGGCGCCGATCAGCGGCAGCAGCGACCGGGCGGTAAAGCTGACGGTATCCAGCTGTGCTTCGATGAAGCTTTCGCGGGTATGCACTTCGCGGGTTTTCATCAGCGTCAGCCAGCGCTGGATGCGCTGGGTATCGCCCCAGTCAAAGCTCATATGCGCGGGGAAAGCGCGGTCGATCACCTTGTTGTTGGTATTGCCCAGTATCCCCGTGCCGGGATTCACGAAGCGCGGGTTTTCCTCATAGGGAAACAGGCCCTGCCAGCGGTTTTCGGCCAGCCAGCCGGGGGCGGGCATCCGTCCCTGGCTTTGATGCCGGGCATCGCGCTGCGGCATGGCGCCCACCACCTGCATGGCCACACCGTTGCGGTCAGCCAGCATCAGGTTCTGCGCCGGTGCCACGAACAGGCGCCCGGTTTCAATCGCCTCGTCCACGCTGCGGGCCTTCAGCAGCCGCAAGGACGCGGTCA
>DOMY01000313.1:0-38565 GCA_003509785.1 Gemmobacter sp.
TCAGCGTGCCGACGACATCAAAGCTCAGATAGCGGAAAGACGTCAGCGGTTTTGCTGGCATCGTGTGATCCTTGTGATGATGCCCGCCGTGGCGGTGCGTTTCCCCGTGGTGCGGCAGAATTTTCTGCCATTGTCGTGGCCCGGCTTGTTTCGCGGGCTTCTTAAGAAAGAATGGCTGAAATCCACGCTGTCCTTGGGTTATTCTTGGCCAGTTTCGCGATGGCAAAACGCCGAAAAACCCAAGGACACGGCAGAATGTGCTGAATCGCTGCCATGCAGCGGAATCGGCCTAGTAGCCCCGGCTGCGGTCGATCAGCCCCGGCACCGGCTGCTCCGCCAGATCGGCGCGGATGGCGCCGATCACATGCCGCGCGCCATCGCCCGGCCGCGTCTGGCAGGCGATATGCGGCGTCAGGATCACGCGCGGATGCGCCCACAGCGGGTGGTCCGCAGGCAGCGGCTCTGGTGCGGTCACATCCAGCACGGCGGCCGAAAGCTGGCCCTCATCCAGCGCCGCCAGCAGCGCCGNNTGAACCAGCCGCGCGCCCCGGGGCAGCCGGGCAAACAGCCCGGCATCCAGGATGCCTTCGGTCTCGGCCGTCAAGGGCAGCAGGCAGATCAGCAGATCGGTCCGGGCCAGAAACGCCTCCAGATCGGTGAAACATTCCACCCCGTCGATCTGCCGGGGGCTGCGGCTCCACCCTGCCAGCGGAAAGCCGAAGGGGCGCAGCGCCGCCAGCGCGGCCTGGCCCAGCTGGCCCAGCCCCATCACCCCCACGCGCCGCTCTTCTGCGGGCAGGTTCTTGCCCGCCTGCCAGNNCCCGCCTGCCACAGCCCCTTGCGCTGCTGGCCCAGATAGGCCGGCAGATCGCGGTGCAGGGCCAGCGTCGCCAGCGTGACATATTCCTGCATCTGCTGCGGAATGCCGGGTTCCAGCATCCGCACCACCCCCACATCCGGCGGCAATCCGGCCAGATCGAACTGATCGACCCCAGCCCCCACCGAAAAGATCAGCCGCAGATCGGGAAACCGCGCCGCCAGATCCTCGGGCGCCGTCCAGGTCACCAGATAGCGCACCGCCTGCGGATCGGGCGCCTGCCCGATATGAAACGGCATGTCGGGCAGGGCGGCGGCAAAAGCCGCCTGAAACACCGCCCCCCGCGCAGGATCTGACAGATACAGAACCGCCATCAGCGCAGCGCCGCCCGCACATCCGCATCTTCCAGCGTCTGGTCCAGCGTCAGGCGCGTGCGCTCCACGATCGCGTCGATCTCGGCCTCGGTGCAGCACAGCGGCGGGGCATAGCCCAGCACGCCATTGCCAAAGGCACGGATCACCAGCCCATTGTTCCAGGCCCGGTCAAAGATGCGCTGCGCGGGCAGGGCAGCGGCGGGCAGCGGCGTTTTCAGCGCCTTGTCGGTGACCAGCTCCACCGCCGCCAGCATCCCGCGCCCGCGCACATCGCCCACCAGCGGATGATCGGCCAGCCCGGCCAGCCCTGCCTGCAGCCGCGCGCCCATCCGGCGCCCGTTGTCCAGCAGCCCGCCTTCGTACAGATCCAGCACCGCCAGCCCCACAGCCGCGCTCACCGGATGCGCCGAATAGGTAAAGCCATGGCCGATGGCCGCCGCCCCCGCGTGATCGGCAATCACCTGATACAGCCGGTCCGACAGGAACACCGCCCCCATCGGCACATAGCCCGAGGTCAGCCCCTTCGCGCAGGTCAGCATATCGGGCACGATGCCCTCTTCGGCGCAGGCAAACATCGGCCCGGTGCGGCCAAAGCCGGTGATGACCTCATCCGCGATGAACAGGATGTCCAGCTCGGTGCAGACATCGCGCATCGCCTTCATCCAGCCCGCAGGCGGCACCAACACCCCGCCCGACCCTTGGATCGGCTCGGCATAGAAGGCCGCCACCCGTTCCGCCCCGCCGATCTCGGCCACCTTGGCGCGCAGCTGCGCCACCGATGCCGCGATGATCGCCGCCGGATCGCTGCCCGCCGGGTTGCGATAGGTGTAATGCGACGGAATCTTGTGCTGCCAGTCCATCGGCAGGCCGAAACCGGCATGGAACACCGGCAGCGCCGTCAGCCCCGCCCCCACGGTGGATGACCCGTGATAGCCCTGCTCCAGCGAGATGAACTGATTCTTCTGCGGCAGCCCGCGGGCGTTCCAGTAATAGCGGGCAAAGCGCACGGTGCTGTCCACCGCATCCGATCCGCCAAGGGTGAAATAGACATGGTCCAGATCGCCCGGCGCATGGTCGGCCAGCCGGGTCGCCAGCCGGATCGGCGGCTCCGACCCCAGGCCGAAATATCCCGTCGCATAGGGCAGATCGCGCAGCTGCCGGGTGGCAGCCTCGATCACGCTTTCCTGCCCGTAGCCGGCATTCACGCACCACAGGCCTGCAAAGCCGTCGATCAGCGTCTGACCCTGGGCATCGGTCACCGTGGCCCCCTTGGCCGCGGTCAGCATCCGCACCCCGGCCTTTTCATGCCCGCGCCACGAGGCGACAGGGTGAATCAGATGCGCGCGGTCAAGTTCGATCAGGGAATTGGCAAGCATGTTCGTCTCCGGAAAAAAGGTCAGCCAAGCGCCTGCGCGGCCAGCGCAAAGACAGTGGCAGAAGGGGAAGCGGCAGCAGGCGAAGTAGCTGAGGCACCGCCGCGCTGCATGGCAATGCCACCGCCGACAGGGGCCAGCCCCTGCGCGGTCAGCCAGGGCGCCAGCCCCGCTGCCGCCGTGGTATCCACGCGCAGAAAACCCCCCGCGCGCCGGGCAAAGAAGAAAGACAGCAGCCGCTGCGCCTGTTGCGCATCGCGGGCGATCACCGGCCCCACCACCGCGCCCCGGCCAAAATCGCGCAGCGCGGCAAAACCGGCCAGCCCGGAGGTGTCGCGGATCACCGCAATCTCGCCCTCCGCCAGCAGCAGCGCCAGCAGGCCGGTGCGATCCGCCCCGGTCGCCTGCCGGTCCAGCGTCAGAATTGCGGGCAGATCGGCCGGTTCGGCCGCCACCACATCCTCCGGCATCGCACAGGTGCCGATCACCCCCTGATGCTGCAGGATCTGGCCGGTTGCGGCAAAGCCCAGCTTTTCATACAGCGGCAAGCCATCCTCGGTGGCCACCAGCCGCCATTCCGGCACATCGACACCGGCCATCATCCGGTCCATCAGGCGCCGCCCCAGGCCACGCCCGCGCATCGCCGCATCGACGATGATCATATTCGCCATGGCCACCGTGCCGAACGGCGTGGCCAGCGCGGTGCCCACCACCTTTGGCCCGTCCAGCACCACCACGCCGCGGCTGATCCGCTGCACCAGCCGCCAGTCTTCCATCCGGTGCGGCCAGCCCGCCTCTTGCGACAGGCGCAGCGCACCCTCCAGATGGGCAGGCGCGAAGGGCGCGAAGGTGAGTGTATCGGTCATCTGGTCCCTGCTGAACTCTCAAGCTGTGGCCAGATTAGGCGCTGCCCCGGCGCAGGTGCATCGGCAGAACCTGCCGCCGCACAATCTTCCGCCGTTCCGGCCCCGATACACCGCAGGATGTGCCACGAAAGCCCGGCGGCACCCCCATCCTGCGGGTCGCAGGCCATGCCGCCCCGCAACTCTGTGCCGCAGGCCCGGCCGGATACGGTGTTTTCTGCTCTCCACGCCCCGCATTGCGGCGGAGGGCGGCGGCGCGCCCGGCATAAACTGCTGACAACGGCCCCAGTATCACGTCCCCGGCGCCGCCCAGCCTTTTACCAGACCAGCCCTCCACCAGACCCGAGGAACCGCAATGTCCCCCTTCCGTCCGAAATACATCACCTTCGATTGCTATGGCACGCTGACCCATTTCGATATGGCCGGTGCTGCCCGCCGCATCTATGGCGCCACGCTGGATGAACCGAAGATGCAGAAGTTCATCAAGAACTTCGCCGCCTATCGGCTGGATGAAATCCTGGGCGCCTGGAAACCCTATGCCGAGGTGGTTCACAATGCGCTGGAACGCACCTGCAAGCTGAACGGCGTGCCGTTCCGCGACGAAGATGCGCTGCGCATCTATGCCGAGGTGCCCACCTGGGGCCCGCATCCCGATGTGCCCGCAGGTCTGGCCAAAGTGGCACAGGAAATCCCGCTGGTGATCCTGTCCAATGCGATGAACAGCCAGATCATGTCGAATGTCGAAAAGCTGGGCGCCCCCTTCCACAAGGTCATCACCGCCGAAGAAACCGGCAGCTACAAGCCGCAGATGAACGGCTTTGAATACATGCTGGATGTGCTGGGCTGCGGGCCGGAAGACATCACCCACGTCTCCTCCTCCTTCCGCTATGATCTGATGACCGCCTATGATCTGGGGATCAAATCCAAGGTCTGGGTCAACCGTGGCCATGAACCGGCCAATCCCTTCTACGAATATACCGAAATCGCCGATATCGGCGGCCTGCCCGGCGTGTTCGGGCTGTAAGGGGGCGGGGCGATGCAGTTCGTNNCCTTTACCGGCGGCGCGGCCGGGCCTGTCACCGGCCAATATGATGTGGCGGTGATCGGCGCCGGCTTCACCGGGCTGGGGGCGGCACGCAAACTGGCGCAGCAGGGCCGCCGCGTCGTGGTGCTGGAGTCAAAGACCGTGGGCTTCGGCGCCTCGGGCCGCAATGGCGGGCATCTGAACAATGGCATCGCCCACAGCTTCCTGCATGCCAAGGGCATGTTCGGCGCCGAACGCGCCAAGGCCATGTATCGGGCCTTCGATCAGGGCATCGAAACCCTTGAACGCATCATCGCGGAAGAGGGCATCGCCTGCGATTTCCGTCGCTCGGGCAAGCTGAAGCTGGCCTCCAAACCCGCGCATTACGACAGCATCGCCCGCAATTTCGAGGCCATCCACCGGGAGGTCGATCCCGATACCGCGATGTTGTCGAAAGCCGATCTGGCCGGTGAAATCGGCTCCGATGCCTTCCACGGCGGGATGCTGCAACGCAAAAGCGCCATGATGCACATGGGCCGCTTCGTGGTGGGTCTGGCCGAAGCCGCCGCGCGCCACGGGGCGGTGATCCACGAAAACGCCCCCGTCACCGCCCGCCGCCCCAATGGCAAGGGATGGGAGCTGACAACCCCGCAAGGCACCATCCGGGCCGACAAGGTGTTTCTGGCCACCGGCGCCTATACCACCGGCGCTTTCGGCTATTTCCGCCGCCGCATCGTGCCGGTGGGCAGCTTTCTGCTGGCCACAAGGCCGCTGACCGATGCCGAAACCGCCGCTGCCATGCCCGGCAACCGCACCTGCGTCACCTCGCTGAACGTCGGCAACTACTTCCGCCTTTCGCCCGACAACCGGCTGATCTTCGGCGGGCGCGCCCGGTTTTCTGCCCGCTCCGATCAACAATCGGATGCCAAAAGCGGCGCCATCCTGCAGGCGGCGCTGGCGGGCATCTTCCCGCAGCTTGCCGGGGTCGAGGTGGATTACTGCTGGGGTGGGCTGGTCGATATGACCAAAGACCGCTTCCCCCGCGCGGGCCAGGCGGATGGCGTCTATTACTCCATGGGCTATTCCGGCCATGGCGCCCAGATCGCCACCCATATGGGCGAGATCATGGCCGATCTGATGACAGGCCGGATCGACCGCAACCCCTGGGCCGATATCCCGTGGCATGCCGTGCCCGGCCATTTCGGCCAGCCCTGGTTCCTGCCGCTGGTCGGCACCTACTACAAATGGCTGGACCGGGTGCAATAACACCCGGCCCTTTATCTTGGTCCAAATATCCTGAGGCTTGGCCCGGAACGGGCGAGGGGGGCAGCGCCCCCCTTTCTTCTTACAGCCCAGCCCCTTTTACAGCCCAGCCATGTGAAATGCCTTGGCTTCCAGATATTCCTCGATGCCAACCCGCGCACCCTCGCGCCCCAGCCCCGATTGTTTCACCCCGCCAAAGGGCGATACCGTAGTGGAAACGCTGCCGGTGTTCAGCCCCACCATGCCGAATTCCAGCGCCTGCCCCACGCGCCAGGCCCGGCGGTGGCTTTCGGTGTAGAAATAGGCGGCAAGGCCAAAGGGCGTGGCATTGGCGATGCGCAGGGCCTCTTCCTCGGTGTCAAAGCGGAACAGCGGCGCCACCGGGCCAAAGGTTTCTTCCTGCGCCAGATCCATCGCCTCGGTCGCGCCGGTCAGCACCATGGGCGCCGCATATTGCCCGCCCTCCGGCACCTCGGCACGGGCCAGCACGCGCGCCCCCTTCGCCACCGCATCCGCCACATGGCGGGCGATCTTGTCGATGGCGGGGGCGTTGATCATCGGCCCGATGTCCACCCCCGGCTCCAGACCCGGCCCCACCTTCATGGCCGCAACCTTCGCGCCCAGCTTCGCGGCAAAGGCGTCATAAACCCCGGCCTGCACCAGAATCCGGTTGGAACAGACGCAGGTCTGCCCGCCATTGCGGAATTTCGAGGCAATCGCCCCCTCCACCGCCGCCTCCAGATCGGCATCGTCAAACACGATGAACGGCGCATTGCCGCCCAGCTCCAGCGACAGCCGCTTCACCGTCGGCGCGCATTGCGCCATCAGCAGCGATCCCACCCGCGTCGATCCGGTGAAGGACAGTTTGCGCACCACCGGATTGGCGGTCAGCGCGGCCCCGATCTCGGCGGGCATCCCGGTGACGATATTGATGACCCCCGCCGGAATCCCCGCCCTTTCGGCCAGAACCCCCAGCGCCAGCGCTGAAAACGGGGTGAATTCCGAAGGTTTGATCACAACCGTGCAACCCGCCGCCAGCGCCGGGGCCACCTTGCGGGTGATCATCGCATTGGGGAAGTTCCAGGGTGTGACAATGGCCGAAACGCCCACCGGCTCTTTCAGCACCACGATCTGCCGGTCGCCCGCCGGGGCGGGGATCACCGATCCGTCGATGCGGCGGGCCTCTTCGGCGAACCATTTCACGAAACTGGCGCCATAGGCGATCTCGCCCTTTGCCTCGGCCAGCGGTTTGCCCTGTTCCAGCGTCAGGATCAGCGCCAGATCCTCGGCGTTTTCCTCCATCAGCGCGAACCAGCGCTCCAGCGCGGCGGCGCGCGTGGCATGGGGCAGCTTGCGCCAGCCCTGAAACGCCGCATCGGCGGCGGCAATCGCGGCGGCGGTTTCCGCCCCCGAAACATCGGGCACCGTGCCGATGACCGCGCCGGTGGCCGGATTGGTCACCGCCACGGTTTGACCGCTGGCCGCAGGCAACCATTGCCCGCCGATCAGCGCCGCCTGGCGGAACAGATCTGCATCCTTCAGCCCTGGAAGGCTTGGGTAAACCATTGCATCCATGATGAAATCCTCAGTCCAATGCAGCCAGGACAGCCGCTGTGATGGTTTCTGTCCGGTCCTGCCCCGGTACGGTGCCGATGCCCTGCGCCGTCGTCGCCTCGACCGCGGCCATGATCCGTGCGGCGGCATCCGTCGCGCCCAGATGATCCAGCATCATCGCAGCAGACCAGATCGCGGCGATCGGGTTTGCCACGCCCAGATGCGCGATATCGGGCGCCGACCCATGCACGGGTTCAAACATCGACGGCGCGCTGCGCGTGGGGTTGATATTGGCCGAAGCCGCAAAGCCAAGCCCCCCCTGAATGGCGGCGCCCAGATCTGTCAGGATATCGCCGAACAGATTGGAGGCCACCACAACATCCAGCGTTTCCGGCGCCATCACCATTCGGGCGCAGATCGCATCGACGTGGTAATGGCTCACCTCGACATCCGGGTATTCGGCGGCGATCTGAGCAGTCAGCTCATCCCAGAACACCATCGAATATTTCTGGGCGTTGGATTTCGTCACCGAGGCCAGCTTGCCCCGCCGCCTGCGCGCCTGTTCAAAGCCAAAGCGCAGGATGCGCTCTACCCCCACCCGGGTGAAGACCGAGGTTTCCACCGCCACCTCATCGGCCGTGCCCACATGCACGCGGCCACCTGCGCCGGAATATTCGCCTTCGGTATTTTCGCGGATGCAAAGAATATCAAAGCCTTGCTTTCGCAGCGGGCCTTCCACGCCGGGCAAAAGCCGGTGCGGGCGGATATTGGCATATTGCACAAAGGCCTTGCGGATCGGCAGCAGCAGCCCATGCAGCGACACCGCATCCGGCACTTTGGCAGGCCAGCCCACGGCGCCCAGAAAGATGGCATCAAAGCCGCGCAGGGTTTCGATCCCGTCTGCGGGCATCATGCGGCCCGTTTCCAGATAGTACTCGCAAGACCATGGAAATGTTACACATTCCAGCAGGCCGGGCGCGGCTTTCTGTGCCACTTGCAGGGCGGCTTCGGTGACGGGAAGGCCGATGCCATCCCCGGGGATCAGGGCGATACGATAGGTCATGTCTGCCTCACAGGTCGATCAGCACGCTTTTGGTGCGGCGGTTGGCGTGATAGGCGTCGCGGCCCAGATCCTTGCCGATGCCCGAGGATTTATAGCCCCCCGTCGGCAGGATATGATCGCGCGAGCGGCCATAGCGGTTGATCCAGATGGTGCCAGCTTCCAGCCGCTTCATGACCCGGATGGCGCGTGACAGATCTTGGGTAAAGATGCCCGCTGCCAAACCATATGTAGGGTGGTCGGCCAAGGCGAGCGCCTCTTCTTCGGTGGTGAAGGTTTGCAGGGTCAGCACCGGGCCAAAGATTTCTTCGGTGACGGCGGTATTGGTCTGGCTGACGCCCGCCAGCAGGGTGGGGGCATAGAAATAGCCCGGATGATCCAGCCGCGTGGCGCCGGTGATGACCTCGGCCCCTTCGGAAATGGCTGCGTTTACAAGGGCTTCGATCCGGGTGATCTGGCGGGCGGATATGACCGGCGAATATTCTGTGGCGGCATCCCATGTCGGGCCGATGCGGCCGGGTTTCAGGCGTTCGGCCAGGGCTGCGGTAAAGGCTTCGGCCACGCGGGCATCCACCAGCACGCGGCTGCCTGCAACACAGGCCTGACCGGCGTTGAAAAGGATGTTGCGGGCGATGCAATCGGCGGCCAAAGTCAGGTCGGCATCGGCAAACACCAGCTGCGGGCTTTTGCCGCCCAGCTCCAGCGTCATGGGCTTGATGCCTGATTTTGCTATGTTTTCCATGATGGCAGACCCGGCGGCGGTGGATCCGGTGAAGCTGATCTTGCCGATGCCTGCATGGCCGGTCAGCGCGGTGCCGGTGGTGGGGCCATCGCCCAGAACCACATTCACCAGCCCCGCCGGAATCCCGGCCCGAACCGACAGTTCGGCCAGCCGCAAAGTGGCGAAAGGCGTCATTTCCGACGGTTTCAGAACAACGGCATTTCCTGCCGCCAAAGCCGGGCCAAGTTTCCAGCCGGCCATGGAAACCGGGAAATTCCAAGGGGTTATCGCCCCGACGACGCCATAGGGTTCGCTGACGATCATGCCCAGCTGATCGCCCCGGGTGGGCACCAGATCGCTGCCTTCCTTGTCGGCCAGTTCTGCGAAAAAGCGGATCTGTTCGGCGGTGACGGCGATGTCGCCCGCCACCAGCTGGCTGATGAGCCGGGTGGAGGCCACGGCCTCCAGCCGGGCCAGATCTTCGGCCTCGGCCTCGATCAGATCGGCCCAGCGGTGCAGGGTGCGGGTGCGGTCGCGCGGTTGGCAATGGCCCCAACCTGATGATTTCAGGGCAGATTTTGCCAGCTGAACCGCCTCGTCCACCAGATCGGCACCGGCCACCGGCAGGCCCGCGAAGGCCAGCCCGTCTGACGGGCGGTGCAGCGTCATCTCATCCGTTGCGGGGCGATACTGGCCGCCGATGAAATGGCCATGCGGCAGGTCTAGCGCATTGGGATCGAAGGACAGGCTCATGGCAATCTCCGGCTGGCAGGGTGGGGCCAGCATAGCGGCAGGGGGCCCGCAGATTGCATCGGGGGGCGGGGCGGCGCAGTGGATTGTTCTGTTTGTGCCGGGTGCCGCACAATTCCCTTTGGTGGGCCCTGTGGTGGCCCGCGTCCGGTTCACGTCTGGTTCACGTCCCGCGGGCGTCGGGTGATCGTCGGGACAGCACCAGATCCGGGGCCGCGTTACAGCCGGGCGCGCAGCAGTGCCAGAAACGGCCGGGCCAGACGCGAGATCGGGCGGGCGCTGTCGGTGGAGGCCGTCAGGCTCATGGTCACGCGGGGGCGGAAGGGGCGGCGGATCAGGCCGGGAAAATCGGCCAGCCCATCCACCAGCGCCACACCCAGACCGGCGGCCACCAAGGGCGCCGCGACCACAGAGGTGGCCACCTGCAGGGCGACATCGCGCACCAGCCCGGCCTCGCGGTAGGCATCTTCCAGCGCCGGGCCGATGACGGCATGGCTGCCGTATGAGATCAGCGGATAGGGCGCCAGATCGGCGGGGCCAAGGCTGTCCTGAGCCGCCAGCGGATGGCCTTCGGGCAGCAGCACCGCCAGTTCCACCGGGGCCAGCGGCTCGCTGCGGATGGTGGGGGCAAGGATGGGCGACAGCGTCAGCCCAAGGTCGATATCGCCCACGCGCAGACCATCGGCAATTTCACGGGCGGGCAGGCTGTGCAGGTGGACCTTCACCGAAGGATGGGCGGCGCGAAAGGCCAACAGCGCGGGCGGCAGGATCGACCAGACCACCGGCAGGCTGGCCCCGATGCGCAAGAGGCCCAGCTTGCGTTCGCCCACGCGGCGGGCAAGATCGCGCAACACCTCGATTTCGCGGAACACGCGGGCGGCATCATCGGCCAGCAGATGCGCCTCGGGCGTGGGCACAAGGCGGCCTGCGATGCGTTCGAACAGCCGGTAGCCCAGCTGATCTTCCAGATGCTGCAGCTGTTTCGACGCGGCGGGCTGCGAAATGTTCAGGCNNCGCAGAATGGTGCGAAAGAGTTCAAGCTGGCGGGCGTTCATCCCGCCAGCGGGCCATATCTGTGCGGCCAGCGCAAGGGTCAGAGCGCGTAGGTGGCGCGCAGCCGGGTGAACAGCGCGGGCATATCGGTTTCGCCTGCGGCCACGGCGGCAAAGACCCGGTGTTTCAGGAAGAAGCGCCAGCCGACCGGCTGGGCCGCCAGAAAGGCCGTCAGATGGGCGTAACGCTCTGCCGTCCATACCTGTTCAAAGGCGCGGCGGCCCGGGCTGAAGGCATAGGGCTGCGGTTCGGGGCGCGGGGCGCTGCGCAGGGCGGCGGTGGCGGTATCATCCACCCTGCCATCGCGGATCGCCACGCCATAATCGCGGGCGGCGGCCCCTGGGCTGACCGCGCCGCGCCGCACATCCTGGGCCACCAGCGCGGCGGGCCGGGTGAAGGGATCGCCCCAGCCGCCCGCGCCCGGGCCGGTGACGCAGATCACATCGCCGGGCGCACAATGCACCAGATCGGTATTGCCCAGTTCAACCGCTTGATCCGTATCGGGATTTTTCACGAAGCGCGAAATGCAGGCCTCTCCGGCGCCCCGCAGCCCCCAGGCGCCCATGACAGAACGGTTGCGGTTGCGGGCGGTGATGACGGTTTCAGGGGCAGAGACCTGAAACGCCATCACCGCAGACAGCCCGCCCCGCCAGCGGCCCGGCGCGCCGGTATCGGGGGCAAGGCCATAGCGCAGAAAGCGGATCGGCACCTCGGGTTCGGTGATCTCGATCGGGGTGTTGCGCAGAAAGCCGGTGGCGCCGCCCGCGCCATCGCTGCCATCGGCAAAGGGCATGGCGCCGCCGCCCCCGCCCACCGGCCCTATGGAGGCCATGACCGGCCGCCCGTTGCGGGCGGTGGTCTTGATGTTCATGATCGCATTGCCGCCGGGGGCGGCGGCGGGGATCAGATCGGGCAGGGCCTGGGCGAAGGCGCCAACCGTCACGATCTGCGTCATGGCGCAGGTGAGCGAGCGCATTCCGATGGCGGCACCGGGGGCCGAATTGACCACGCTTCCTGCGGGCAGGATGGCCCGGGCCGGGCGCAGCGTGCCCGCATTGAGCCAGAGCGTCGGGTCCAGCGTGGACAGAACATAGGTCAGGCCCACCATGACCAGCGGATGCCGTTNNGCCCGCCGGTCGGCATGTTGAGCGAGGATCCCAGCTGCGGGTCCGATCCGGTGTAATCCAGCGTGATTTCATCGCCCGTGATCTGCAGCGTCAGGGCGATGCGGGCGGGCAGGCCCGCCGGGCTGTCTTCATCCGCATAATCGGCAAAGGCATAGCGGCCATCGGGGATGGTGGAGAGGATGCGCCGCGTCTGGGCTTCGGCATGATCGAGGATCGCTTCGACGCCTTCCAGAAAGGCGGGCAGGCCAAAGCGGCGGATGATGCCCTGCATCTTGCGTTCGCCCACATTGACCGAGGCGATCTGTGCGGCCAGATCGCCCAGATTCTGATCGGGCAGGCGCACATTGCTGCGGATCAGCTGGGCGACGAAGGGGTTCTGCACGCCGTTTTCCACCAGCTTGACCGGCGGGATGCGCAGGCCTTCCTGCGCGATTTCGGTCAGGCTGCGCGACAGGCTGGCGGGCACGGCGCCGCCGACATCGGTATTGTGGATATGGCCGACGACGAAACAGGCCAGCTCGCCCTCAAAGAACACCGGCTTCCAGATGTGGATATCGGGGGTGTGGGTGGCGACATGGCCTGCCTCGGGGTCGTTGGTGATGCAGATGTCGCCCTCGTGGTATTCGGGGATGCAGGTCAGCAGCGGGCCATAGTCGATACCGGAATACCAGGGCGCGCCGAATTGCCGGGGGTTGGCGAAGGCCAGCCCGTCGCGGGTGACGATCTGGCAGGAGAAATCTTCGGTTTCCTTGACGAAGGCCGAATGGGCGGTGCGCATCAGGGTAAAGGCCATGGCATCGGCGGCGGCGCCGCAGAAATTGGCCAGAACCTGCAGGCTGCGGGGGGTGATGGCGGTCATGGTCAGATCTTCCGCGAAAGGACGAGGTTGCCGAAGGTATCGACCGACAGCGCAAAGCCGGGCGGAATGACGGTGGTGGTATCGTCCTGGGTGACGATGGCGGGGCCGTGCAGCTGGTGGCCGGGATGCAGACCCGCGCGGGGGGGAAGCGGGGTGGGGTGGGGCTGGCCGTCGAACCAGCCGGTGATCTGGCCCGAAGGCCGGGCCGCGCCGGTGGCGGGGGTGGGGCGGTGCAGCCGGGGTTTGGGCGTGGCGGCCGAGGCCACCAGCCGCAGGTTGACGATCTGCACCGGGGCATCGGCGCTGGCATGGCCGAAAAGCCGGGCATGTTCGGCATGGAAGGCCTGCGCGATGGCCTTCTGGTCGGCATTGTGCAGCCATGACGCCTGCAGCGGCGTTTCGATTTCATAGGACTGGCCGAGATAGCGCATATCGGCGCTGACGCTGATCTGCGCCGCGCCGCTATGGCCCTGCGCGGCAAGCCAGGCGCGGCCGGTTTCCTCCAGTTCGGCGAGGGGGGCGGCGAGGGCGCGGGTGCCCTCTTCGGTCAGATCCAGAAACAGGGTGCGGATGAAATCATTGCGCAGATCGGCGATCAGCCCGCCAAGCGCCGAGACGACGCCGGGGGTGGGCGGCACGACCACGCCTTTCATATCCAGCTCGCGCGCCAGAAAACAGGCGAGCATCGCCCCCGCGCCGCCGAAGGCGAACAGGTGAAACTCGCGCGGGTCGATGCCAAAGCGGGAAATCAGGCCCGAAACCTCGGCATACATGGCGGAAACCGCGATTTCGACGATGCTGGCGGCGGTTTCTTCGATACTGGCGCCCAGCTGCTGCGCCAGGGGGGCGATGGCCGCCCGGGCGGCGGCCTGATCGACGGTGACGGCGCCGTAGCCCAGTGTGCCATGGCCGATCAGATTGGCCGCAGCCATGGCATCGGTGATCGTGGGCTTCACCCCGCCGCGGCCATAGCAGGCCGGGCCGGGGGTGGAGCCTGCGCTTTCCGGCCCCACGGTCAGGATGCCGCCCGCATCCACCGCCGCGACCGAGCCGCCGCCTTGCCCCACCGAACTGACGGCGACAGAGGGGATATGGATCTGAAAATCGCCGATCACCTCGCCCGTGCCATATTGCGGCACGCCGTCGAGGATCACCGCGACATCGGCCGATGTGCCGCCGATATCCAGCGACAGCACCTTGTCAAAGCCACATTCCCGCGCCAGCCAGCCTGCGCCGATCACGCCCGAGGCCGTGCCCGACAGGATCATCTGCACCGATTCCGCCCGCGCCTGCGCGATGCCCATCACGCCGCCGTTGGATTTGGTGATATGGGCGGGCACCGTCACGCCCTTTTCCGCCAGCGCGGTTTCGAAGCGATCCAGGTAGTGGGCGACGCGCGGCTGCACATAGCCGGAAATCACGGCGGTGATGGTGCGTTCATATTCGCGGATCACCGGCCAGGTGCCGGACGAGGTGACAACCGGCAGGCCGGGCGCCAGGGTGGCGATCATCGCCGCCACCGCCTGTTCATGCGCCGGGTTGCGATAAGCGTGCAGGAAGGCCAGCACGATGCCTTCGGCCCCCGCCGCCTGCGCCTGTGCCAGCATGGCCGCCACATCGGCGGCATCGGGGGCCAGCAGCGGCAAGCCATCGGCGCCCATGCGCTCGGCAATGCCAAAGACCAGATCCCGCGGGATCAGCGGCGCGGGGCGTCTGGAATAGAGGTTGTGGATCTGCGGGATCTTCAGCCGGGCAATTTCCAGCACATCTTCGAAATTCCGGGTGGTGAACAGCGCCAGCTGCGGGCCATTGCGCTGAATGACCGTATTGATGCCCACAGTGGTGCCATGGGTGAAATAGCCCACCTGCGCGGGGTGGATGCCGTGATCCTGCGCCAGACGATCCAGCCCGGTGGTGATTTCGGCGCCCGGCGCATCGGGGCGGGAAAACACTTTCAGCGTGGTCAGTGCGCCGCTGTCATCCAGCACCGCGAAATCGGTGAACGATCCCCCCACATCGACGCCGATCCTGTACCCCATGGCCCTGAGCCCCCTTCTGTTGCGGTGGCCCCCTTATCGCCGGGGGTGGCGGCGCGGGCCAATCGTCTGGCGCGGGGTGCCCATAACCCGGGGTTATGGGGCGGGCTTGGGCACCGTCATGTAATATTCCGGGTGGGGGGCTGCGGCGTAACCGGCCTTGGCGTAAACGCCATGGGCATCGCGGGTGGCCAGCATCCAGCTTGTCACCGTGGCCAGTTCGGGGTGGCTGCGGATGGTCAGGGCCAGCCATTGCGCCAGCCCGCGCCCGCGATGGGCGGGCAGCACGAAGACATCGCGCAGATAGGCGAATACCGCGCAATCCGTGACCAGCCGGGCAAAGCCTGCCATGCTGCCATCGGGGGCATAAAGGCCCATCGGCATCGACCCGGCAAGCGCGCGTTCCAGCACCGGGCGGGGCAGGCCTGCGGACCAATAGGCCTCGTCTTTCAGAAAGCGTTCGACGGCGTCAATGTCGATCCGGCTGCGATCTGTGCTGAGCGTATAGCCATCGGCGCGGGCCCAGCTGGCGGGGGGGATGGTGTGGATCATGCGGGTCTCCTTGCCTGCAGCATGGCAGATCGCGGCGGGGCGCGGCACGGGCTTTGCGGGCCGGATCGGCAGGGAATTGCGGGCGGGGCCGCCGGTTCGGCAGGATCTGCGCGGCGGGATGGGGATGATGGGCCAAAGCCAGCAGGAGCCTGCCATGACCCCCGAAACCAACGCCTCCGCCATTCTGGCCGATCTTGTGGCCATGGCCGATCTGCCCGGCGCCCCCAATGCCGGTATGGCCGGGTGTATCCGGGGGCATCTGGCGCGGCTGGGGGTGGATTGCGCCGTTCTGCCGGGGCCGGAGGGCGACCGGGTGAACCTGTTCGCCAGCATCGGGCCGCGCGATGTGCCGGGATATGTGCTGTCGGGGCATATGGATGTGGTGCCTGCGGCGGGGCAGGTCTGGGCCAGCGATCCGTTCCGGCTGCGGGCCGAGGGCGGGCGGCTGTATGGGCGCGGGACCACCGACATGAAGGGCTATCTGGCCTGCATGATCGCCATGGTGCCAGAGTTTCAGGCGATGGATCTGCGCCGCCCGATCCATCTGGCGTTTTCCTATGATGAAGAGATCGGTTGCCGGGGGGTGGGCCATATGATCGCGCGGCTGCCCGATCTGTGTGCCCCGCCGCTGGGCTGCATCGTGGGCGAGCCGTCGGATATGGTGCCGGTGCTGTCGCACAAGGGCAAACAGGCGATGGAGCTGGTGATCGAGGGCCGCGCCGCGCATAGCTCGCAGCCTGATCTGGGGGTGAACGCGCTGTATCCGGCGGCAGAGCTGCTGCTGTTCATCCGCGATCTGGCGGCGCGGCTGGCGGCCGAGGGGCCGTTTGATGCGCGGTTTTCGCCGACCTGTTCCACCGTGGTGGCGGGGGTGGTGCAGGGGGGCACGGCGGTGAACATCTGCCCCGATCGCTGCGCCATCCAGATGGAGGTGCGGTCGGTGCCGGGGCAGGCGCCGCAGGATATCACGGCGCAGGTGCTGGCACGGTTG
Organism: Gemmobacter sp.; assembly: GCA_003509785.1. GTDB lineage: Bacteria > Pseudomonadota > Alphaproteobacteria > Rhodobacterales > Rhodobacteraceae > Gemmobacter. The sequence goes on from DOMY01000313.1 coordinate 16,418, forward strand.
CAGGGCTTGCCGGGGGTGCAGGTGTCTTGCCGCGAGCTGAGCAGCTATCCGGCGCTGCCCCCGCCTGCGGATCGCGGGCTGGCCGATCTGCTGGAACGGCTGACCGGCCAGGCGGCGCTGCAATCGGTCAGCTATGGCACCGAGGCCGGGCTGTTTCATGCCGCGGGCGTGCCGTCGATCATCTGCGGGCCGGGGTCGATTGCCCGGGCGCACCGGCCCGACGAATTTGTGACGGTTGCGGAACTGGCCGCCTGCTGCGCCATGCTGCGCGGGCTGGGGCAGGTGGCGGCGGGCTGACCCCGCCGCGCCTGTGCCANNTTCCGATCAATAGGCCACGACGTAGATCTTGCGCACGGTTTCGATGGTGCGCCAGGTGCCCACGAAACCGGGTTTCATCACAAAGCTGTCGCCCGCGCGATAGGTGACCGGCGGCTGGCCGTTTTCGGTGATTTCCACAACCCCTTCAAGGATATGGCAGAATTCGAAGGTTTCACCCTTGATCGAATGGGTCAGCCCCGGCGTGGCCTGCCAGATGCCGGATTTGATCTTGCCCTCGCGCGAGTCGTCCATGGCCCAGGTGCTGAATTCCGGCGCGCCTTCGATCAGGCGTTCGGGGGTGGGCAGGGCATGGACGGGGGCGAAATCGGGATTGTGGTCAAGGGTTTTCAGCAGGGTCATTGCAGTCTCCATTTGCATCGCGGCCAGCATAGGCAGCGGCCCGCCGCGCCGAACACTGCAGAGCGGGGCAGGGCAGCGGATCGTGCCGAATTGGCGCCCGCAGGCAGCCGATCCTGCGCAATGCAGGGCCGTCCGCCTCTGCCAGAAGATGCGGCGGGGCGAGGTGTTCTGGCACAAGATCGGGAAAGGCGCCGGTATCGGGAAAGGTGCCGACAGGGCATTGTGCGCCCGAAGGCGCAATTTGCCCGGCCCTGAGGGGCGGGGCAGATCAGAGGTGGTGTCCGCGGCGGGATTCGAACCCACGGCCCCAGGATTCATACCACTTCGGCTTTCGCCGCCGCCTTTCGGCGTTCGTGGTCTGGACTGTCCCTTCACCATATGCCCGAAGGCCCTTAGGTGCTGCCCATCCAGTCTCTACACCTTCCCCCTTGCGGGGGCTTGGCTCGGGATTGGCAAGGCGCAAGCGCCGTAGCTTTCCCCGAATTTGAGCAGATCCGTTGCACCGTTTCCGCGTGCAACGCCCAATTATATCTAGGAATCCTGTGCTCTATCCAGCTGAGCTACGCAGACAAAACCTCCTGCCGACTGTTTAGCGGGGTTCGCGCGGGCGGGCAACCTTGTAAGTGGCAGCGCGATCAAGATGGCGCGGGTATCCGGGCGGCTGCGCCACAGGCGGGCATCAGGGCCGAAGTGCGAGGGAGGAGTGAAATTTGGCCCAACACTCCTCCCTCTCGTCCTTCGCGCCAGTGAGAGCTTGCAGGGCGCGCGGGAATCGGTCAACTTGGTGTTGTTACCGCTAACATAGCGCGGGATGAGGGCTTGGACAAGCCCTGCGTTTGCCGCTAACACTGGAATATTGCTGACCGGAGAATTTCCTGTGACCAAGCCGCCCCTGCCCGATCCCCGACGCACCCTGACCCTGCGCGATGTCTCTGAGGCCTCTGGCGTCAGCGAGATGACGGTCAGCCGGGTTTTGCGAAACCGGGGCGATGTGTCGGATGCGACGCGGGAAAAGGTGCTGCTGGCGGCGCGGGCGCTGGGCTATGTGCCCAACAAGATCGCGGGCGCCCTGGCGTCGCAGCGGGTGAACCTTGTCGGCGTCATCATCCCGTCGATGTCGAACATGGTGTTTCCCGAAGTGATGATGGGCATTTCGGATACGCTGGAAGATACCGGGCTGCAGCCGGTGGTGGGCATCACCAATTATTCGCCCGAACGCGAAGAATCCGTGCTGTATGAAATGCTCAGCTGGCGGCCCTCGGGGCTGATCATCGCGGGGCTGGAACACAGCCCGGCGGCCAGCGCCATGCTGGAAAGCGCGGGCATCCCGATTGTCGAGATCATGGATATCGACGGGGAGCCGGTCGACAGTGCCGTGGGCATTTCGCACCGCCGCGCCGGGCGGCAGATGGCCGAGGCGATCATCGCCGCAGGCTATCGCCGCATCGGCTTTCTGGGCACCAAGATGCCGGATGACCACCGCGCCCGCAAAAGGTTTGAAGGCTTCCGCGATGGTCTGGCACGGGCCGGGCTGTATCTGGCGGATGAAGAATATTACGCGGGCGGATCGGCGCTGCTGAAGGGCCGCGAGATGACGGAAACCATCCTGAAACGCACGCCCGATCTGGATTTCCTGTATTATTCGAATGACATGATCGGCGCGGGCGGTCTGCTTTACTGTCTGGCCAGCGGGATCGACGTGCCGGGGCGGCTTGGCCTTGCGGGCTTCAACGGGGTGGAACTGCTGGATGGCCTGCCGCGCAAGCTGGCCACCATGGATGCCTGCCGCCGCGAGATCGGCATCCGCGCGGCAGAGATCATCGCAGGCAAGCGCCCCTCGGGCGTGATCGGCGGCGAGGTGCTGGAACTGTTTCCCAAGCTGCAGCCGGGCGACACCATCCGCAAGGTGTGATGCCGCCCGTGCCGGCGGGCAGGATCAGTACACCAGCCCGTCATAAACCCCGTAGGCCCCGGCCTGCGAGCCAAGCGCATTGCGCTGCCCCCGGTCATTGGCATAGGCCAGAACGGCATTGTAGGTGCCGGGGCCAAAGCTGCCGTCGATGCCGCTGCGGTAATAGCCATAGGCCGCCAGCCGCTGCTGGATGCGCCGCCGGTCGGTATAGCTGTAGGAATTGAAGGCCGCCGCCGCAGGCGTTGCATAGATGCTGGTCTGATAGTGCGGCGCGGGGGCCGGGCGATAGACCGGGGCCGGGGCGACATAGTTATACACCGGCGCGGGCTGGGTATAATATTGCTTGGGCTGTTTGCGCTGCTGGCGGCGCATGTCGTCCAGAATGCGGTCCATGACCATGGCGGCGGCAACGCCTTGCAGAAACTTCTGCTCGTTCTTGCCCAGGGCCTGAACCGGGGCCGCACTTGCCGCCGTCAGGGCAATGGCAAGCGTGGCACCGATGGCAGCTTTCGAGAATTTGGCGGTGATGACAGCGGGCAGCATGTCCTGTCCTTTCGGGATGGGGTTTCGTTGCTGCCATCTGGGGGCATAACACGGCGCTAGGCAAAATCGGCAGGGTTGCTATCGGATAACATGTTATGTTTCAGATGCTTGCATGGCGGCTGGGCTGCGGGCTGCGGCAGGGTTGGCTGCGCGCGGCCTGTCGGATCGCCCGGATCATGCGGCAGGNNCCCCCGCCATGCCCCACACCCAGCTGTGATTCGCGGGGCCATCGCGCCGCGCGCCGGGGCCGGGCAATGCGGCGCCACCGCCAGATCCGGCGGGGCTGCGGGCGGGCCGGACCGGCAGCCTGCCGCCGCTTTTCCGCATCTGCCCTATACAGAAGGCCGGTTTTGCTGTAGGTCGCCCCTCAAGGCTCCGATGATTCCGGGGTGGCTGCGCATTGGGAGGTGCGGCCACGAGGGGAAGGGCGGGCCGTCACGGGCTGCAACCGCCCCCTTTATGGAACAGACATGACCGAACTGAATATCGCGGCGCCGCTGGCAGCGGCCCTCGCAGCCAAAGGCTATGAATCCCTCACCCCCGTACAGCTGGCCGTCATCGCCCCCGAACTGGAAGGCCGCGATGCGCTGGTCTCTGCCCAGACCGGATCGGGCAAGACGGTGGCCTTCGGCCTTGCCATGGCGAATGAAGTGCTGGCCGGCAATGACCGCCTGCTGTTCGCCGAGGCGCCGCTGGCGCTGATCATCGCCCCCACCCGCGAACTGGCGCAACAGGTCGCCCGCGAGCTGGAATGGCTTTATGCCGAAGCGGGCGCCATCATCGCCACCTGTGTGGGCGGCATGGATTACCGCAATGAACGCCGCACGCTGGAACGTGGCGCCCATATCGTCGTGGGCACCCCCGGCCGTCTGCGCGACCATATCGAACGCCGCAGCCTGGATCTGTCGCAGCTGCGCGCCGCCGTGCTGGACGAAGCCGATGAGATGCTGGATCTGGGCTTTGCCGAGGATCTGGAATTCATCCTGTCCAACGCCCCCGAAGAGCGCCGCACCCTGATGTTTTCGGCCACCGTGCCGAAAGAGATCGAAAAGCTGGCAGGCACCTTCCAGCGCGATGCGATGCGCATTCAGACCGCGGGCGAAGCGCGCCAGCACAATGACATCGAATACCGCGCTTTCAACGTGTCGGCACGCGATCGCGAACATGCGATCTTCAACATCCTGCGGTTCTACGAGGCGCGCACCGCCATCGTATTCTGCAAGACGCGGATGAACGTGAACCACCTGCTGGCCCGCATGGGCAACCGGGGCTTCCAGGTCGTGGCCCTGTCGGGCGAGCTGTCGCAATCCGAACGGATGCACGCGCTGCAGGCTTTGCGCGATGGCCGGGCCCGGGTCTGCATCGCCACCGATGTGGCCGCCCGTGGCATCGACCTGCCGGGTCTGGAACTGGTGATCCACGCCGATCTGCCGTCCAACTCTGAAACCCTGCTGCACCGTTCGGGCCNNGGATCGTGCCGCCGGCCGAAGTGCGCAAGGGGCAGCGCCTGCTGCAGGGCGCCAAGCTGGTGGCCGAATGGGCCAAGGCACCCTCCGCCGAAGAAGTGCAGGAACGCGACGATGCCCGCCTGCTGGAACTGCCGCTGCTGTCGGAACCGGCTGGCGAAGAAACCGCCATCGCCCAGGCCCTGATCGACCGCTACGGCGCTGAACATATGGCCGCCTCTTTCGTGCGCCTGTGGCGTGAAGGCCGCTCGGCCCCCGAAGTGCTGCATGACAGCCTGCCCACCCCGGCGGCGGCCACCCCGGCCCGCCCGCGCGGCGAATTCGGCGAGGCCACCTGGTTTTCGCTGACCGTCGGCCATACCGGCCGCGCCGAGGCGCGCTGGCTGCTGCCCAAGATCTGCGACACCGTGGGCATCACCAAGAACGAAATCGGCGCGATCCGCGTGCAGCAGGAAAACACCTTCGTCCAGATCGCCAAGGCGGCGGCCACCCGGATCGAAGCCACCACCCTGATCGAACCGGGTCTGGAAATGTTCCGCCTGGAGGGAGAGCCGAACCTCGCCCGCCCGGAACGCGCAGAACGCGCGCCGCGCAGCTTCGATGACCGCCCGGCCCGCAAGGCGCCGCCGCGGGATCGGGGCGACCGTCCGGCTTATGAACCCAAGCCGTCGCGCTTCGTGGAAGATGATGCTGCGGCAGCCCCCGCCGCCGCCCCGCGCAAGGCCTATGCCCCGCGCGAGGATGCAGAGCGCAAGCCCTATGCGAAACGCGACAACAGCGACCGCAAACCCTATGCCAAGCGCGAAGAGGGCGCCGCCCCGCGCAAGCCCTATGCCGCGCGTGAAGATGGCGACCGCAAGCCTTATGCCCCGCGCGACGACAAGCCGCGCCCGCCCTTCGCCAAGCGCGAAACCACCGAGCGCCGCTCGGCCCGGGATGATGCGCAAGGCGATCGCGGCAGCTATCAGCCCCGCGCGCTGGAACCGCTGAAACGCGCCCCGCGTGCCGCCGGTGAAGACGCCCCGCGCGGCGCCTTTGCCAAGAAGCCCTATGCGCCGCGCGCCGATGCCGCCGAGGCAGGCGCCGACCGCAAGCCGCGCTGGAAGGCGGGCGATCGTCCGGCCGGCGCCGAAGGCAAGCCCGCACCGCGCGCCGCCGGGTTCAAGTCGCATGGCGGCGGCAAGGACAAGCCGGCCCGCACCGCAGGCTTCAAATCCCATGCCGGCGACAGCAAGACCACCTCGCGCACTGCCCGGCCGAAGCCCGCGCCGACCGATGCGCGCGATACCACCAAACGGTTCAGCCCGCCCAAAAAGCGCTGATCCCGCAATCGCTGAATGACAAAGGCCGCCCCCAACCGGGCGGCCTTTCCTTTTGCGCTTCCTCTTGGCCCAAATACCCTCAGGGGGTGAGCCCGCAGGGCGAGGGGGCGCGAGCGCCCCCTTTCTGCCCCGCAAAACTGCCCTGCCGTCAGATCATCGCCTTGATCGCCGCCACATGCGCGGGCGCGGCCCCCTGCGGATCGGCGGCCAGCGCCGCCACTTCGGCCAGCAGCGCCTCGGGCGCCACCACCCGGTCCACCAACCCCCAGGCCAGGGCTTCGGCGGCTTCGATCTTCTGCCCGGCCATCAGGATCACCTTCGCCCGGGCAGGCCCCACCAGCGCCCGCAGCCGTGCAGGGTCTGACGGTTGCGGCAGAAAGCCCAGCTTCATCACCGGGTAAAAGACCTTCGCCCCCGGCACGGCGATCCGCAGATCGCAGGCCAGCGCCATGCCCATGGCCCCGCCCGCCAGCGTGCCGTTCAGCGCTGCCACCGTCAGGCAGGGCAGTGCCGCAATCGCGCCCGACAGCCGTTCCCAGACGGCATCCGTTGCCAGCCCGGCGCGGGCCTCGTCCAGATCGGCGCCGGCCGAAAACACCCGGCCCGAGCCGGTCAGCACGAAGACCCGCGCCCCTTCGGATGCCGCGCGCCCTGCGATATCGGCAATCTCTTCCAGCATGGCGCGGGTCAGCGAATTGGCCTTGTCCGGACGGTTCAGCGTCACGGTCCAGACGCCGCCTGCGATCTCCAGCCCGATCATGCCACCAGCCCCGCNNCGCAGCGAAACCTCCTGCCCGCGCCAACCGTCGCCCGCAGGCCCCGCCAGCCACAGCAGGGCCCGCGCAGGCCAGTCTGCCGGGATATGCGCGCTGGGGTCCAGCTGGCTGACGGCGTTGAGGCCGGATGCCTTGATCTTCACCTGCATCTCGGTCGCCACAGTGCCGGGCGACAGGCCGATGACGCGCAGCCAGTGGCCCTCTTCCTCGTGCAGCGCCCGGGTCAGCATCGCGGCCCCCGCCTTGCTGGCGCAATAGGCGCTCCATCCTTCCAGCGGGCGATGCGCCGCGCCGGAAGAGATGGTGATGATCGTCCCCGACCCCTGCGCCTGCATCAGGGGCACGGCAGCGCGCATCCCGTGAAACACCCCTGTCAGGTTGATGTCGATGGCCCGCGCCCAGGACGCCGGATCGGCCTCGGCCAGCCGCGCGATGGGGTCGATCACACCTGCATTGTTCACCAGCAGGTCGATCCGGCCCCAGCGCGCCTGTACGGCCTGCAGCGCCGCCTGCACCTGCGCCCAGTCGGCCATGTCGCAGGCCAGCGCCATGGCCCCGCCCGGCAGATCGGCGGCCAGTTCGGCCACCGTCTCGGCCGATCGGGCCAGCAGCGCCACCTGTGCCCCGGCATCGGCAAAGACCCGCGCAGCCGCCGCGCCGATCCCCCGGCTGGCCCCCGTTATCACGACAACCTGACCTTTCATGACAGCTCCGCCTCCTGCATCCGTCTTCCCTCTGTTGCGGAAGATTGTTACCCATGCAGTCAAGCTTGCGAAACCCCCCGCAGACAGCTTGACCGCGGTGCATGGGTTCGACCAATCTGGCATAAGATTTAAGACAGGAAGGTTTTGTCATGGCCCCGTGGAAATTCATGAGCACGACCGCCCTTGTGGCGCTCGTCATCGGGTCGGCCGCCCAGGCACAGGTGACCCCCGAAGAAGTCTGGACCAACTGGAAGGCCACGGCCACCGCAGCGGGCCAGACCATCACCACCGCTTCGGAAACGCGCGAAGGCCCGGCGCTGGTGGTTTCTGGTATCGCGCTGACGGCGGGCGATGCCGAGGTGGATGCTTCGGTAAAGATTGACCGCATCGCCCTGACCGATAATGGCGACGGCTCTGTCGCCGTGACCATGAGCGACAGCTATCCGCTGTCGATCCGCGCTGCCGGGGCTGCGGGCGCCGCCGATACGCTGACCAACCTGACCGTCAGCCATCCGGGGCTGGCGATCAAGGTCTCCGGCTCGGCGGCCGAAATGCGCTATGATTTCACCGGGCCCAGCCTGAAAGTGGCGTTGCAGGATGTGCAAAGCCCCGATCAGGCGGCGGTGCCCACCGATATGGTGGCCGAATTCGCGCTGACGGCGCTTTCCGGCAATTACATCGTGGCGGGCGAAGGCGAGGCGCAGACGATCAGCAGCAATGCCGCCGCCGATGCGCTGTCTTTCATCATGAAGGGCACCAACCCCGAAGATCAGTCGAAGATCGACCTCAAGCTGGGCGTGGCCAAACTGGCGGGCACCTCCACCGGCAAGACCGTGGGGATGACCGGGGATCTGGCCGCCGCGCTGAAGGCAGGCTTTGCCGCCGATGGCAGCTTTACCTATGCCGGCTCCACCATGGATATGGTGCTGGCCGAAGCCAGCGGCGAAACCCGGGTCAGCGCCTCGGCCTCGGGCGGGGATGCGACCTTCGGTATGGATGCCACGCGGCTGGGCTATGGCGGCACGGCCAAGGATGTCAGCCTGACCATGTCAGGCCCCGAAATCCCGTTTCCGCAGCTGAACATTGCCTACAAGGAAGGCGGCTTTGATTTCGTGATGCCGGTCGCCAAATCCGATGCGCCCGCGCCCTTCCGCTTCCTGACCCGGCTGACCGGCCTGACCATTTCGGACGAGATCTGGGGCATGTTCGATCCCACCGGCCAGCTGCCGCGCGATCCGATGACGCTGGTGCTGGATACCAAGGGCACCGCCACCCTGAATGTCGATCTGATGGATGAAACCGCGCTGGCCGCCATGGGCGATGCCCCGCCCGGCGCGCTGAACTCGCTGGATATCACCGCTCTGCAGCTGAAGGCGGCCGGGGCCGATATCACCGGCAGCGGTGGCTTCACCTTCGACAACAGCGATCTGGTCACCTATGGCGGCTTCCCGGCGCCGACCGGGAAAATCTCGCTCAAGGCCACCGGCGTCAACGGCCTGCTCGACAAGCTGATGGCCATGGGTCTGGTGCCCGAGGATCAGATGATGGGCGCCCGCATGATGCTGGGCATGTTCGCCAAGGTCGATCCGGCCACGCCCGATACCATGACCTCGGATCTGGAGTTCAAGGGAAAAAGCTTCTTCGCCAACGGCATGCAGCTGCAATAACCCTTGGCCGCAGACAGGACAGGCCGCCCCACCGGGCGGCCTTTTTCATGGAGCCCGCATGACCCCGCAAGATACCTTTGCCGATCTGCACCGCGCCATTGCCGATCTGGGCGGCGCCCGGCTGTTCACCCTTTCGGTGCAGGATAATGCGGCGGGGCTGGTGCGGCGGGCCTATACTTCGGATGCGGCGGCCTATCCGCTGTCGGTGCCAAAGCCGATCCAGCAGGATGGCTGGTCGCAGCAGGTGCTGGTCGAAGGCCGCGCCTTCATCGCCAATACCACCGCCGAATTCGCCCCCTTCTTTTTTGACCATGCGCANNACTGCCAGTCTGCCGCCAATCTGCCGGTGATCGTGGAGGGCGAGGTGATCGGCACGGTGAACATTCTGGATGTCGAAGGGCATTTTACCCCCGCCCGCGTCGCAGCGATCGAGGCGGCGATTGCCGCGCGCCTGCCCGCGCTGGCCGCCGCCATGCGCGCCGTGCCGATGGGCGGCAACCCCGCCGAGGCGCGTCTGGCCCGGCTGCGGGTGCGCATGGCCGAGACGGGTATGGATCTGGTGGCGCTGGCCCCCGGCGCGCATCTGCGCTGGCTGCTGGGCTTTGCACCTTTCCCGGATGAACGGCCCTGCCTTGCGCTGATCAGCCAGCGGGCGGCGGGGTTCCTGATGCCCGCGCTGAACGCGGATGACGTGCGCCAGCACTGCGACTGGCCGTTCTGGGAATGGGCGGATGACAGCGGCCCGGATGCCGCACTGGCCCGCGCGTTGCAGGCGATGGGGCCGGTGGCCTCGGTCAGCCTGGATGAAACCATGCGCGCCGATCTTGCACTGCGGCTGCTGGAGGCGCTGCCCGGCGCGACGCGCGGCTTTGCGGCGGAAACCGTGGGCCATCTGCGCCTGTGCAAGGATGCGGCGGAAATCGCTGCCCTGCGTGAAAACGCACGGATTGCCGATCTGGCGCAGCAGGCCCTGCGCGCCGCACTGCGCCCGGGCATCACCGAACGCGAACTGGCCGATACCGGCCGCGCGGCCTTCCGGGCCGAAGGCGCGGTGCCCGAATTCACCATCATCGGCGCCGGGGCCAATGGCGCCTTTCCGCATCACCATACCGGAGAAACCGTTGTAAAACCGGGGGATGCGATTGTCTGCGATATTGGTGGCCGCAAGCAGGGCTATTATTCCGACATCACCCGCATGGCGATCTGCGGCCCCGCGCCCGAAGGCTATGCTGCGGTTCATGCCGTGGTCGACGCCGCCGTGCAGGCGGCGCTGGCCACCATCCGCCCCGGTACCGCGGCCCGCGATGTGGACGCGGCGGCCCGGCGCGTCATCACCGATGCCGGTTATGGTGCCTTCTTCACCCATCGCACCGGCCATGGCGTGGGGCAGGAAATTCACGAACCGCCCTATATCACCGGCGTTTCCGATGTGATCCTGCAGCCCGGCATGGTCTTTACTGTCGAACCCGGCATCTACCTGCCCGGCCGTTTCGGCATCCGGCTGGAAGAGGTGGCGGTGGTCACCGAAACCGGATGCGAGGTCCTGTCACGCCTGCCGCGCGATGCCTTCATCGCATAAACCTTGCGCCAAGGCCTGTTGCGACATAGCTCCGTAAGGCACAAGAAGGAACCGCCATGACCGATCGCCTGCACAGCCTGACCGAAGCCCTGCTGGATGCCGCCAAACGCGCGGGCGCCGAAGCCGCCGATGCGTTGGCGGTGGATGGCACATCGCTGTCGATCGACATTCGCAAGGGCCAGCTGGAACAGGCCGAACGGTCGGAAGGCATCGAACTTGGGCTGCGGGTGCTGATCGGCGGGCGGCAGGCCTGCGTTTCGGTATCCGATACCTCGGCCCGCACCATTGCCGATGTGGCCGAACGCGCCGTCGCCATGGCGCGCGAGGCGCCAAACGATCCCCATGCCGGATTGGCCGACCCCGATCAGATCGCGCAGGGCTGGGATCTGGCGGCCTTTGATCTGTGTGACCCGGCCGACGAGCCTTCGGCCAAGGCGCTGGAACAGGATGCCCGCACGGCAGAATCTGCCGCCATGGCCGTGGCCGGTATTGCCCAGGTCGAGGCATCGGCCGGCTATTCGAAGCGCCGCATGTTCCTGGCCGCCAGCAATGGCTTTGCCGGGGGCTATGCCCGCACCTCGCGCTCTACCTCTGCCGTGGCCTTCTGCGGCACCGGCACGGGGATGGAGCGGGATTGGGCCGGTGAATCGCGCATTTACCAATCCGACATGCCTTCGGCCGAAAGCATCGGGGCGCTGGCTGCCGAACGCGCGCTGGCGCGGCTGGGGGCAAGTCGGCCCGTCACCGGCAGCTATCCGGTGCTGTTCGATGAACGGGTGGCGCAGACGCTGATCGGGCATCTGCTGTCGGCGGTGAACGGGGCATCGGTGGCGCGCGGGTCCAGCTGGCTGCGCGATGCCTTGGGCCAACAGGTTCTGCCCAAAGGATTTTCGGTGATCGAAGATCCGCACCGCCCCCGCATCGGCGGCTCGCGTCCCTTTGATGGCGAAGGGCTGCCCACGCGGCGGCGGCTGATCGTCGAAGATGGCGTGCTGACGGGCTGGACCCTGGATCTGGCCACCGGGCGCAAGCTGGGGATGCCTTCCACCGCCAATGCGGCGCGCGGCACCACGGCGCCGCCTTCGCCCGCCACCTCGAACATCGACCTGACGCCGGGCATCGCCACGCGGCAACAGCTGATCGGGCAGATGGGCACCGGGCTGCTGGTCACCTCGATGATCGGATCGACGATCAACCCCACCACGGGGGATTATTCGCGCGGCGCCAGCGGCTTNNTGGGTGGTGGATGGCGAGATTCGCCATCCGGTGAACGAATGTACCATCGCGGGCAATCTGCGGCAGATGCTGCTGTCGCTGATCGCGGCCAATGATGCGCGTCCGCATCTGTCGACCCGGGTGCCCAGCCTGCTGGTGGAAGGGATGACGCTTGCAGGCGCCTGATCTTGCCCTGTTGACCGAAGCGGCGCGCGGCGCGGGCCGCATCGCGCTTGGCTTCTGGCGCAACAGCCCGCGCGCCTGGGAAAAGCCGGGGCTTGGCCCGGTGACAGAGGCCGATCTGGCGGTGAACGATCATCTGCGCCATGTGCTGCGTGGCGCGCGGCCNNGGCTGGCTGTCGGAAGAAGATGCCGACGGGCCGGAACGGCTTGATGCGCAACGGATTTTCGTGCTGGACCCGATAGATGGCACCCGCGCCTTCATTGCCGGGGAGGATACGTTTTCGGTATCTCTGGCGGTGGTGGAGGATGGGCGGCCGGTGGCGGGCGTGGTCTATCTGCCGGCGCTGGACAGGCTGTATACGGCTGGTCTGCTGTCGCCTGCGCTGAAGGATGGCCAGCCGATTGCCGCCAGCACAAGGCCGGGGATCGAGGGGGCGACGCTGCTGACCTCGGCCCCGAACATGGCGCCGGAACATTGGCCGGGCGGGGTGCCCGATCTGAAACGCAGCTTCCGCGCCTCGCTGGCCTATCGGCTGTGTCTGGTGGCAGAGGGGCGGCATGACGGGATGCTGATGCTGCGCGATGCCGGGGAATGGGATATTGCGGCGGGCAGCCTGATTGCCGCCCGCGCGGGTGCGGCGGTAACGGATCGGCTGGGCCAGCCGCTGGCGTTCAACGCGGCGCATCCGCAGGCCAAGGGCGTGATCGCGGCCGCGCCAGGGCTGCATCGCGCCATGCTGCAGCGGCTGGGCCATGGCGGCTGAACGGGTTCTGAACCTGTATCTGCCTGCACATCTGCGCGCCGATCATGCCGCCGGAAATGTGAACATTCTCAGCCAGTTGATCGCCGCCCTGCCAGGCTGGCAACTGATCCACCGGCCCGAGGAGGAGGGGGCGGCGCAGCCGCATCCGGGCTTTGCGCTGACGCATATGCAAGAGCCGCGGTCGCCGCAGGCGCTGTGTCTGCGGCGGGCCTATTGGTATCCGTTCTGGCGGATCGAGGTGACGAACGAACGCTGGAATTTCGCGGTGGCGCAAGCGGTGCCTGCGCTGGCGGATGTGCCGAAGATCCGGGCGCGCAACCTGCACCAGCGGTTGCGCGAACGGGTGTTGCAGGGGCGGCAGATCACGCAGGAAGGCTTTGTTTTCATGCCCTTGCAGGGGCGGCTGTTGCAGCACCGCTCGTTCCAGAGCTGCAGCCCGGTGGCGATGATCGAGGCCAGCTTGGCGCGGGACTTGCGGGTGGTGGCGACACTGCACCCCGGCGAAAGCTATAGCTTGGCGGAACGGGCGGCGCTGGACCGGCTGGCGGAAGATCCGCGCTTCACGCTGGCCGATGCCCCGGCGGCGGATCTGCTAAGCCGTTGTGATTTCGTGGTTTCGCAGAATTCCAGCCTAGCGCTGCAAGCGATGATCGCGGGCAAGGGGGCGGTGCTGTTCGCGGGGATCGACTTTCACCACCCCGCCGGATCGGTGCCGCGCGACGGGCTGGAGGCGGCTTTTGCCAAAGGGGCAGAGCCGCCGCAGAGGATGGCGGAATATCTGTGGTGGTTTCTGAAAGTGAGGGCGATCGACGCGCAGGCGCCCGATGCCGCCGCGCAGATCCGCGCGGTGCTGCGCGGGCAGGGCTGGCCGGTGGAATAGAAAAGGCGGCCCGCAATGAGGCCGCCTTTTCGTGTTATTTCAATGTCTTGTCAGATAGCCGACTGAATCCAGTTGGCCAGCGCGGCCTTGGGCGCGGCGCCGATCTTGTTGGAAACCACCTGGCCATCCTTGAACAGGAACAGCGCCGGGATGCCGCGCACACCCAGAACAGCCGGGCTGTCGGGGTTTTCGTCGACATTGACCTTCACGATCTTCACCTTGCCTGCATATTCTGCGGCAAGTTCTTCCAGTGCCGGGCCGATCTGGCGGCAGGGGCCGCACCATTCAGCCCAGAAATCCACGACAACCGGAATGTCCGATTTGCGGACTTCGGCATCGAAAGTGGCATCGGTCACGGCGACGGTGTTCGCACCCATGATTGTTCTCCAAGGGAATCTGTCAGGCACAGAACGTAAGGATCGGGGGCGGCAGCGTCAAGCAGTTGCGGGTTTTGCATGGCGGACCCCTGTATATCGGTTAGCTGGGTATTTTTTGCGTCTTTTCCGCGTATTACATCCGTATGGCTTTCGTCCCGACAGCGCGCACCGCCGCGCGGCCTGCCCAAAGCCCCGTCGCCCACGAAGCTGTGAGCAGATAGCCCCCTGTCGGTGCCTCCCAATCGAGCATTTCGCCGGCGGCAAAGATGCCGGGCAGCGCTTTCAGCTGCAGGTCATCGGTCAGGGCGCTGCGGGCGATTCCGCCGGCGGCAGAGATCGCCTCTTCCAGCGGGCGGGGGCCTGCATGGGGCACGGGCAGGTGTTTCAGCAGCGGTGCCAGATCGGCGGGCAGCGGGCGGGCCAGTTCCATCACCAGCGCGACACTNNCGGGCAGGCCCAGCTTGCGCAGCCGGTTGGCGGCACTTTCGCCGGGCTTCATCCGCGCCAGCCGGTCACGCAGCGCGGGTTCGGCCAGATCGGGGAACAGATCGAGCGCGAGGGGGGCGCCCAGCCGCAGGGCACGGCTGACGGTATAGATGCCGCCACCCTCCAGCCCGCGTTCCGACAGCACGAACTCGCCCCGTTCGCGCTGCGCCCCGGCGATCAGGCAGGCGCCTTTCACCGGCTGGCCGAAGTGTTTGGCCATATGCGGCGACCAGCGCATGAGGAAGCCCATGTTGGCGGGGGCAAAGGGGGTGATCTGCACGCCGCGTTCGGCCAGCCAGGGCAGCCATGCCGCATCCGACCCAAGGCGCGGCCAGCTGGCGCCGCCAAGCGCCAGAACGGTGACGGCGGGGGAAAGGGTCTGGGCGCCCTCCGGCGTGTCGAAGGCAAGGGNNCAAAGCCTGTCCAGCGCCAGCGGGTGCGCAGGCTGACCCCTTTGCCCGCCAGCCGCGCCAGCCAGGCGCGCAGCAGCGGCGAGCCCTTCATCGCCACCGGGAAGACCCGGCCTGACGATCCGGTGAAGACCGGCTGGCCCAGGGATTCGCAGAAGGCGCGCACCTCTGCCGGGCCGAAATCGGCCAGCATCGGCGCCAGCCATCCGGCATCGTAATGCGCGGCAAAGGCGGGCAGCGCTTCGTCCTTGGTGACGTTCAGCCCGGATTTCCCGGCCATCAGCAGCTTGCGCGCGGGCGAGGGCTTGGCCTCGGCCAGCACCACGGGCAGGCCCGCATCGGCCAGCGCCTCGGCGGCCATCAGGCCTGCGGGGCCTGCACCTATCACCAGGGCCTGTGGCATCAGATCATGCGAATCGTGTCTTTTTCCACCGCCAGCACATAGCCGCGCCGGGCGATGGTCTTTACCAGCAGTTCGGAGACCAGCTGGTTCCCCAGCGCATCGCGCAGGCGTTTGATGCGGGTGGCCCCCGCGGCCTCGTCACAATCCGATTCGTTGCGGCCTGAAATCACCGCCTCGATCTGGGCGCCGGTCATCACATCGTCATCCATCCGGGCCTCGGCCAGAACTGACAGGGTTTCGATGGCGGCCTCTGTCAGCTTGAATTCCAGATCGTTGATATAGACGGCGCGCGATTCGCGGCTGATCATCAGGCTGGAGACGGTGATCCCCGAGCGCTGGATGGCCGAGATGCGGCGGTTCTGGGTGACGATGGTGACGAGGAAGACAAGGCAGGCCAGCAGAAGGGCGGTGGAAAACACCAGCAGAACGAAGATGACCATGCGGTAGGAGGCCAGCACCTCCTGGAACGAGGTGCCGGATTGCGCGAGGATTTCCAGCAGCTTGATTTCCGCCAGCGTGCGCAGATCGTCATTTTCGACGAAGATGCGCTCGACCCGGGCGTTGAAGGCATTGGCATCGGGCAGGTTGAAAAACAGCAGCGCCGCCGCCAACGCAAGGATGGCGACGATGGCCGCAATACCGAAAGCCACGACGCGGTTGCCCGCGCGGAGGCTTTCAGTAACGGAGGAAGTAAGCTCCGGCACTCGACTGTCTTTCGTTCAGGCCTTCGGGGCCGAAGATGGATACGATGTTCAGAAGCTTCCAGCCCCCGGCGGCAAGGCGGGGGGCAAGTTCGGCCCTGGCGGCCTTTTTATTGCCGCAGGCGGAGATTTGCGCCACGCCGTAATGCAGACGCAAGGGGTTATCCTGCTTGGCCTTGTAATCGGCAAAGCATTGCGCATGGGCGGGCAGCGCCAGAACGGCCAGAAGGGCGGCAAGTAGGATGGGGCGTGTCATGGCTGCTCCTGTCGGTTGGAAGGACTGTGGCGATGCCGGCGGCGATATTCAATATCGGCAGGCCGCTGCAGGGGCCCCTGTGGCGATGTTATCGGATGTCAGAGCGGTGTTATTGCCCGATTTCGCGCCCCGAGGCCAGTTTCCTGCAGATCTGATGCAGGAAAGGAGCCGGGATGCGGGCGTTTCGCAACAGGACGGCAGGCGGGGTGAAGCCGCAGACGGGATTCGCACTGGTGATGGTGCTGGCCCTTGTGGTGGCGGCGGGGGCGATGCTGGCGGGGATGCCCAAGGCCTCGGTCGNNCGGGTTCTGCCGCTTTTCAAGCGCGTCTGGATCGGCTTAGTGGAGGCATGACAAAGCTGACAGCCGATCTGAGTTATGAGCAGGCCGCGCAGGCGCGCGGTGCAAATGTGGTGGCCGGGGTGGACGAGGTGGGGCGTGGCCCGCTGTGCGGCCCGGTGACCGCCGCCGCCGTGGTGCTGGATCCGCGGCGGATTCCGGCGGGGATTGCCGATAGCAAAACCCTGCCATTCGCGCAGCGTCAACGGATTTATCAGGAATTGCTTGAGGTTGCGCAGGTCTCGGTCGCCCATGCAACAGTGGAAGAGATCGACGCGCTGAACATTCTGAACGCCAGCCATCTGGCGATGGAACGGGCGGTGGCCGGGCTGGGGCTGGTGCCGGATCATGTGCTGGTGGATGGCAACCGGCTGCCGAAACATCTGCCCTGCAGCGCCGAGGCTTTGGTGAAGGGCGATGCCAAATCACTGTCGATCGCCGCAGCCTCGATCGCGGCCAAAGTGGTGCGCGATCGCATCATGGTGGATTTGGCGCAACAGCATCCGGGATATGGCTGGGAGCGGAACGCAGGTTACCCGACCAAGGACCATCTGGCGGCGCTTCTAAATCTGGGGGTGACCCCTCACCATAGGCGTTCGTTCAAGCCCGTGCACAATATCTTGTATCAAGGTATTTATATAACCCGTTGATTCAAAAAAGAAATTGACCTCGAATCGTCTGTGACTCATCTTTGTCCACAAGAAATCGGCACAAAGAGGCCGAAAGCTGAGGCAGTAATGACGACCAGAAAAAATGCTGCGGAGCCGGTCCGGCTTCCGTTGAACCAGATCATTGGCGGCGATTGCATCGAGGTGATGAACGCGCTGCCCGCAGGATCGGTGGACCTGATCTTTGCGGACCCGCCCTATAACCTTCAGTTGAAGGGCGATCTTCATCGCCCCGACAACAGCAAGGTCGATGCGGTGGATGACCACTGGGACCAGTTTTCCAGCTTTGCGGTTTATGACAAGTTCACCCGCGAATGGCTGGCCGCCGCGCGCCGCCTGCTGAAGCCCAACGGGGCGATCTGGGTGATCGGCAGCTATCACAATGTGTTCCGCGTCGGCGCTGCCATGCAGGATGCGGGCTATTGGATGCTGAACGATGTGGTCTGGCGCAAGACCAACCCGATGCCGAATTTCCGCGGCAAGCGGCTGACCAATGCGCATGAGACGCTGATCTGGGCCTCGCGCGAGGAAAGCTCGAAATACACCTTCAATTATGAGGCGCTGAAGGCGCTGAATGACGGGGTGCAGATGCGGTCTGACTGGGTGCTGCCGATCTGCACCGGGCATGAACGGCTGAAGGATGAAAACGGCGACAAGGCACATCCGACGCAGAAGCCGGAAAGCCTGCTGCACCGGGTGCTGATCGCCACCACCAATCCGGGCGATGTGGTGCTGGACCCGTTCTTCGGCACCGGCACCACCGGCGCCGTGGCCAAGATGCTGGGCCGCGATTTCATCGGGATCGAACGCGAAGAGGCCTATCGCAAGGTGGCCGAAGAGCGCATCGCGCGGGTGCGCAAGTTCGATGCGACCGGGCTTGAGGTGACGGGCAGCAAGCGCGCCGAACCGCGCGTGCCCTTTGGCCAGATCGTGGAGCGCGGGATGCTGCGCCCGGGCGAAGAGCTGTTTTCCATCGGCAACCGTTTCAAGGTGAAGGTGCGGGCGGATGGCACGCTGATCGGCAATGACGTCAAGGGGTCGATCCACCAAGTGGGTGCCACGCTGGAAGGCGCGCCGTCCTGCAACGGCTGGACCTACTGGCACTTCAAACGCGATGGCAAGATGATCCCGATCGACCTGCTGCGCCAGCAGGTGCGGGCGGAAATGGAGGCCGACGAGCGCCAGCGGCACTGAGCCCGGCGCCCTTTGCGGTATCCCGGCGGGCCTGCGTCACGCGCGCCCGCCCCATGGCGGCAATCTGCAAGATTGACGGTTACGCCTGTGCTTCGGCCCGCCCGNNATGTTCACATGGCGGGGCTTTTTCGCTTGGATGACGTAAGGGAAGTTTTGTTTGGGGCAGGGCTGGCCCCGTGATACAATGAGGACAGGGTTTGCATCTGGGCCGGGAGGGAACGCAGATGTCTGAATCAACCAATACCGGATATGTCAGCGAAACGCGCAATGGCCCTGAGGGCACGCCGGCCGGAGAGCTTGCGGCCACCGCCGTCTTGATCGGGCTGGTTCTGGATTCGGGAGCGGATGCGCGCGATCTGGTGGAACGTGTGGGGGACCGGATCATCCTTGATCTGTCTGCCGAAAACCTGGACCCGTTTCTGGGCGGACCCGGCACCCCCTTTCCCCCGGGGGCTTTTGACCCGCTGATCGGGCGGAGGGTGGAGCTGCTTTGCAATGCCCCGGATGTGGTCTTCAACCCCGATGGCAGCCTGAGCGATCTGGGTGGCGATGTGCAGTTCTTCACGATTTTCGAAGGTGGCGGCAACCGGCGGACACAGATCTTCATTCCGGTGGCTGTGGAAGATCTGGTTGCCACCGGGCAGGGCTTTGCCAGCCATGATGCGGATGTCTGGGCGCGCAGCTTCATGGATCACCTGATCCCTGATCCCTCTGTCAGCTATTTCTACACCGGCGGTGCGGTGCCAGAATCGATCCTGCTGGGATCGGGGTTTAATCAGGTTTCCGGGCTGGCGGGCAATGATCTGATCATCATGCAGGAGGGCGCGTCTGGCCAGGTGGATGGCGGCGCCGGGCGCGACGTGTTTTCGCTGCGCGGGCTGGAGGTGGGGCTGGAGGTCGATCTGGGCACGGGCCACGTCGGCCCGCCGGGCACCGGCCCGCTGCTGCAGATCAGCGGGTTCGAAGATGCCTTTGGCGGCGACCGGGCCGACCGGCTGTTGGGCAGCCTGCGCAACAACAGCTTCATCGGGGGCAATGGCAATGATGTGCTGAACGGCCGCGGCGGGAATGACCGGCTGATCGGCGGCAATGGCAATGACCTGTTGCTGGGCGGCGCCGGGGATGACAGCCTGGCGGGCGGTGCCGGGGGCGACCGGCATGTCGGCGGCGCGGGCAAGGATACGCTGACCGGCGGCGCCGGGGCCGATACGCTGGAGGGTCAGGGCGGCAATGATCTGCTGAACGGCGGGGCCGGCAATGATCTGATCAAGGGTGGCCCGGGGCGTGACACGCTGGAAGGTGGCACCGGCAATGACGATCTGCAGGGCGGGGATGGCAAGGATTTCGTCTTTGGCGACGAGGGCAACGATACGCTTTCGGGGGGCAGTGGGCCGGATTTCTTTCTCTTCGTGCCCAGAGTCGACCAGGGGGAAGACGAGATTGCGGATTTCGACCGCACCGAGGGCGACAAGATCCGTTTCATCAACAAGGCGCTGACCTTCGCCGATCTGACGATTCAGCAGACACCGGGCGGCGATAGCATCATCACCTATCCCGATGGGGCGGGCGGGCAGAACCAGATCACGGTCACCGATACGGTGGTGCAGGAAAGCGATTTCGAGTTCTTCGCCCTGTAGCCGCAATGGCCTGCCCGCCGGGGCAGGCCTTGGCTGTCAGGCCGGACCGGCCTTCCAATCCGTGACATCGGGGTAATACTGCCGCCGCCAGGCGCGGACGCGGGGGTTCATCCGGCGGCGCCACAGCGGCGGGATCATCGCCAGCACCCCCATGGCCGGATAGCCCATCGGCAGCATCGGCGCGGTATCCTGCGGATAGGTCTGCAGCAGGGGAAAGCGGCGGTCGGGCTTGTAGTGGTGATCGGAATGGCGTTGCAGGTTGATGAGCAGCCAGTTCGACGCGCGATGCGGCGCGTTCCAGCTGTGATGCGGGCGCACGGGTTCGTATTTGCCATTGGGCAGCAGGCGGCGGGTCAGGCCGTAATGTTCGATGTAATTGGTCAGCTCCAGCTGCCAGATGGCGAAGAAGGCCTGCAGGGCAAACAGGCCGACCCCCAGCCATCCGCCCAGCCCGAAGGCCAGCACCAGCGCCCCGGCCTGCAGCGCGCCATAGCGCCAGAACGGATTGCTGCGGTGCCAGACCGGCCGCCCGGCGCGGGCGAGTTTGGCACGCTCTGCCGCCCAGGCCGAGGCCGGGCATTCCCGCAGCACGCGCCAGAAAAAGCGGTGAAACCCCTCGTTATACCGGGCCGAGACCGCATCGCGCGGGGTGCCGACATGGATGTGATGCACCAGCAGATGTTCCGTGCGGAAATGGCTGTACAGCACCGAGGCCAGCAGCAGATCGCCCAGCCAGCGTTCCAGCCGGTTGCGCTGATGCAGCAGTTCATGCGCATAGACGATGCCGATCGTGCCGGACACCACGCCCATGCCGAACATCAGCAGGATGATTTCCAGCCCGGACAGGTGGGTGCTGCGGGTGATCCACCAGATCATGCCAAACAGCGTGGCAGCCTGCAGCGGAAACCACAGCAGCGTGATGGCGCGATACCAGAAGAGATCAGCCTCTTCCGTCTGTGGATCGGCGTTTTCCTCGTTCAGGCCCAGCAGCAGATCCAGCACGGTCACCAGCGCCCAAGCATAGGCGGGCATCAGCAGCACCATCCAGCCACCCTGCGTGGCCCCCAGCACGGCCAGCGGCAACAGGCCAAGCGACAGCCAAAAGGGCAGGGCATGGCGCAGACGGATGGGGGCGGGCTGGTCGGACATCGGGGCCTCCGTTCGGGGGCAGCATAGGCGGGGCGGTGGCGGCACTCAACTGGGGCGTGGCGCCGCGGTGGCCAGATCCCAGGCCTTGCGCATCAGGGTGGGCAGGCTTGCGGGGCGGAACTGCGCGGGCGCCACAAAGGCGCCGCGCAGGGGCAGGGCATCGGTGGTGGCAGCCAGCACGGTCAGGATCAGATGGAAATGGGTAAAGGTATGGCGCACCTCGCCCAGTGTCTGCCAGTCGGCCTGCAGCGGGGCAGGCAGATAGCTGCCATCCCAGCCGGTGGTGGGAAAGGCCGACATGCCGCCCAGCAGGCCCTGCGGCGGGCGATCTTCCAGCAGCACGGCGCCATCCGGGCGGCGGGCCAGCCAGACCAGACCCTGGCGCACCGGCTTGGCCGCCTTTTCCGCCTTGCGCGGCAGGCTGGCCTGCACACCTTCGGCGCGGGCCAGACAGGGTGCCCGCCACGGGCAGATGCCGCAGGCCGGACTGCGCGGGGTGCAGATCGTGGCGCCCAGATCCATCACCGCCTGCGCATGATCCCCGGGCCGCAGCCGGGGCGTCAGGCCAGCGGCCAGCGCCGTCAGTTCCGGCTTGGCCTGGGGCAGCGGGGTTTCCACCTGATAAAGCCGGGCCATCACCCGCTCCACATTGCCATCTACCACCACGGCGGGTTCGTCATAGGCGATGGCCGCCACGGCGCTGGCGGTATAGGGGCCGATGCCGGGCAGCATCAGCAGGCCTGCGCGGCTGTCGGGAAAGCTGCCACCATGATCTGCCACCACGGCGCGGGCGCATTTCAGCAGATTGCGGGCGCGAGCATAATAGCCAAGCCCCGCCCA
>DOMY01000313.1:38656-72139 GCA_003509785.1 Gemmobacter sp.
TTCCTCTTGGCAAAAATACCCATATCCCCGAGGCTTTCGGGCGCAGCCCGGAGGCCGAGAGGAAAGCCTTGCGCGCCAGAGGCGCGCTCCGCTTCGTAAGCCACCGGATTGCAAGCCACTCGATTAGAAGCCACCGGGGAGGGCCGTCAGATGCGGAAGATCGGCTGCAGCAGGCGCGGAATCATGCCGCTGAAGCGCAGCGGTGCATCGGTGGCGGCCAGGCAGATGCAGGGCAGGCCGGGTTCGGCCACCGGGGTATGTTCCAGCTCTTCATCCGCGATTTCCAGATCGCCGGGGCCGAACCTGTCTGTCGCATCGGCAAAGGCGCCTTGCAGAACCAGCGTCAGCTCGGTGCCGCGATGGCCATGGTCGGGCACGGCCTGACCGGCGGGGATATACAGAAGCCGCGCCATGGCGTTGCGGTCGGTGCGCAGGATCGCCTGGCGTACACCCATGCCCAGCGGGCGCCAGCGCACGGATTCCAGATCGCCGCCGATGTAATCCTGCAGCGGACGCGGAAACAGCCCCTGTCGGCGTGCGGGGGGGCGCGGCGCTTCGGGTGTGCCCAGCCGGGCGAGGCAAGCCTGCAGCGCATCATCCTGCATGGCGGTGCTGCCGCAATCTTCCAGCACGGCGCCGCCAAGCGCATCAAAGGATGCGGCACGGGCGCGGCAATCGTCGCACATGGACAGGTGGGTGGCCAGAACCAGGCTGAAGGCTTCGGGCAGGGCACCTGCCGCATAGGCCATCAGCAACTGATCTGAAACATGGTGGCGGATCGTCGTCATCGTCTTTGGCCTTCAGCTCAGGGACTGGCGCAGTCGGTCCAGCGCCAGTCGGATGCGGGATTTGATCGTGCCCAGCGGCAGGCCGGTTTCGGAGGCGATCTCGCTATGTGTCAGATCGCCGAAATAGGCCTTTTCGATCAGCTCTCGCTGTTTCTCGGGGAGGCGGGCGATGGCATCGCCCAGCCGTCTGGTATCTTCGGCCAGTTCCATGGCCTCCTGCTGGTCGGGTTCCGGTTCCGGGCCCCAGGGCAGGTCTTCGGGTTCTGGCCGGGCAGAGCGGCGCAGCGCGTCGATCCGCCGGTTGCGGGCGATGGTGAACACCCAGGTGGCCACGCTGGCCCGTGCAGGATCGAACAGATGGGCCTTGTGCCAGAGTGTGGCCATCACATCCTGGGCACATTCTTCGGCCAGGGCACCGGATGCGCCGGATTTCATCAGAAAGCCCTTTATCCGGGGGGCGAAGTGTCGGAACAGAACAGCAAAGGCCGCACGATCCTGCCGGTCGCGCACAGCCAGAAGAAGTGCCGTCCAATCTTCGGTTTCCGCCATCCGTTCCACTGCCATCCGATGCCCCTTGTGCCGTCGGGCAGCATAAGGGGCACGAAAGCTCTGTGCATCCGGTATTTCTGCGCGTGTCACATCTAACATCATGGCCCGGATACGCGGCCCGTTTCGCGGCAGATCACAGGCCGCGCGAAAAAGATCGCGGCGCCTGCAAAAAATTTGCCTTTTCAGGGCAGGCTGGCCCGGTTTGATGCGATATCGGGGCAGCGGATGCTGTGCGCGGGCGCAACCTGAGGCGCAACTTTATCTGAAAGTGATCCGTAACCTTTTCTGCCGCGTAGATTTCCCAAAACCAAGAGGACAGTCCCTATGCCTTTCGAAATGCCCCCTGCCCCCCGTCGCCGTATTGCCGTGATCGGCGGCGGCATTTCCGGGATGGCAGCTGCCCATCTTCTGGCCGAAACTGCCGAGGTGGTGCTGTTCGAGGCAGAGGGGCGTCTGGGCGGCCATGCGCGAACCGTGCTGGCCGGTCGTCATGGTGACCGCGCTGTGGATACCGGCTTCATCGTTTTCAACAAGGCGAGTTACCCGCATCTGACGCGGCTGTTCGATCAGCTGGAGGTGCCCTATACCGAAAGCCGCATGACCTTTGGCGCGTCTTTCGGCGGCGGGGCCTGCGAATATGCGCTGACCAGTCTGGATACGCTGTTCGTGCAGAAATGGCGGGCCGCCGATCCCCGGTTCCTGCGGATGATCCGCGACATCCTGCATTTCAACAATCATGCCGAAGCGGCGCTGAAGCATCCGGGGATGACGATCCGCGAATTTCTGGGCGAGCTGGGCACCGGCAACTGGTTCCGCGACCGCTATCTGCTGCCGTTTTCCGGTGCGATCTGGTCGACCCCCTGCGAGGGAATTCTGGATTTTCCGGCCCATGCGCTGATCCGGTTTTTCCGCAACCATCATCTGATGAGCGTGGAGGGCCAGCATCAGTGGTATACGGTGCGGGGCGGTTCGGTGGAATATGTGCGCCGGTTGCAGGCCCTTCTGGAAGCGCAGGGCGTGACCCTGCGGCTGGGCTGCCCGGTGGAAGCGGTGCGCCGTGCGCCTGCGCCGCAGGTCAAGCGGGCCGGTGCCGAATGGGAGACGTTTGACGAGGTGGTGTTTGCCACCCACTCCGACGACAGCCTGCGCCTGCTGGCCGATCCGTCGGAGGCAGAGCGGGCGGCGCTGGGGGCTGTGGCCTATCAGCCGAACGAGGCGGTGCTGCATTGCGATGCGGCCCTGATGCCGAAGCGGCGCAAGGTCTGGTCCAGCTGGGTTTATGTGGAGCCCGAGGGGCCGAAGCCGGACCGGATCGCGCTCAGCTACTGGATGAATTCGCTGCAACCGATCCGCCAGGATGATCCGATGTTCGTGACCCTGAACGCCACCCAGCCGATCCGCGAGGCGATGATCTATGACAGCGTGACCTTCCGCCATCCGGTCTATGATCTGGCGGCGCTGAAGGCGCAGGAAACGATCCGGGCGATGAATGGCACGCGGGCAACCTGGTTCTGCGGTGCCTGGATGCGCAACGGGTTTCACGAGGATGGCTTTGCCAGCGCGGTGGATGTGGCCGAGGCGATGGCCACCCGTGATGGGGCAAGGGTTGCGGCGGAATGAACCGCGTCGAACATATCGCGGGGGAAACCTTCCACGGACGGAAGGGGGCGGTGGCGAACAGCTTTCGCTATGGCGTCGATTATCTGCTGCTGGATGCCGAGGCGCCGGTGCGGGCGCCTTGGCTGTTCGCGCGCAACCGGCGCAACCTGATGTCGCTGTGGGATGCCGATCATGGTGGCGCGCCGGGGCAGGGGCGTGGGGCCAGCTGGTTGCGTGCCGTCCTGGAACAGCATGGCCTGCCCGCACCGATGAAGGTGCAGCTGCTGGCGCAGCCTCGCGTGCTGGGCCATGTGTTCAACCCGGTCAGCTTCTGGCTGTGCCATGGTGACAGCGGGTTGTTTGCCGTGGTGGCCGAGGTGACGAATACCTATGGCGAGCGGCATTGCTATCTGTGTCACCGCGCCGATCATGCCCCGATCACCGCCGCTGACCGGATCGTGGCGCAAAAGATCTTTTACGTCTCGCCCTTTCAGCCCGTGGGGGGGGAATATGTGTTTCGGTTCGATATCCGGCCGGACCNNTGGATTGATCATTCGAATACCGAGGGTGGCATCTATACCAACCTGACCGGGCCGCGCCGCCCGTTGACCGTTTCGGGGGCGCTGGCGGCCTGTCTGCGCCGCCCCTTCGGATCGCGCCGGGTACTGGCGCTGATCTACTGGCAGGCGCTGCGGCTGAAGCTGAAGGGCGTGCGCTTCCGCAACCGCCCGCTGCCCCCGGCTGACGAGGTCAGCCGATGACCACGCTTACCGCGACCTCTGCCCCGACGGGGCTGATCCGCTGGTCGGTCTTTGCCGCGATGCTGGCGGCGGCTGGTTTGCCGATCTACATCCATGCGCCCAAGGTCTATGCCGAGGCGCATGGTCTTGGGCTGGCGGCCCTGGGGGTCGTGCTGGCGGCATTGCGGCTGGTGGATGTGGTGCAGGATCCGATGCTGGGCTGGCTGGCCGAGCGGACGCGGGCCTGGCGCGGGGCGATGGTGGCGGGTGCAGTTGCGGTGATGGCTGCGGCGATGCTGGGGCTGTTTGCCGTGGCGCCGCCGATTGCGCCGCTGATGTGGTTTGCGCTGATGCTGCTGGCGCTGTTCACCGCCTGGTCCTTTCTGACGATCGTGTTCTATGCCGAAGGCGTGGCCAAGGCCGGAACGCTGGGGCCGACAGGCCATCTGCGGCTGGCGGGCTGGCGCGAGGCGGGCACCTTGCTGGGCGTATCTGCCGCCGCTGTGGCCCCTGTGGTTCTGGCGGGGCTGGGGGCCGCCCCGTTTGCCATGTTTGCGGNNAAGCCAGTGGCAGGGGGGCGCCGCCCCGCCCACGGGTTTTGTGCCGCTGCTGCGGGTGCCTGCGCTGCGTCGGCTGCTGGGGCTGGCGCTGGTCAATGCCACGCCTGCCGCCGTCACCTCGACCCTGTTCCTGTTCTTTGTCGAAAGCCGGCTGGAGGCGCCGGGCGCGGAAGGGCCGCTGCTGTTGCTGTTCTTCCTCAGCGCGGCGGTCAGCGCCCCGGTCTGGAGCAGGCTTGCCGCGCGGATCGGGGCGAAACAGGCCTTGTTGCAGGGCATGGTTCTGGCCACCGGCGCCTTTGTCTTCGCGCTGTTTCTGGGGCCGGGCGACATGTTTCTGTTTGCGCTGATCTGCCTGGCCTCCGGAGCGGCCATGGGGGCTGATCTGGTGCTGTTGCCTGCGCTTTTCGCGCGCGAGCTGGCGCGGCAGGGCCGGGGCGAGGCTGCGGGATTTGCGCTTTGGGGCTTTGTGTCCAAGCTGTCGCTGTCGCTGGCCGCGCTGGTGTTGCTGCCGCTGCTGGCATCCCAGGGCTTTGCCCCGGGCCAACCCGCCCCGCCTGCAGCATTGCTGCTGCTGACACTGCTTTATGCCGGGCTGCCCTGCCTTCTGAAACTTGCTGCCATCGCGCTGTTGCTGCGCCTTGATTTGCCGGAGCTGACAGATGACTGAAACGCTGTTCCTTGCCTTGGGCATCCTGCTGACCTGCGGCCTGTTGCTGCTGCGCCAGAGGCTGTGGTCTTTCCGCGCCCAGCGGCCTGCGGATTACCCTCATGGCCCGCAGTTCGATCTGCGCCGCCATCTGAACGGGCCGCTGCAGTGCGAAGGGGTGATCTATGGGCCGACGGGCCGCGTGGTATCGCGCTTCGTGGCCGATATGGAAGGCCGGTGGAACGGCAATACCGGCGTTCTGGCCGAAGCCTTCCGCTATGACAGTGGCCGGGTGCAGGATCGTGAATGGCGGCTGACATTGGGCAATGACGGTGGCATCCGCGCCGAAGCGGCGGATATTGCAGGGGCCGGGCAAGGTCAGGCGAATGGCTCTGCCGTTATGCTGCAATACCGCATCCGTCTGCCTGCCGATGCGGGCGGGCAAGAGCTGGAGGTGACGGACTGGATGTATCTGATGGAAAACGGCACCATCCTGAATCGCAGCCAGTTCCGCAAATTCGGCATCAAGGTGGCCGAGCTGGTGGCCACCATGCGCCCGAGGGCTGTCTGATGGCGGGCATGACCTGGCAGGGAAAACGCTATTGGCTGGTCGGTGCCTCTGAAGGGCTGGGGTTGGCCTTGGCGCAGGCACTGTCGGCGCGCGGGGCCGATCTGGTGCTGTCGGCGCGCAATGCGGACCGGCTGGCCGAAGTTGCCGCCAGCCTGCCGGGCCGGGCCGAGGTGGTGGCCATGGATGTGGGCGATCCGGCCTCTGTGCAGGCCGCGGCGGCGCAAGTGGGGCAGCCTGACGGGCTGATCTGGCTGGCGGGTGTCTACTGGCCGATGCGGGCACAGGAATGGGACGCGGAAAAGGTGGAGGCGATGTGCGACATCAACTTCACCGGCTGCGCCCGGTNNCATCACCGGCTCGCTGTCGGGGTTTCGCGGACTGCCCGGTGCCCTGGGCTATGGCGCCTCCAAGGCCGCCTGCATGTCGCTGGCGGAAACGCTTCATGCCGATCTGCGGGGCAGCGGGATCCGGGTGCAGCTGGCCAATCCGGGGTTCATCCGCACGCGGCTGACGGAAAAGAACAGCTTCGCCATGCCCCAGATCATGGCACCGGACGTGGCCGCTGGTCATATGATCCGCCTGATGGAAAGCCGCCGCTTCAGCCTCAGCTTCCCGACACCGTTCCAGTGGCTGTTCCGCGGTGCCAATTTCCTGCCCGACTGGTTGTATTACCGGCTCTTTGCCCCAAGATAACTTTATCTTGGTCCAAATATCCTCGGGGGGGTCCGGGGGGCAGACAGCCCCCCGGCCTTGCCGCAAAGCCACGGAAGCTTCGATGCGCCTGATCCTGATTGCTGCCCTCCCCGTGGCGCTGGCCCTTGCGCTGTGGTGGTCGCTGACACCGCGGGTTCTGGATCGGGCGGCGCTGGCGGCGCATTACGACACGCCGCTGCCGCCCCCGGCGCATCCAATGCAGGTTTATCATCTGGGCCACAGTCTGGTCGGGCGGGATATGCCTGCCATGCTGGCGCAGCTGATGGGAGAGGGCTATGGCTATGCCTTGCAGCTGGGCTGGGGGGCCTCGCTGGACCAGCACTGGCGCGGCGATGTGCCGGGGCTGGAGGTTGAAAACAACACGCCGGTTCACCGCCCGGCCCGGGATGCCGTGGGCTCGGGGGCCTATGACGCCATCGTGCTGACCGAGATGGTCGAGCTGCGTGATGCCATCCGCTATCACGACAGCCCGCGCGCGCTGGCCGACTGGGCGCAGGCCGCCCGTCAGGCGCGGCCCGATGTGCGGCTGTATCTGTACGAGACCTGGCACAGGCTGGATGATCCCGACGGGTGGGAGCTGCGGATCGAAAGCGATCTGCCGGAATTGTGGGAAGGAAAGGTGCTGGCCGGGGCGAAGGTGCATCCGGGTGTGGGCACCATTCATGTCATTCCGGCGGGGCAGGTGATGGCCGCCGTGGTGCGCGCGATGGAAGCGGGCGAGGTGCCGGGGCTGACCCGGCGGGAGGATCTGTTCCTGAAGAACGCGGATGGGACGCAGGATGTGATCCATCTCAGCGATCTTGGCGCCTATGTCGTGGCGCTGACCCATTTCGCGGTTTTGGCCGGGGAAACGCCGCAGGGCCTGCCCCATGCCCTGCGCCGGGCGGATGGCAGTCTGGCGGATGCCCCTTCCGCCGCAGCGGCGGCGGTGCTGCAGCAGGTGGTCTGGCAGGTGGTGAGCGGCTATGCTCCGTCCGGTGTGGGGAATTGAGGGGTGGGCATGTCTGTTCTTGCAGTGCTGGCAGAGGTTCTGTTCGTGGGCCACAGTCTGGTGGGCGCCGAATTGCCCGCCATGGTGGAAACCGCGCTGAAACTGCGCGGGCAACCTGAAGCGCAGGTTCAGGCGCAGGTCATCAACGGTGCCCCCCTGCGCTGGGGATGGGATCATTCGGATGAGGGCGAAGGCGTCGATGGCCGCGCCCGGCTGGCGGCAGGCCCGGTGGATGCGCTGGTGCTGACCGAGGGTATTCCTCTGGCCGCGCAGGTGGAGTGGAATGACAGTGCGGATTATGTCGCGCAATGGGCCGGTGCGGCCTGGGCGGGCAATCCGCAGGCGCAGGTTTTCATCTATGAAACCTGGCACAGTCTGAAATCGGGCACGGGCGCTGTGGTGGATCATGATCCGGGCGCCGGGATTGATTGGGCGGTGCGCATCGCCGCCGATCTGCCCCTGTGGGAAAGCCTAGCCGCCAAGGCCGATGCGGCCCGGCCCGAAGGCGCGCCTGCGGTGCGGCTGATCCCGGCGGGGCAGGCCATGGCGCAGGCGGCTGCGGCTGCGGCTGCGGGCGATCTGCCGGGGGTCGAAACAGTGCAGGACTTGTTTGCCGATGATATCCATCCCAATGGCAAGGGGTTGTATCTGCTGGCGATGGTGCAGGTGGCGGCGCTGACGGGGGAAAGCCCGGAGGGATTGCAGGCCCGGCTGACGCGAGGCTGGCAGAACCGCGACGCGGTGGTTTCAACCGAGCTGGCGCAGGCGCTGCAACGCATTGCCTGGCAGGCCGTGCAGGCGCAGCAGCAGCGCGAGGCCGCCCGCCCCGCCGCCCCTTCGGAGCTTGCCGAAGCGGTGCCAACTGCCCCGGCGCCGGTTGCCGAGGGCAAGGCGGCAGCTGTCGATGTACCGCCTGCAAAACCGCCTGAAGGGCCCGGCAAGCTGCGGCGGCATGACCCTGTCACCAACCCGTCGCTGGCGCTTGGCCTTTCAGGGGTGGTGGATTGGACGGTGGCGCAGTCCTTCGTGGATGTGATGAAGACGGCGCGGCCCTGGGTCGGGCATCTGGATGGCCAATGGGGCGGGATGGAGCATGACGCGCTGGCGGCGGGAGGCTGGCTGGATGCCAATGGCTGGCTCAAGGCGGTGCCCCCGGGGGTGAGCGGCGTTTCCACGCTGGTGCTGACCGATCTGCCCGCCGATGCGGGCGGTGTGGCCGGGCGCTATGTGCTGCGCTGGCAGGGCGAGGGCGAGATCCGGCTGGAAGGGCGCGCCCGCAATGTGGCCCCGGGCGCCGGGGGCATGACCTTTGATTACGAGCCGGGCGAGGGGTTTGTTCTGGTGACGATTGCGGCCACCAAACCGGAAAACCCGATCCGCAATATCACCATCGTGCGGGAGGACCGGCTGGCGGCCCATGCGGCGGGGCAGATCTTCAACCCGGATTGGCTGGGCCGGATCCGCGGGGTGAAGATGGTGCGCTTCATGGATTGGATGATGACCAATGGCGCGAAACTGTCGCGCATTGAGGACAGCCCGAAGTTTGATGATTACACTTGGGCGCGCAATGGCGTGCCGATGGAAGTGATGGTGGCGCTGGCCAATGAATTGCGCGCCGATGCCTGGTTTACCGTGCCGCATCTGGCCGATGATGCGCTGGTGCGGTTTCAGGCGGAAACCGTCGCCGATCTGCTGGAGCCGGGGCTGAAGGCCTGGGTCGAATATTCGAACGAGATGTGGAACTGGCAGTTTGCGCAGACCCAGTGGGCGGATGAACAGGGCAAGGCGCTGTGGGGCAAGGAAGATGGCTCTGTCTGGGTGCAGTTCTATGCCCGCCGCGCAACAGAGGTGGCCGGGATCTGGACGGATGTGTTCGGCGATCAGGCCGAATCGCGGCTGGTGCGGGTGATTTCATCCCAGACCGGCTGGCTGGGGCTGGAGGAGGCGGTGCTGGAAGCACCGCGCGTGGTGGCCGAAGGGCGGCCCGCGCCCAAGACCGCCTTTGATGCCTATGCGGTGACAGGGTATTTTGCGGGTCTGCTGGGGGATGAGGCCAAGCTGCCGCTGGTGAAGGGCTGGCTGGCCGAAAGCGCCGCCGCCAATCCGGCGGCGCCCTTTGCGCTGGCCGCCGAGCGCGCGGCCGAAGAATTGCTGGATGGTCGCCATTCCGGCATCCCTGATGATTCACTGGAGGATCTGCTGGGCCGGGTTCTGCCCTATCAGGCAGAGGTGGCCAGAAAAGCCGGGCTGGATCTGGTGATGTATGAAGGCGGCAGCCATGTGGTGGGCTATGGCCCGGTGGTGGAAGATGCGGAAATGACGGCATTCTTCGCCTATCTGAATGCGTCAGCCCCGATGGGCGCGCTGTATGAGCGGCTGTTGCAGGGCTGGGCCGCACTTTCGGATGCGCCGTTCAATTCGTTTGGCGATGTGGCGACGCCCACGAAATGGGGCAGCTGGGGGGCCTTGCGCCATCTGGATGATGATACGCCGCGCTGGGCGGTGCTGCGCAAGGGATGTGCCGCGTGTTGAGTGTGATCATTCCGGCCTCGAACGAGGCAGAGTATATCGGGGCCTGTCTGGGGGCGCTGTTCGCCTCTGATCCGGTGCCGGGTGGTGCCGAGGCGGTGGTGGTGGCCAATGGGTGCCAGGATGCCACGGCGGAAGTGGCGCGCGGCTTTGCCGGGCAGGCGGCGGCATCGGGCTGGGGATTGGTGGTGCTAGATCTGGCCGAGGGGGGCAAGATCGGCGCGCTGAACGCCGGCGATGCGGCGGCGCAGGGCGCGGCGCGGGCCTATCTGGATGCGGATGTGCGGGTTTCAGGGCCGCTGATGGCGGCGCTGGCGGGGGTGCTGGCCCGGCCCGACCCGGTTTATGCCACCGGAACGGCGGTGGTGCCGCGGGCGCAAAGCCGGGTAACACGGGCCTATGCGCGGTTCTGGCAGCGGCTGCCTTTTGCGCGCAGCATTGCGCCGGGCTATGGGCTGTTTGCGGTGAATGCGGCAGGACGGGCACGCTGGGGCGCCTTTCCTGCAATCATTTCCGATGACACCTGGGTGCGGCTGCAATTCACCCCGGCAGAGCGGGTACAGGTGGCACCAAGCTATCTTTGGCCGATGATCGAAGGTTTCGGGGCGCTGGTGCGGGTGCGGCGCAGGCAGGATCGCGGCGTGGCGGAAATCGCGGCACGCTGGCCCGGCCTGCTGGCCTGCGAAGGCAAGGCGCCCCTGGGCGCGCGGCGCCTGTTGGGGTTGGCGGTGGCCGATCCGACGGGATTTGCCACCTATGCAGCCGTATCGCTGGCGGTGCGGCTGAAGCGCGGCTCTGCCAGCTGGACGCGCGGGCGCTGAGGCCGGGACGCTGAGGCCGGTCAGCTGCTGCCCTTGATCGCGTGGCGGATTTGCAGGGCCAGCTTTGTCGCCTCGCGGTCGATATGATGGCGGGCCAGCACCCNNGGCAATCAGCCGCTCATGCGGTGTGGCGGCGATGGCATCCAGACCTTCTGCCAGAACCGTCGCCTCGCCTGCCGCGACGATCCACCCGGTTTCGCGGGTGACGAGCTCTGGCACACCGGCAATGGCGGTGGCCAGAACCGGGCGCCCGGCGGCCATCGCCTCCATCAGCACCACGGGCAGGCCTTCGGCAAAGGAGGGCAGCACGAGCGCCTGCGCGGCGGCCAGCTGCATCCGCACCTGCGATTCAGTCAGCCAGCCGGTGAGCGTGACGTGGCGGCGCAGGGTGTGACGTTCGATCAACGCCTCGATCTCGCCGCGCAACGGCCCATCTCCCACCAGGGTCAGGTGCAGGCCCGGGTGCTTGCGGGCGGCAATGGCCAGCGCCTCGATCAGCAGGGGGAAGCCCTTCTGTTCGCAAAAGCGCCCGATGGCCACCAGATCAAACTTTTCCGGCAGGGGGGCGGGTTCTGGAAAACGGGCAGGTTCAATGCCGCAATGCACCACCTTGATCTTTTGCCAATCTTCCACCTCGGACCAGCGGCACAGCTGGCTGCGCCCGAATGAGGATATGGCGACAGCAAAGGCCGCATGGCGGATCTTTTCATCCAGAGACAGGGCCACAGGCGCGTCGAATTCTTCTGGGCCATGCACGGTAAAGGAATAGCGCGGCCCGCCCGCCTTGTGCGACAGCAGCGCGACGGCTGCGGAATTGGTGCCGAAATGGGCATGGATATGCTGGACACCCAGCTTCTGGCAGCGGGCAGCGATATGCGCCCCCTCGATCAGATAGACCAGATGCAGCCCGATGGCCCGCGCCCGCCGCCCCATCCGCAGCGCGGTCAGCGTGGCCTTGATCGCACAATGCGGCCGCCGCAGCATCCAGCCCAGTGCCGACAGCAGCAGCTTGGCCTTGCCACCTTCAAGCACATGTTCGGTGCGCTGGTCTTCGGCCTTGTCTTCGGGTTCGCGCAGGGCATCGCGATCGGATCGCATGGCAAAGCGGTGGACCTGAAACCCCATACGTTCCATCGCGTGAATCTCACGCCGGATGAAGGTGTGCGAGGCACGGGGATATGTGTTCACAAGATAGGCAATTTTCACGGCACTGACCCGTCTGGCAAGAGAAAGCAATGGAACGGTCATACCGGGATCGCAGAAGCATATGGCCGAAGAATGGCATGATTGCCCCTTCAGAAAGGCAGGGCACGGATGGGATAGGCCGCCTTGTGCTGCCCTGCCATAGCGGTTGCTGCGGCTGTGGCTGCGGTGCCCGCAGGTCTTTGGCCCGATGGCGGCGTGAATGCCGCGAGTCTGTACGACTCGTGCCCCCTTTCTGCCGCATTCTCTGCCTAGGCATTTACATGTCGAAAGAGTCAGGCCAGCTGCGGCCAGAACGCAGGGCAGCCAAGCACGGAGCTTCGCGATGGTGATTACGGTCGTTCTGCTGGGAATGGTTGCAGGGATTGCCTCTGGTATTGCTGCGGTCATGGCCGGGATGCCGATCTGGGCGCTGGCTGTCATCTATCCGGTCGGCGGTCTGGCCTGTGTCGGGCTGATGCTGTCGGTGATGTTCCTGTCGATGCCCGCCCGCACGCGGGATGCGGAATTCACCGGAACCGCCAAGGCGAACTGATCGCTTCTGATAGCGTTGTGGAAACAGTCCGCCTCGTGCGGGCTTTTGCATTTGTGCCACCCGTCAGCCCCGCACCCAACTCATCCAGCCGCCCCAAAGCGTTGCGCGCTGCGAATCACCTGTTCGGGGGATGCGGCTGTTCCCCTGCGTCACTCGCCTTTTGATTGTGCCTGCCTTAGTTGGGGCCAAACTGTGGCAAGGATGTGGCGAGAATTTTGCTCAAATCAGGCGTTAACGATCCGTTAACCTTTGTGATAGCTGTCGCCAAGACCGTGTTCGCACAGGTAAAATGAACTACGGGGGCGTAAAACGTGAGTGCAAGCGATGTATTGCTGGGGAATTGGATTTGAGACGTACCGAGTAGCGACGGCAGGGATTGTGGCGGGTTTGCCCCAATCGGTGACCGGGTGTAACTGTTGACAGGTGGCAGACAATGACGCTGAGTTATTCTCGCTTTCGGGCGGCGGAACAGATCGCGATGGTTGCACCAGAGCAGATCGTGCCCGGCATGGCGCTTCCGAGTGCATCGACGGGCAATGCCCGGATTTATCGGAAGTTTTTCAAGCGTGCCCTTGATGTGACGGCCATCGTTCTGGCGGCGCCGATTGCGGTGCCGTTGGTTGCAGCCCTTGCCTTTGCCGTTTCGCGGGATGGTGGTTCTGCCTTCTATTCTCAGCAGCGTGTCGGCCGTCATGGTCGGGCGTTCCGCATGTGGAAGCTGCGGTCCATGGTGTCTGATGCTGATGCGCGGATGGGGGATTACCTGGCCGCCAACCCGGCAGCGCGGGCGGAATGGGATGAAACCCAGAAGCTGAAGAACGATCCGCGGATTACCCGCTTTGGCCGGTTCCTGCGCCAAACCTCGCTGGATGAGCTGCCGCAGCTGTGGAACGTGTTTCTGGGGGATATGAGCCTTGTCGGCCCGCGCCCCATGATGCTCAATCAGCAGGCGTTGTATCCTGGCACAGCCTATTATGCGCTGCAGCCGGGAATCACGGGCTATTGGCAGACAGCCGGACGCAACCGCACCAGTTTCGAGGCGCGGGCAGGCTATGATGCGGCCTATGAGGCGGATGTATCGCTGGCGACTGACCTGCAGATTCTTTACCGGACCGTCGGGGTGGTCGTGAAGGCAACGGGCTGCTGATCGCAGCCCNNTGATGCGTGGCGGGTTTTCTTCATCTTGGTGCCTGGAAGCCTCTGCCCTGCTTAGTCCTGCAGGGCATCCGGCGGTTGCCGACGGGTGAACAGCCGGGACAGCAGGCTGCGCGGCTTGGGGTTCAGTTTCAGGTCAGGAATGGTGATGACCGGCCGGATGTTCAGCTGGCGTTCCATCTGTGAGGCGCTGCGGATCACCGGGTGCAGCATATCCAGCAGGAAAGCAAAGCCGAAGGCTGCAATCATGCTGCCGAGCAGACCGGCGAGGGCAATCTTCTTGCGGCCACTGCTGCTGGGCAGGCTGGGCACCACGGCGCGTTCCAGCAGGCTGAACCGTTCGGAATGTTGTTCGTCTTCCAGCCGCAAAGCCGTTTCGGCCTCGGCCCGGCGGACGGTGATGATGTCGAACTGGTTCTGCAGCTGTTGCAGCCGACGGTCATAGGCATTCAGCGTCTGTTCTACCTCAGGGGTGGCGGCGCTGCGCAGATCCAGCGCATCGCGCTGCTGTTCCAGCGCGGCCTGCTGGCTGGACAGAAGGCTTTCCTGCGCATTCAGTTCATCAATGCGGCGGCGATCGGTTTCGCGCAGGCGGGCCTTCGCCTGAACGGCGTCACGCTCGGCACGGACCGCCAGAAGCTGTTGCACCATGCCGCGCAATTCGGCGTCAATCGCGGTGCGGTCGTCTTGTTCGCCTTGGCTGAGCGTGGCGATATTGGCGTTCTTGTAGGCGGTCAGTTCCGATTCCAGCGCAGAGATTTCGGCGCCAAGGCGGGCCTCTTCTTCGGTGAAGAAGGCATAGGTGTCACGGGCCCGGCTGACCTTGCGTTCCACCGACATGTCCAGCACGCTTTGCGCAAAATCATTGGCAATACGGGCGGTCTGTTCTGCGTCGCCAAAGCGGGTCGAGATCACGAGGGCGGATACGGCCGTGGGCACGCCGAACGCCTGCCCGGTGGCGGCTGCCACCGTCTGGAACGAGATGGATTGCCGCAAGGACCAGATCTTCTGATCGGCAGACAGGCCGGGGATACCGTCAAACAGCTTGTGACGCTCGATCACGGCCAGCAGGTTTTCCCGTGTGGTCAGCCTTTGTTCGATGGTCTGCAACATCCGGGCCGATTGCGAGCTTTGCACGCCATTGGCATCGTTGACCATAGGCCCTTCGACCTGGATCACGGCGCTGGCCTCAAAGACCTTTGGCCGCGACAGGGCAAACATCACCGAAAGCACGGCTCCCAGCAGAAGGATTGCCGCAATCACAAGTTTGCGGCGGCGGATAAGATCGAACAGATCGTCGATACTCTGAACTGGTCCCACTGGGCCCTCACTTCTTCTTGTAACGATACCGCCGGGCCACCGGATCATGCGCCCGGTTCAGCACCACGCCCAACAGCGGCACATGATTGTCAAACAGACGTTCGCAGGCGCGGATGTCTTCGGCCGTGGTGCGGGTGGCATCCGCCACCAGAAGCACGGCATCGACCCGCGGCAGGATCGAGATCACATCATCATTCCCCAGCGCGTGCGGCAGATCGAACAGCATCACGGCGGGATCGAGATCGGTCTGCAGGGTGCGGAGGGTTTCTTCCACCCGCGGGTCCAGCAGGGNNTCCGCAGCAGCGGCGACGGGCGCACCATTCAGCGCAAGCGCCAGATTGAGCCCGGCGCGGCGGACATGGTTTTCAAGATATTCTTCGCCACAGAGATAATCGCGCAGCGGCCCGGCCGAAACGCCCAGCAGGCGCGAAAGCTCTGGGTTGCGCAGCTCCAGATCCACCAGGACGCTGCGGCTGCTGGGCAGGCGGGCGAAAGACAGGGCCAGATTGGCGGCCACGATGCTTTTGCCGCAGCCATGGGTGGGCGAGGTGACAGCAACCCTGCGCCAGCCACGTTCGGCCATGATTTGCAGCATCCGGGTGCGCAGCATGTCGAAATGTGTCGTGACCGGGTTTTGTGCCGCATCAACAAACAGACCGTTTCCAGCCAGCCGGTCGCGGTTCAGCGCAATGCGGCCAAGTGATTCCCAGACGCGGTCCGGGCTGTGGCGCAGCGGAACGGGCAGGGCAAACTGGGTGATCGTGGCGGGTGGGCCACTGATATGCTGCCGCGGCTCTTCCGGTTTTTCGGCAGAATCGGGGCGGCGGAACAGGGTGACACCGGCCTGCCGTGCGGCATTCCGATCGCCCAGTCTTCCTGTGAATTCGTCATCTGAGAGCATGGGAGGCCCCATATCTACGCAGTCAGGTTCTTCTGGCAGCAAGATGGTGTGTCTCGTCATATGCAAGACGGGCTCCAGCTACAATGCGGCAGAGCCGCAGGGGTCACACAACAAGCTCACCTTTTGGTGAACCACGCTACGGCTTCCAGGTTGGGGCCGGACTGGCACCCAGTATATCAGGATTCGCCCAGGCCCCCGCCCAGTCTTGTTTACTTAACAGATTTTACCGCTTCTTGGAAGAGCAAGGGGTGCCAGGATGCCAGTTATGTGGCTAGGATACATCCGTTTTTCAGGATTCGGAGCAGGCCGTGACGGTGATTGATGCAGTGGTGATCGGGCGCAACGAAGGTCCGCGGCTTATCGCCTGTCTGGCATCGCTGACAGGGTCTGTGCGGAGGGTTGTTTATGTCGACAGTGGCTCAACTGATGGCAGTGCAACGGGTGCAGCGGCGCTGGGGGCAGAGGTTGTGGCGCTGGACATGGGCCAGCCCTTCACTGCCGCGCGCGCCCGCAATGCCGGGCTGGACAGGCTGGCCGCCGATCCGCCGGATCTGGTGCAGATGGTGGATGGCGATTGTGAAGTGCAGCCCGGGTGGATCACGACAGCCCGCAGCTTTCTGGCTGACCGGCCCGATCTCGCTGTGGTCTGCGGGCGACGGCGCGAGCGGCGGCCGGGAGATTCGGTCTATAACCGGCTTTGCGATGCGGAATGGGATACGCCGGTGGGCGCGGCGGCGGCCTGTGGTGGCGATGCGCTGATGCGCTATGCGCCATTGCGGGATGTCGGGGGCTATGATCCGGCGCTGATTGCGGGGGAAGAGCCTGATCTGTGCCTGCGCCTGCGCCGGGCGGGTTGGGGGATCTGGCGTCTGGAGGCCGAGATGACGCTGCACGACGCCGCGCTGCTGCGGTTTGGCCAATGGTGGCGCCGCACGCGGCGGGCAGGCCATGCCTTTGCCGAAGGCGATGCGCGCTATGGTGCGGGGCCCGAACGGCACTGGCGGCGGGAAACCCGACGGGCGCTGGTCTGGGGGGCTGGGGTGCCACTGGCGGCGGGCCTGGCGGCTGTGCTGCATCCGGCAGGTTTGCTGATTCTGCTGGCCTGGCCTTTGCAGGCGCTGCGGCTGCTGCCCCGGCTGGGCGCGGAAGGCGCGGTGTTTTCGGTTCTGGGCAAGATCGCCGAGGCGCAGGGCGCCATCGGCTTTTATCTGGGGCGGCTGCGGGGGCGGCGCCGGGGCATCATCGAATACAAATAGCTCAGCGCCGCTGGGCCAGCGCGCGCAGCAATTCTGATGGCAGCAGCGATGCGCAGGCCAGATAGCGCGGCACAAGGCGGCGCGGCTGCGATAGCATCCGCCAGGCCCATTCCATCGCGATTTTCTGCACCCATTCCGGCGCGCGGTTCTGCGTACCTGCCAGAAAATCCAGACCTGCGCCGACCGAGGCGAAGCCGACCCCCGGCGCCAGTTTGCGGCCACGCGCGGCCAGCATTTCCTGTTTCGGCGCGCCAAGCGCCAGCAGGCACAGGCCGACACCGTCCTGCTCCATCTGGATGAGCTGATGCGCCGCTTCTTCGCTTTGCACGTCAAATCCCATGGGCGGGGCGATCTGATGGCTGACGATCAAGCCCGGCACCTCCTGGCGCAGCCGGATGGCGGCTGCTTCCAGCGCTGCGGGGGTGGACCCGAACAGGGCGACCTTGGCGCCGCATTGCGCCGCGATCCGGCACAATGGCACCACCATGGTTGACCCCGGCACAAGATCGACCGGCCGTCCCGCCAGCCGTGACAGCCAGACGATGGGATTGCCATCGGCGCAGACCATATCCTGCGCGGCATAGGCCTGCCGGAATTCGGGGCTGCGGTGCAGCTTTACCAGATGGTCGAGGTTGAGCGTGGCCAGCGCAAAGCCGCGCCGGTCGGCCAGCTTTTCACGCACACGGCCCAGCAGGGCCGCAGCATGGGGCACATTTACCGAAATGGTAGTCTTGTCGAAAACGAACTGCACGATACACCTTCCGCAGCGGCGGAGCCACATTTGCCAATCATCATGATCTGTATCAGTGATCGGCCCCAACTTAAGGCACGACTGTGGCAAGACTGCGATTACCGGCAGGGTACAGCGGTTTGCGCCATGCCATGCCGCTTTGCCGGGCGGGGTGTTTTGTCCTCCCATGTCGGCGGGGCTGCTGCGGGGCAAAGCGGCAGGCTGCCCGACCATGGGGGCAACACGCCGCGGCTTGCCTGCGGTGCTGTCACGGCCGCCTGTCTTGCCGCACCCCTGAGCCATGCCCATGTTTTGGCAGGGTTGCACAGAGGTTCGCCGCGCTGGCACCCGGGGCGGCTTTCCTCTAGCGTCAGCAGAAACCCCGCAAAAGCCGGAATTATGCCTGATTTTTTTGGCTTCCGTAGCGTTCAAGGGTGTGGATCAGAGTCGGTGGGTATCTATGACACAGCATGACAGGCAAGCGGCCGCCGTTGCGGAAACGGATATCGCCATCGTCGGAATGGCCGCGCATTTGCCGGGTGCGCCCTCGATTGCCGAATACTGGGACAATCTGCGCAACGGCATCGAAAGCATCCGCCAGTTGACCGAGGCAGAGCTTCTGGCGCATGGCGAGGATCCGGCGAAGATGCGCCATCCAAATTATGTGCCTGCCGCCGCCGTGCTGGACGGGTTTGAAACCTTCGATGCCGATTTCTTTGGCTTTTCCCCGAAAGAGGCGGCCATCCTTGATCCGCAGCACCGCCAGTTTCTGGAAGTGGCGTGGGAAGCGCTGGAGAATGCGGGGCATCCGCCCGAGGCGTTCGGCGGCTCCATCGGGGTCTTTGCCGGTTGCGGCATGGGCAGCTATTTCTATTTCAACCTGTGTTCCAACCGCGATCTGGTGGATAGCACGGGCATGTTCCTGTTGCGCCATACCGGGAACGACAAGGATTTCCTCGCCACCCGCGTCAGCCATATCTTCGATCTGAAAGGGCCGTCGATCAATGTGCAGACCGCCTGTTCCACCAGCCTTGTCGCGGTGCATTATGCAGCGCAGGCGCTGTTGAACGGGGAATGTGACATGGCGCTGGCCGGGGGGGTGACGATCGAGCTGCCCCATGCGCGCGGCTATGTCTTCAACGAGGGCGAGATCCTGTCGCCCGATGGCCATTGCCATGCCTTCGATCACCGGGCGCAGGGCACAGTGTTCGGCTCGGGCGCGGGCTGTGTGGTGCTGCGCCGCGCGGTGGATGCGATCCGCGATGGCGACCATATCTGGGCGATCATCAAGGGCAGCGCCGTCAACAATGATGGCGCGGCCAAGGCGGGTTATCTGGCGCCTTCGGTTGACG
Source organism: Gemmobacter sp. (assembly GCA_003509785.1). GTDB lineage: Bacteria > Pseudomonadota > Alphaproteobacteria > Rhodobacterales > Rhodobacteraceae > Gemmobacter. The sequence goes on from DOMY01000313.1 coordinate 57,617, forward strand.
GGCAGGCGCGCTGCATCGCCGAGGCGCAGGCGATTGCCGGGGTCACCGCCGATACGGTGGATTATGTGGAATGCCACGGCACCGGCANNAGGGCGATCCGATCGAAGTGGCGGCGCTGACCGCCGGTTTTGCCGAAAGCGCCGATACCGTGGGCAGCTGCCGTATCGGATCGGTAAAAACCAATATCGGCCATCTGGATACGGCGGCCGGGGTGGCGAGCCTGATCAAGGTGGCGCTGCAGTTGCATCACCGGCAGATGGCGCCCAGCCTGGGGTATGAGGCGCCGAACCCGTCGATTGATTTCGAAACCTCGCCCTTCCGGGTGAATGACCGGCTGACGGAATGGGAGGCCAAGGGCCATCCGCGCCGCGCGGGGGTGAACAGCCTGGGCGTGGGCGGCACCAATGCCCATACCGTGCTGCAAGAGGCGCCGGAACGGGCGCCTTCGGAGGAAAGCCTCTGGCCCTTCCAGCCCATCGTGATTTCGGCCAAGTCGAAAGCCGCACTGGACGGGCAGGCGGCACGTCTTGCCGCGCATCTGCGCGCACATCCCGAACAGCCGCTGGCGGATGTGGCCTATACGCTGAAAACAGCGCGTCGCGCCTTTGAAAAACGCCGGGTGCTGGTGGCGGCCAGCCATGCGGAGGCCGCCGACCTGCTGGAGGGCCGCGATACCCGCCGGGTGTTCAGCCACGATCATCTGGGCGATGATCCCGAGGTGATCTTCATGTTCCCCGGCGGTGGTGCGCAATATGCGGGCATGGCGCGCGACCTGTATGACACCGAACCCGAATTCCGCGACTGGATGGATCGCGGTCTGGCCGTTTTGCAACCCAAGCTGGATTACGACATCCGCGCGCTGTGGCTGCCGGAACCGGGGGCCGAGGCTGCGGCCAATGACCGGCTGAAACGCCCTTCGGTGCAGCTGCCGCTGATCATGATCACCGAATATGCGCTCGCGAAGCTTTTTGAAAGCTGGGGGGTAAAACCCGTCGCGCTGATCGGGCACAGCATGGGTGAAAACACCGCCGCCTGTCTGGCCGGGGTAATGAGCTTTGAAGATTGCATCGGCCTGGTGCATCTGCGGGGCCAGCTGTTCGATACCGTGCCGCCCGGCGGGATGCTGTCTGTTCCGCTGGACGAGACGGTGTTGCGTCCGCGCCTGACCGGCGATCTGGATATGGCATCGGTGAATGCGCCGGGCCTTTGCGTCGTTTCCGGCCCCGATGCCGCGCTGGCAGCACTGGCCGCCACTCTGGCGGGTGAAGGCGTGGAAACCCAGCGCATTGCCATCGACATTGCTGCGCACAGCCGGATGCTGGAACCGATTCTGGATCGCTTCGGCGCCTATCTGCGCTCGATCCCGCTGCAGGCGCCGGTGCTGCCGGTGATTTCCAACCGCAGCGGCCTGGCCTTGACGGCGGCCGAAGCGACCAGCCCGGATTACTGGGTGGCGCATCTGCGCAATACCGTGAACTTCCAGAAGGGCATGGCGTATCTGATGGCCGAACCCGGCCGTGTGTATATGGAAATGGGGCCGGGGCGGGCGATGTCTTCGCTGGCGCAGGCCAATGGTGTGGCGGCGGGGCAGGTGATCCCGGCGCTGCGGCACCCGGAACAGAAGATGGCCGATGACGCCTGGCATGTGGCCAGCATCGCCCGGCTCTGGGCCTGTGGCGTGGCGGTGGATTGGGAGCCGATCTGGGGCGGGGCGCGGCGGGTGAAACTGCCGCTGCCGGGCTATGCCTTCCAGCGCAAACCCTATTTCATCGAAGTGTCGAAGGCCGCCACGGTGGAGGCCGAGGCGCTGCCGATGCGCCTTCCCGATGTGGCCGACTGGGGCTGGCAGCCGGTTTGGCGCGCCAAGGCCCCGGCGGTGGAGTTCGACACGCCGGACGAGGCGGCGAAACACAGCTGGCTGGTGTTTGTCGATGACACCGGTCTGGGGACCGAGGTGGTGGCGCAGCTGCGCGCCGCAGGCCAGCGGGTGACCACCGTTCGTCCCGGCGATGCCTTCGCGCAGGATGGCGAGGGCGGCTATATCCTGAATCCCGAACGTGGACGCGAGGGTTATGATGCGCTGATCCGCGATCTGGTGGCTTCGGGCCGCGCGCCGGATCGCGTGGCGCATTTCTGGCTGGTGACGGATCGTGAAACCTTCCGCCCGGGATCGAGCTTCTTCCACCGCAATGTCGAACAGGGCTTCTATGCGCTGATGTTCCTGGGGCAGGCCATGGCCGAGGAAAACCTGCCCCGGCCGATCCATGTGACGGCGATCACCTCAGGGGCGGCGCAGTTGAAGGATGAAGGGCTGCCCTACCCCGAAAAGGCAGCGATTGCCGGGCCGGTGAAGGTGATCCCGCATGAACTGCCCGGGCTGACCTGTGCCACGCTGGATGTGGTGCTGCCCTCAAGGCCGAAGGGCTGGCGCGCCAAGGCTGATCCAACTGCGCTGCCTGCCTTGGCGGGGCAGGTGGTCGAGGATCTGCTGGCCGAACCTTCCAGCCATGTGGCGCTGCGCCGGGGGGAAAAGCGTTATGAACGCGCGTTGAAACGCCTTCCGCTGCCGGATGCCGGGCTGGCGCTGCCGGAGGGCGCGCCGGTGCTGATTACCGGCGGTTTCGGCGGTATCGGGCTGACGCTGGCCGAAAGGTTGGCCGTGGAAACCCGCGCGAAAATCGCGCTGATCGCCCGCAGCGTCCTGCCGCCCCGCGAAGATTGGGCCGCCCATCTGGCCCGCATGTGCACGGACGACGTGCTGTCGCGGCGCATCCTTGCCGTGCAGCGGCTGGAACGGCTGGGGGCTGAGGTGCTGGTTCTGCAGGCCGATGTCTGCAACGCAGAAGAGATGCGCGCCGCTGTAGCGCAGGCTGAAACCGCCTTTGGCCCGCTGAAAGCTGCGATCCATGCGGCCGGTGTGGTGAATGACGGGCCGCTGCTGACCAAGTCCCCCGCACAAGTGGAAGAGGTCTTTGCTCCCAAACTGCACGGCACGCATGTGCTGGATGCCGTCTTCCCCGATGGGAAGCTGGATCTGCTGGTGCTGTTCTCGTCCACCTCTACCGTCACCGGGCCTGCGGGGCAGGTGGATTATGTGGCGGCCAATGAATATCTGAACGCCTATGCCCAAGGGCGCAAAGGCGGCAGGACGAAGGTTCTGGCGCTGAACTGGGGCATCTGGTCCGATGTCGGCATGGCAGCCGAGGCGCTGGCAGATCGCACCGGCAGCCGCCCTGCTGCGCCGCGCCTGCCGGTCGTGGGCCGCCCGATGCTGTCGGACTCCGGGTTCGACCGGGCGGGGCACCGTATCTACACCAGCACATTGTCCACCGATCACTGGCTGCTGGATGGCCACCGCACCAAGGCCGAGCAGGCGCTGATTCCCGGCACCGGCTATCTGGAACTTGCGGCGGAAGCGGCGGCTGCCGAAGGCTTTGCCGCATTCGAGCTGCGCGATCTGATGTTCCTGCGTGCGCTGGATGTGGCGGATGGCGCGCGGCGCGACATCCGGGTGCGGCTGATCCGGTCTGACGAAGGCTTTGGCTTCGAGCTGCGCTCGGCTGTCGATCACCGCGGCCGCACCGGCTTTGCGCTGCACGCTCAGGGCCGTCTGATGCCACTGCGTGAAAAAGGCAGGCGGATCGAACCGGCGCTGATTGCGGCGCGNNGGTGGAAGATGCGCGCGGCATCCGTTCGCCACAGGAAGAGCATCTGAACTTTGGCCCGCGCTGGCGGGTGCTGCATCGTATGGCCTTGGGCCGGGGCGAGGGGTTGGCGACGCTGACCCTGCCGCTGATCGGGCAAAAGGATCTGGCCGAGGGTTGGCTGATGCACCCCGCGCTTCTGGATCTGGCCACCGGCTGGGCCATGGGTCTGATCGAGGGCTATCAGCCCGATCATCTGTGGGTGCCGGTCAGCTANNACACTGGCCACCGAAGATGGCACGGTGCTGACAGAGATCGAGGGCTTCACCATCCGCAGGCTGGACAAGGCGCTGGCCTTCACCGCCCCTGATGCGCGCGAGCTGGAGTTCGAAGATGCCGCCGCGCAAAAGGCGGCCTCGCCGCAGGAGGCGCGGTTGGTGCATAATCTGGGGCAGGGTATCCGCGCGGCTGAGGGCGCAGATGCCTTTGCCCGCGCCCTGGCCACAGGGCAGCCGCAGGTCATCGTTTCCTCGCTGGATCTGCCGACACTGGTGAAACAGGCCGATCAGGTGGAGGCCGTCCGCGCCGAGGGCCAGAGCTTTGCCCGCCCCGATCTGGACAGCGACTATGTCGAACCGCGCAACGATATCGAACGCACGCTGACCGGCTTCTGGCAGGAACTGCTGGGCGTGGGCCAGGTGGGGGTGGAGGATGATTTCTTTGCCTTGGGCGGCCATAGCCTGATCGCAGTGCGGCTCTTTGCCATGGTCAAGCGCGCCTTCCGGGTGGATTTCCCGATTTCCATCCTGTTCGAGGCGCCGACCATCGCCGCCTGTGCCGCGCTGATCGAAGATCGTATCGGGCCGGTGGAAGGTGCCGCCCCACGTGCCGAGGCGCCGAAACGCCGGTTCACCCATCTGGTTGCGATGCACGAAGGCGGCGGTGGCCCGAAACAGCCCTTCTTCCTGGTGGCGGGCATGTTCGGCAACGTGCTGAACCTGCGGCATCTGGCGCAGCTGATCGGTGGTGACCGGCCCTTCTACGGGATGCAGGCGCGCGGGCTTTACGGCGATGCTGAACCGCATCGCACGCTGCCCGAAGCCGCCCGTGATTACATCGCCGAACTGCGCGAGGTGCAGCCGCATGGCCCCTATCTGCTGGGCGGCTTTTCCGGCGGCGGGTTGACGGCCTGGGAAATGGCGCGGCAGCTGGAGGCGGCGNNCCGCCGTTGTCGCGGCTGGACAAGGGCCTGATCAAGCTGGCCGAGCTGAAGGCGCGTGGTCCGGGCTATGTGGTGGATTGGGCAAAGGCCCGTTATGCTTGGGAGATCGAGAAGCGCCGCCCGAAAGCCGCGACCGAGGCCTCCCACCAGTTCCACAATGCCGAAATCGAGGCCGCCTTCCGTGCCGCCCTGCCGATCTATGCCTTGCCGCTGCGCAAGGGGGCCACGGCACTGTTCCGCCCGCCGCTGGACCGCCGCTGGCAGGTATCGAACGGGCACTGGGTCAGCGGGGCGAAGGAATATGTCTTTGCCGACAACGATCTGACCCGCTTCGCCCCCGCTCTGCAGGTGCTGGAGGTGCCGGGCGATCATGACAGCATGGTGCTTGAACCCAATGTGCGGGTTCTGGCCGCGCGGCTGCGCGAGGTGATCGCCCGTGCCGAAGAGGCGCCGCTGCCCGAAACCAAACGAGAGGCGGCCGAGTGATGCCCAATCTTCTGACCGTCATCCTGAACTGGCGCACGGCCGACATGACGCTGGATGCCTGCGCCGCGGCCCTGCGCGAAATGGCCGGGATGCAGGGCGCCATCACCATTGTCGATAACGACTCCGGGGATGGCAGCTTTGAACGAATGACCGAACAGGTGGTGGCGCGCGGCTGGGATCGCGGCGCTGTGCCGGTGCGGGTGCTGCAATCGGGGCGCAATGGTGGCTTTGGCGCGGGCAACAATTTCGGCATCCGCGCGGGTCTGCCGGGCGGGGGGCGGCCGGATTACGTCTATATCCTGAATTCGGACGCCTTCCCCGATCCGGGGGCGATCCGGGCTTTGGTGGATCATCTGGAGACCAACCCGCGCACCGGCTTTGCGGGAAGCTATATCCACGGGCAGGAAGGTGATCCGCATCACACCGCCTTCCGCTTCCCCACGATCTGGTCGGAGCTGGAGGGGGCGGCGCGGTTCGGGCCGATCTCGCGCCTGCTGAAACGCCATATCGTGCCGCTGCCGATGCCCGCCCAGACCTGCCAGGTGGATTGGCTGGCAGGCGCCAGCCTGCTGGCTCGGCAGGATATGCTGGATCAGATCGGGCTGTTTGACGAAACCTTCTTCCTGTATTTCGAAGAAACCGACCTGCTGCTGCGTGCGGCTCGGGCAGGCTGGGCCACCGATTATGTGCGCCATTCCGAAGTCACCCATATCGGGTCGGCCTCGACCGGAATGAAGACATGGCGCCGTATTCCGGCCTTCTGGCTGGACAGCCGACGCCATTATTTTACCAAGAACCACGGGCATTTCTATGCCGCTGCCGCAACGCTTGCCCATGTTGCGGGGGGGCTTTTGTGGCGGGCACGGCTTCTGGTCCAGAACAAGGACCGGGGCGATCCGCCGCATTTTCTGCGTGACCTGATCCTGCATGATGTCAGGGCGCGCACAGGGCGAAAGACCGGGTCGGGGGCAGCCCCGGCAAAGGATATGGCCCGCCCCGCGGAATAGGGGCATCACCGCCTGCAAGCGGCGGAATGGAGTGTTGGATGAACCCGTTTTCCTGTTACCTGATCGGCAATGAAACCCTGACGCGCGAATGTGGCGACATGCTGCTGACGGGCGGGCATCGCATAGCGGCGCTGGTGACCCGCAGCCCCGAGGTCAAGGCCTGGGGCCAGGCGCGTGGTCTGACCGTGATTGAACAGGAAAAGGGGTGGGAGGCGCAGCTGCCCGGCGCGGTGGACTGGCTTTTGTCGGTCGCCAACCTGTCACTTGTGCCGCAGGCGGCGCTGGCTCTGGCGGCGCATGGCGGGGTGAACTTTCATGATGGCCCGCTGCCACGCCATGCCGGGCTGAATGCGCCGGTCTGGGCGATCCTGGCAGGCGAAGCAGAGCATGGCATCACCTGGCACATGATTACCGACGGCGTGGACGAGGGGGACATCCTTGACCAGCGGCTGTTTCCGATCCTGCCGGGCGATACGGCACTGACGCTGAACACCCGCTGTTTCGAAGCCGCGATGGACAGTTTTCCTGCGCTGATCGCCGCGCTGGAAACCGGCGCGCCGCAGCGGCGCGCGCAGGATTTCGCCCAACGTACGGTTCATGCGCGGGCAGATCGTCCTTCTGCCGCAGGGCGGCTGGATTTCACCCACAGCGCCGAAACTGTGGCCGCGCTGGTGCGGGCGCTGGATCATGGCAGCTACTGGAACCCGGTGACCACGGCCAAGCTGTGGGATGGACGGCGCCATGTCATCGTCGGCGGGGCCGAGGTGGTGCCGGGCGCAGGCGTACCGGGGCAGTTGCTGTCCGCAGCGGAAGATGCGGTGACGGTGGCCTGTGGTGCCGGCGCGGTGCGGCTGATGCGGCTGACCTGCCAGAAGGGCTTTCCGGTATCTGGCCTGTCGCTGCCCAATCCGCTGGTCTCTGCCTCGTCGGCGGAAGTGGTGGCGCTGGATCAGGCGCTGGCCCGCGTTGTGGGGCGCGAATTGGCGCATCGCCGCGCATTGCTGAACCTTGATCCTGCCGAAGTGCCGGGCGCTGCGGCTGCGACTGCGCCTGCCTTCTGGCAAAGCGTGCCAGTTGCGCTGCCGTCTCTGGCTCTGGCCGCGCTGGCGGCGGTGCGGCTGTCTGGCAAGCCGGGGGCCGATCTGGCTTTTGGCGCCGCCCATGAAGGCGAAGGTATCCTGTCGGACTGGGTGCCGCTGCGCGTGGCGGCGGAAGGTGCGGTGTCTGATGCCCTGGCGCGCGTGGATCTGGCGCTTGCCCATGCCATGGCCTGCCCGGCCTTCGCGCTGGACCTGCTGGCGCGCGACCGGCGCCTGTTCGGGCTGGTGCCGCCTGCCTTCGGGATTGGCCTTGCGCCGGTGCCCGGCACGGTGGTGACGCTGGCCCCGGATGCGCTGCATTTCGATGCCAGTCGTGTCAGCCCTGCACAGGCCGCCGCCATGGCCGCGCGGATCACCGCCTTTGCCGAGGCTGCGGCGCAGGGCGGCACGGTGGAAACCCTGCCGATCCTGACAGCCGACGAGCTGGACGAGGTGCTGTATCGCCATAACCGCACCGCAACGGCCTATGACAGCAGCCTGTGCGTGCATCAGGCGTTCGAGGCGCAGGTGGGGCGCAGCCCCGATGCTGTGGCGGTCGCGTTCGAAGGGCAAAGCCTGACCTATGCGCAGCTGAATGCCCGCGCCAACCGCGCTGCCCATGTGCTGCGCGACATGGGGGTGGGCCCCGGCGTGCTCGTGGGGCTGCATACCCGCCGCTCGCTTGATCTGCTGGTGGGGGCGCTGGCCATCCTGAAGGCAGGCGGCGCCTATGTGCCGATGGACCCTGCCTATCCGGCCGACCGCACGGCGCTGTATATCGAAGACAGTGCCTGCCCGGTGATCTTGACGCAAGAGGCGCTGCTGCCCGGCCTGCCGCCGCATCAGGCGCAGGTGCTGTGCCTGGATCATGACGGCCGGTTGAGCCATGCGCCGGAAACCAACCCGGAAAGCGGCGTCGCCTCGGCCGATCTGGCCTATATGATCTATACCTCTGGTTCGACCGGCCGCCCCAAGGGGGTGATGGTGGAACATCGCAATGTCGCCAACTTCTTTACCGGGATGGACAGCCGTATCGACCACGCGGCGGGCTCTGTCTGGCTGGCCGTCACCTCGCTGTCCTTCGACATTTCGGTGTTGGAACTGTTCTGGACGCTGGCGCGCGGGTTCAAGCTGGTACTGACCAGCGATGAAAACCGGGCACTGGTATCGGGCGGGCGGATCGGTTCGGGCAAGGGGATGGAGTTCTCGCTCTATTACTGGGGCAATGACGATGGGGTGGGGCCGAAGAAATACGAACTGCTGCTGGAGGGCGCGAAGTTTGCCGACAGCCACGGCTTCTGCGCCGTCTGGACACCAGAGCGGCATTTCCATGCCTTTGGCGGGCCATACCCGAACCCCAGCGTGACCGGGGCGGCGGTGGCCGCTGTCACGAAGAACATCGGTGTGCGCGCGGGATCGGTGGTGCTGCCGCTGCACCATCCGGCGCGCGTGGCCGAGGATTGGGCGGTGATCGACAATCTGACCAATGGCCGCGCCGGGATCGCCGCCGCCTCTGGCTGGCAGCCGGATGATTTCGTGCTGCGCCCGGAAAACACCCCGCCTGCGAACAAGGGGGCACTTCTGGCGGGGATTGATCAGGTCCGCCGGTTGTGGCGGGGCGAGAAGGTGGAGTTTCCCACAAAATCCGGCAGCTTCGGTGTGGTGACGCAGCCGCGCCCGGTGTCGCGGGAACTGCCGGTCTGGGTGACCACGGCAGGCAACCCGGCAACCTGGCGCGAAGCGGGCGAGATCGGCGCGCATGTGCTGACCCACCTGCTGGGCCAGAGCATTGCCGAGGTTGAGGAAAAGATCGGCATCTATCACGATGCCTTGCGCAAGGCAGGCCATGATCCGGCGGATCACAAGGTGACGCTGATGCTGCACACCTATGTCTGCCGCGACCGTGAACAGGCGCGCCGCGTGGCGGAAAAGCCGATGAAGGATTATCTGGCCGCTGCCGTGGGGCTGGTGAAGCAGTATGCTTGGGCCTTCCCTGCATTCAAGAAGCCGCAGGGTATTGATAACCCGATGGATATCGACCTGCGCAGCCTTTCTGCCGAAGAAAATGACGCGATCCTCGATTTCGCCTTCCAACGCTATTTCGAGGATTCGGGCCTGTTTGGCACGGTGGACGATGCGCTGGACCGGGTGGAAAGCCTGAAGAAGATCGGCGTCACCGAAGTGGCCTGCCTGATCGACTATGGCATCGCGCCCGAAGTGGTGATGGAGGGGCTGTATCCGCTGGCCGAGGTGCTACGCCGCGCCAATGCCGGGGCGGGGCCTGCTGCGGATGATTTCTCGATCGCGGCGCAGATCATCCGCCATGGTGTGACGCATCTGCAATGCACGCCCTCCATGGCCCGCATGATCCTGATGAACGACGAGGCACAGGCGGCGCTGGCTGGGGGGAAAACCTTGATGCTGGGGGGCGAGGCCTTGCCGGGCGCCTTTGTGAACGATCTGCGCAAGGTGACGGCTGCGAAGATCGAGAACATGTATGGGCCGACCGAAACCACCATCTGGTCCACAACCGAAACCGCGCAGGCCGGCGAAGGTGTGGTGAATATCGGCACGCCGATTGCCAATACGCAACTTTATGTGCTGGATGACCGGCAGCAGCCGGTGCCACCTGGCACAGCGGGCGAACTGTGGATCGGCGGCGATGGCGTGACGCGCGGCTACTGGCAGCGGCCCGACCTGACGGCAGAACGCTTCAAGCCTGATCCGTTCATCCGCGAAAATGCCTGCCAATGGGGCGCGCGGATGTATCGCACCGGCGACCTGGTGCGGCTGCGCGCGGACGGCAAGCTCGATTACCTCGGCCGGGCGGATTATCAGGTGAAGCTGCGCGGATATCGCATCGAACTTGGCGAGATCGAAAGCCGGCTGGAAGAACTGCCGGGCGTGCGGCAGGCGGTGGTTCTGGCGCGGGAAGATCAGCCGGGCGATCTGCGGCTGGTGGCCTATTTCACTGGCACGGCACAGGCAGAGGCGCTGAAACCGGCGCTGGCCGGGGCCTTGCCGGAACATATGATCCCCGCGCATTTCGTGCGGTTGGACAGCTTTCCGCTGACCCCGAACCGCAAGGTCGATCGCAAGGCCTTGCCCGCGCCACAGGTGCAGGTGGCAGTGGCAGATTCCACCCCGCCCGCCGAGGGCCTGCAGGCACAGATCGCCGCGATCTGGCAGCGGGTGCTGGGTGTGCCAAAGGTCGGCCCCAGGGACAATTTCTTTGCACTGGGCGGGCATAGCTTGCTGGCGGTTCAGGCGCATCGTGAAATCCGCGATAGCCTCGGGTTGACGAAGCTCTCTATTACCGACATCTTCCGCTTCCCGATACTTTCCGCTCTGGCAGCGCATCTGGACGGTGGGCAAGCCCCGCTGATGCCAAAAGCTGCCACGGCCTTTGTTGCTTCTGCTCCGCTGCCGGCCAATGCTCCGGCAGAACCTTCGGGGCAGGCATCACGGGCCGATACACGGGCGGATGCCATGGCGCGGCGTCGGGCGCTGCGCACAGGGAGGATGGATGCCTGATCTTATCGCACTGCGTCTTGCGGCGCAGCGCCTGCTACCCCCCGGCACGGGAATCGGCACGGCCGATCCCCGTGCTGATCATCCCGCGTTCGAGGGCGAGGCCATATCCGGCCTGCCCACGCGGCTTTCCGAATTCCGCGCCGGGCGAATTGCGGCGCGTGCCGCGATAGCCGATCTGGGGTTGACCCCCGCTGCCATCCCCATGGCCGAAGACCGTTCGCCGATCTGGCCTGCGGGCCTCTGCGGTTCCATTTCCCATTCTTCTGAAGTCTGCCTGGCGGCTGTGGCGCTGCAATCCGGCCTGCGCGGGATCGGGGTTGATCTGGAACTCGCCACACCGCTGGAGCCTGATCTGCGCGATACGATCCTGCGGCCGGAAGAACGACATCACTCTGACATGGCCGCCAAGCTGATCTTTTGTGCCAAAGAGGCGGCTTACAAGGCGCAATACGGCATCTCACGCTGCCTGTTCGATTTCCATGTGCTGTCAGTGACGCTGAATGCTGCGGGGTTTACGGCACGCTTCACCGAAGAAATCACGCCTTTCGCCAAGGATACGCTGTTGCAGGGCCGCCACGCGCGGGTTGCCGGGCATTTCCTTTGCGTTGTCACGCTCTGACCTTTTCTCGCGGCTGCAGCGACGGTATACACGGGTATGCGCCAGACCCTGACCCAGATCTACGAAGCCCGTGTGGCCGAAGGCCGCCTGCGCGCCGATCCGGCGCAGCACGCCATATTGCCGATCCTGGAAAGCCTCCGCCAGTGGCTGGAGGAAAACCCGGTCCGCAAGACTGGCCTGTTTGCCGGGCTGTTTGCCAAGCCGGTGCAGCCGCCAAAAGGGCTTTACCTTTGGGGCGGGGTCGGGCGCGGCAAATCCATGGTGATGGATCTGTTCGTTGAACATCTGGCCCTGCCAGCCAAACGACGGGTGCATTTCCACGCCTTCATGCAGGAGATCCACCGCGGTATGCACGAGGCCCGCAAGCGCGGGGTGGATGATGCGCTCAAGCCCGTGGCCGATGCCGTGGCCAGGGATGTGCGTCTGCTGGCCTTTGACGAAATCCAGATCACCGATATCACCGATGCGATGATCGTGGGGCGGTTGTTCCAGCTGTTGATGGATCAGGGGGTGGTGATCGTCACCACCTCGAACCGCGAGCCTGAAGAGCTGTACAAGAACGGGCTGAACCGCGCGCTGTTCTTGCCGTTCATCGCTTTTGTCCGCGAAAACTTTATCGTGCATGAACTGCAAAGCCCGCATGATTACCGCCAGCACCGGTTGCAGGGCGCACAGGTTTACTTTCACCCTGCGGGTCGATCCGGTGCAGCGATTGATGCGATCTGGGCCGATCTCTCCGGGGGCACCCCGGGAGAGACCCTGCGCCTGCCGGTGAATGGCCGCGAAGTGGAGCTGCCGCATTTTGCCAACGGCGTGGCGCGGGCTACTTTCTGGGATCTCTGTGCCAAACCCCTGGGGCCGGGCGATTATCTGGCCATCGCCCAGGCGGTACGGGTGTTGATCCTGGAGGATGTGCCGCAGCTTTCGGCCGCGAACTACAACGAGGCGAAGCGGTTCGTCACCCTGATCGACGCATTGTATGAGGCGAAGGTCAAGCTGATCTGTTCCGCTGCCGATGTGCCGGAACGGCTTTATGCCGAAGGCACGGGCGCCTTTGAGTTTGAACGCACCGCCAGCCGTCTGCGCGAAATGCAGGATGCCGCCTGGGGAAAGACGGAATAGCCGCCAAGATCTGGCTTGCCTGCCGCGTCAGAATACCGAAGCTGCATCCATTGCTGACGGAGTTCCCGCGATGCGTTCTGTTCTTGCGCTGCTTGTTTTTTCCCTGCCGCCTGCCCCGCTGCTGGCCGATACGATTTTGGCGCGTTCTGATGTGACGGCGGTGACGATCTATGCCGAAGGCGCCCGCGTGACGCGCGAGGTGCGGTTCGATGCCGCCGCCGGGCGCCACCAGCTGCGCATTGCCGATCTGCCCGAAGGTGTGACGCCTGATCTGATCCGGCTTCAGGGCGCGGATGGCACGGTGCCTGGCGCTTTCAGCCTGCGTGACACTGGGTTTCCGGCCGCCGCGCCACCGGCTACCCCAGATCTGGATGCCCTGATCGCCGCCGCAGAGGCCGCCCGTGCGATCGCCGCCCGCAGCTTGGGTGAAATCGACGCCCGCATTGCGGCATCCGAAGCACAGGTCGGGTTTCTGATCGGGGCAGAGATCGAGGTGTCGGGCCAGCCGCCCGCCGATCTTGCGGCGCTTGCCGCACGGGTCGGTCAAGAGGTGCAGGCGGCACGTCTGGCCGCGCTGGATGCCGGCACGGCCCGCCCCCAAGCGCAGGCCGCCTTGACCGAGGCCGAGGAACGGCTGGTTGCACTGGTCGCCGCCCGTGATGATCTGCGCGGCCAGCAATCAGGGCGGGCCGAACTGACCGTGGCCATAGAGCAGGCAGCGGCCGGGGCAGGCCAGCTGACGGTTACACATTTCATCGAAGATGCGGCCTGGCGTCCCGCCTATGAGGCGGATCTGACGCGGGGCGATGCCCCGGCGGTGGTTCTTGCACGGGATGTGCTGGTCACGCAGAATTCCGGCGAAGACTGGTATGGGGTGCAGTTGACGCTGTCCACGGCACGCCCTCTGGAACGGGCCGAACCTTCGCAGCTTTGGCCTGAACTGCGGCGGGTGGAACCGCCACAACCGGAAATCGCCTATGATTCCATGGCCCGCGAGATGGCCGCGCCGGTGATGGCCGCCGCCCCCATGGCCGATGTGGCGTTGCCGGTGATCGAAGGTGATGTTCTGGCATGGCGCGCCCCCGTCGCCGTCGATGTTGCAAGTGGGATAGAGGATCTGCGCATCCCGCAGGACAGCCTGACCTTCACGCCCAGGCTGGAGGCACGCGCTGTGCCCCGGCAGGATGCGCGCGCCTATGTCATGGCCACGTTCGACAATAGCGGAGAAGTTCTGCTGCCGGGGCCAGTGGTCCTGTCGCGCGACGGCGGCATTGTGGGGATGGTCGATCTGGATCTGACCCCGGCCGGTGCCGAAGTGGAGCTGCCCTTTGGCGCGATAGACGGGCTGCGCCTGACGCGCGAGATGCCCCGCAACAATCAGGGCGATGCAGGCCTTTTCAGCAGCGCAACCGCCCGCAGCGAGGTGGCGGTGATCCGGGTGGAAAACCTGACGGGTGAAAGCTGGCCCGTACATCTGCTGGATCAGGTGCCTTNNCCCGCCCCGACAGAAACCGATCCGAAGGGCGCGCGCGGCCTGCTGGGATGGCGCTTCGATCTGGCACCGGGGGCACAGAAAGAGATCCGGCTGGAAACGCAGCTGCGCTGGCCCGAAGGGTTGGAGTTGCGCTGAGGCCTAAAAACGTTCGGCGCGCAGCACCTGCGCGTCGGTCACGCTGACAACACCGATATGTCGTTCTACCACGGCAAAAGCGGCATCCAGCAGTGTATCGAGCCGTTCCGGGCGGATCAGGCAGATCACGGCCACCATCCCGGCGCGGCCCACCTGCCCCTCGCGGCTCCAGCGGCCCGA
>DOMY01000222.1 GCA_003509785.1 Gemmobacter sp.
CCCCGGGGTATTTGGGCCAAGAGGAAAGGGGCCGCGGATCTGCCGTTCTGGTGCCGCATTGCCATTGCAAGGGCTGCAAGGACGCAGGAACATGGCACGGCAAAAGCAGGGGCAGATGTGATGGGCAGTTTGTTGATCTATGCGCCGGTGCCGCTGTTCCGGGCGGCGGATGGCGGGTTTCTGCTGGAGGATCAGGCCTGCAACGGCCTCCGGCTTTGGGCCGAGAATTTTGACCGGGTGATTGCCCTGATGCCGGTGGAAACCGGCACGCCGCCCGGCACCTGGGTGCCTTTGTCACGCATCGGGCCTGCCGCCGCGCGGATCGAGATTGTGCCCTTGCCCGCCGCCTGGACGTTGCGCCGCTTTCTGCCCGCGCTGCCCGAGGCGCGCCGCAAGATCCGGGATGCCATTGCGCGATCCGACCGGATCGGATTTGCCATAGGCGGGCTGGTGGGCGACTGGGGCGCCGTTGCCGCGCTGGAGGCGCAGCGGATGGGTCGCCCCTATTACATCTGGACGGACCGGGTGGAATCGGCAGTGACCCGCTTTGCCGCAAGCCATGCCCCGCGCTGGAAAACCCGGATCAAGGCGCGGCTGACGCATCGGCCGATGGCGGCGCTGGAGCGGTTCCTGATCCGCCGCGCGGCGCTGGGTCTGTTCCATGGTCATGAAACCTTTGAACATTATGCGCCCTTCTGCCGCAATCCGCAGCTGGTGCATGACATCCATCTGAAGCCGGAGGATCATCTGCCCGAAGCGGCGGCCGCAGCCAAACAGGCAGAGGCCGCGCAGGGGCAGGGGCCGCTTCGGGTGCTGTATGTCGGGCGAGCCGATCCGATGAAGGGCGCGCTGGACTGGGTAGAGGCTGTGGCGGGGGCGGTGCAGCAGGGCGCCGATATCGAGGCCGAATGGTTCGGCGCCGGCCCGGATCTGGAGGCCATGCGGGCGCGGGTGGCAGCGCTGGGTCTGCAGGACCGGCTGCGCCTGCCGGGCATGGTGACCGATCGGGCGGCCGTGCTGGCGGCGCTGCGGCGGGCGCAGGTTTTTCTGTTCTGTCACCGCACGCCCGAATCGCCGCGCTGCCTGATCGAGGCGCTTGCCTCGGCCACGCCGATCATCGGGTATGACGGCGGCTTTGCCCGCGATCTGATCGCGCGGAATGGCGGCGGGCTTCTGGTGCCGATGGGGGATGCGGCAGCGCTGGCGGCGGCGCTGGCCGGGCTGGCGGCAGACCGGGGCCGGGTGGCGGGCCTGATCGGCCGCGCCGCGCTGGACCGGGCGGGGTTCGACGATGAAACCGTGTTCCGCCACCGCAGCGAGATCATCCGGGCGCATCTGCCCGGAGTGGAGTGATCCGGTTGCGGCGGCTTTGCCCCGTCTGATCTGCGTCCCGCCGCCGTCGGTTCTGCGTCAGGCTTTTGTCGGGACGATCCGGTTGACATGGCCCATCTTGCGGCCGGGCCGGGCTTCGGCCTTGCCATAGAGATGCAGGGCGGCATTTCTTTCGCGGGCGATCTCTGGCACGCGCAGCACATCGTCGCCGATCAGGTTTTCCATCACCACATCGGCAAAGCGCGCGCCATCGCCCAGCGGCCAGCCGGCCACGGCGCGGATGTGCTGTTCGAACTGATCCACCGCGCAGCCATTCTGGGTCCAGTGGCCGGAGTTATGGACGCGCGGCGCGATTTCATTCACCAGCAGACCTTGCGGGGTCACGAAAAGTTCGACGCCCATGACGCCGACGTAATCCAGCGCGTTGAGGATGCGGGCGGCCAGCAGCACCGCATCGGTGCGCTGCGCATTGGTCAGCCGGGCAGGCAGGGTGGTGGTGTGCAGGATGCCGTCGCGGTGCACATTCTCGCCCGGGTCATAGCAGGACACCGAACCATCGAGACCGCGCGCGGCGATCACCGAAACCTCGTGGCTGAAATTCACGAAACCTTCGAGCACCGCATCGGCGCCGCCCATCGCGGCCAGCGCCGCTTCGGCATCTTCGGGGCTGCGCAGCCGGGCCTGGCCCTTGCCATCATAGCCGAGGCGGCAGGTTTTCAGGATGGCGGGGGTGCCGATGCGGGCGATGGCCTGGTGCAGATCCGCCATCGTGGTGACGGCGGCATAGGGCGCGGTGGTCAGGCCGAGGCCGGTGAGGAAATCCTTTTCCGCGATCCGTTCCTGGCTGATCGCCAGCGCCCGGCGGTTGGGGCGGATCGGGCGCAAAGATTCCAGCAGATCGAGTGCGGCGGTGGGGATGTTTTCGAATTCATAGGTGATGACATCGACGCTTTCCGCAAAGGCGCGCAGCGCATCGGCATCATCATAGGGGGCGGTGGTCAGCCGGTCGGCCACATGGGCGGCAGGCGGATGGGCGGCCGGTTCATAGACATGGCTGCGCAGACCCAGCCGCGAGGCCGCGACCGACAGCATCCGGCCCAGCTGGCCGCCACCCAGAATACCGATCACGGCGCCTTGGGGCAGGGGATCATTCATCCTTGGGCTCCTCGGGGATAGAGGCTGACAGGGCATCGCGCCAGGCATCGAGCCGGGCGGCGAGGGCGGGATCGGAAATGGCCAGGATGCCTGCGGCCATCAGGCCCGCATTGGCCGCACCGGCAGAGCCGATCGCCATGGTGGCGACGGGAAAGCCCTTGGGCATCTGCAGGATGGAATAGAGGCTGTCGACGCCCGACAGCGCGCGGGTCTGCACCGGAACGCCGATCACCGGCACCCGGGTCTTGGAGGCCATCATGCCGGGCAGATGCGCGGCACCGCCGGCGCCCGCGATGATGACCTTCAGCCCGCGATCCACCGCCGTCTTGCCATAGGCCCAGAGCCGGTCGGGGGTGCGGTGGGCCGAGACGATCTTTGCCTCGTACGGGATGGCGAGTTCATCGAGGATCGCGGCTGCTTCGCGCATCGTCGGCCAGTCGGACTGGCTGCCCATGATGATTCCGACCTCGATGGCCATGATGTTCCCTTTGCGCCGGGCAGGGCGATACCCTGCGGACCCCTGTTGTTTTGCAGGGCTTTACCGCGCAAGGGGGCCTGGGGCAAGCGGTTGCCGGGGGAGGGGGGCTGTCTGCCCCCCTCTTGGCCTTCGGCCAATTCACCCCCCGAGGATATTTGGACAACGGGAATTTGGACAACGGGAATTTGGGGCGGGAATTTGGGGCGGGCGTTTTGCCGGGCAGGCGTCAGGCGATGATATCGGGGATCAGCTGATCCTCGATTTTCACGATCTGGTCCTTGAGGCCCAGCTTCTGCTTTTTCAGGCGGCGCAGGGTCAGCTGATCGGGGCGGCCGGTTTCTTCGAGGGCGTGAATCGCGGCATCGAGATCGCGGTGTTCACGCCGCAACACCTCAAGCCGGATGCGCAGCATTTCTTCGAGATTGAGTTCCATCGAAGCATTCATGGTGCGGACTTTCTGGCGGCGCTCGGGTCTTATGAGTCGTTTGCTATTCGTTTGCGGAATATAGCATTTTCCTCTGTGCAAGGGAAGAAAACTCGCGTTGCGGGCGACAGGCCTGCGGGGTGCACGGGGCTTGCGCGGCGGCGGCGGGCATCCCATATTCAAAGCAAGGCCGCGGCGCCCATGATGGGGCCCGGTGCGATATGTCGCTTTTCGCAAGGGCAAGTCGATGACCAAGATCAGTTTCGGGGCACATCCCTATCTTCTCGGGTTCGAACAGCTGGAACGGCTGGTGGAACGCACGGCAAAATCGGGGGATGGCTATCCGCCGTTCAACATCGAGGCGGTGGCGGAAAATGCCTATCGCATCACGCTGGCCGTGGCGGGGTTTCGCGACGAGGAGCTTTCGATCACGGTGGAGGATCGCCAGCTGGTGATCCGGGGCCGCCAGGCCGAGGATGAGGGCAAGCGTGTCTGGCTGCACCGGGGAATCGCCAGCCGGGCCTTCCAGCGCAGTTTCGTGCTGGCCGACGGGGTGGAGGTTGCGGGCGCGCATATGGAACACGGGTTGCTGCATGTCGATCTGTGCCGTGTCGTGCCCGAGGCCGTGGTGCAGACGATTCCGATCCGCAGCGGGCGCATGGGCGATACGCCCGCGCCGGTGAAGCGGATCGAGGCGAAGTGAAAGGATCAGGTCATGGATGTGAAATTCGAAGGATTGCCGGAGCAGGGCGCGCGGATCGTTTATGTCCGCCCCGTTCTGGTGGCTGATCTGCCCGAGGAGATCCGGGCACAGGCGGCGGGGCTGGATACGCTGTATTCGGTGAACCGGCCGGATGGCGCGCGTCTGGCGCTGGTGCGGGACCGCGAGACGGCCTTCGTGCTGGCGCGGCAGAATGATCTGGCGCCGGTGAGCGCGCATTGAGACTGCCTGAATTGGGAGTCTGCGTGCATTGAACGGCCGGGGCTGATGCCAAGGCGGAATGGAAAACGGCGCCCCTGCGGGCGCCGTTTGCGTTTTTGGGGGGCGCGCGATCAGACTTTGTCGCGGCCGATGGCCAGGATGCACAGGAGGGTGATGACTGACGCGCCCAGCAGGTAATAGCCCACTGCGCCCATGCCGTGATGGGTGGCAAGCCAGGTGGCGATATAGGGCGCCAGCGAGGCGCCGAAGATGCCCGCGAAGTTGAAGGTGATCGACGATCCGGTATAGCGCACATTGGCGGGGAAGGGGGCGGCCAGCGCCGCGCCGATCACGCCATAGGTCAGCCCCATCAGGAACATGCCGAGTGTGACGAAGGCATAGATCATCGCCAGCGAGCCGGTCAGCAGCGGCCCCAGCGCGAAGGAAAAGCCGCCGATCAGCACGGTGACCACCAGCAGGAAGGCGAAGCGGCCGGTGCGGTCTGCGATCTTGCCGGCAATCGGAATGGCAATGCCGAAGATCACGGAGCCATAGATCTGGATTGCCAGCGCATCGAGGAAGGCGATTTCACGCACCTTGACGTTGTAGGACAGCAGATAGGCCGAGCAGATGTAGAACAGCACGAAGGTGACCAGCGCCACGAAAGTGCCCAGCACGAGGCTGCGCTTGTGGTGGCGGAACACCTCGACCGCGGGAACGGCGACGCGTTCGTGCTTGTCGATGGCCTTCTGGAAGGCCGGGGTTTCGGTGATCGACAGCCGGACCCAGAGGCCAAGGCCGATCAGCAGGATGGAGGCCAGGAAGGGGATGCGCCAGCCCCAGGCCAGCAGATCTTCCTGCGAGATGACGTGCAGCAGCAGCCAGAACAGGCCCGAGGACAGGAAAAGGCCGACGGGGGCGCCCAGCTGCGGGAACATGCCATACCAGCTGCGCTTGCCTTCGGGGGCGTTTTCGGTGGCCAGCAGCACCGCGCCGCCCCATTCGCCGCCAAGCCCGAAGCCCTGGCCAAAGCGGCACAGCGCCAGCAGCAGCGGCGCCAGGACGCCGATCTGTTCGTAGGTGGGCAACAGGCCGATGATGACGGTGGAAATGCCCATGGTCAGCAGGGCGGCCACCAGCGTGGCCTTGCGGCCGATCCGGTCGCCGTAATGGCCGAAGACCAGCGCGCCGAAGGGGCGGGCGAAGAAGGCGATGGAGAAGGTGGCGAAAGAGGCCAGCAGCGCCGTCATCGGATCGCTGCCGGGGAAGAACAGCGCCGGAAACACCAGCACGGCCGCGGTGGCATAGGCGTAGAAATCGAAGAATTCGATGGTGGTGCCGATCAGGCTGGCGCCAAGGACGCGGGCGGGCGAGTTCACCTTGCCCGCGGGGGCGGGCGCATGAAGTGTGCTTTCGGTCATGGTTTTCCTTCCTCTGCCCGGTCAGGCGGGCAGACCGGCGCGGCTTAGGGAGGGAAAGCTGCGGGCGGAAGCCGCAAAACGACAGATTCCGCAAGTTGCAGGGCAGGGTTGCGCAATGCGCATGGCCGGAACCGGCCTTGGGCGGGGCCTTGCCCATGAAAAAGGCGGCAGGGCTGGCCTGCCGCCTTTTTGAACAGGGGTGGGGGTGTCAGTGCCCGGCGAGGAACTTTTCGGCATCCAGTGCCGCCATGCAGCCCATGCCGGCCGAGGTGATGGGCTGACGGTAGACATGATCCGTCAGATCTCCCGCCGCGAAGACACCGGGAATCGAGGTGCGGGTGCTGCCCGGTTCAACCTTCACATAGCCGCCGTTGTGCAGCTCCAGCTGGTCTTTCACCAGTTCCGAGGCGGGCGCATGGCCGATGGCCACGAAGAACCCGGCGCAGGGCACATCGGTTTCTTCGCCGGTCTGCACATTGCGGGCGCGCACGGCCGTCACGCCCAAGGGCGCTTCGGTGCCGAGGATTTCTGAGACATCATGGTTCCACAGCACCTCGACCTTAGGGTGCTTGAACAGCCGGTCCTGCAGGATCTTTTCGGCGCGCAGCGAATCGCGGCGGTGGATCAGCGTCACCTTGGAGGCGAAGTTGGTCAGGAACAGCGCCTCTTCCACGGCGGTATTGCCGCCGCCGATCACCACCACCTCTTTGCCCCGATAGAAGAAGCCATCGCAGGTGGCACAGGCGGAAACGCCGAAGCCCTTGAACTTTTCTTCCGACGGCAGGCCCAGCCATTTGGCCTGTGCGCCAGTGGCCAGAATCACCGCATCGGCGGTATAGGTGGTGCCGCTGTCAGCCTGCGCGGTGAAGGGCCGCTGCGACAGATCCAGCGAGGCGATGTAATCGCCGATGATTTCGGCGCCCATCGCCTTGGCATGGCCTTCCATGCGGACCATCAGATCGGGGCCCTGAACCTCGGTATCGCCGGGCCAGTTTTCCACCTCGGTGGTGATGGTCAGCTGACCGCCGGGCTGCAGGCCCTGAATCAGCAGCGGTTGCAGCATCGCGCGTGAGGCATAGACGGCAGCGGTATAGCCTGCCGGGCCGGAGCCGATGATCAGAACCTTGGTATGGCGCGTCTCGCCCATGATGCCCTCTTGAATTCTTCCCGCTTCATATAGGCATCGGCGCGCAGAGAGGCAAATCCCCCGGTCATCGCCGTTGCGCGCCGAAGGAATTGGCGGAATTCTGACTGTTGCGTGAAGATTCACCGCGTCAGGCGAAATAATATTGCGTCTGAATGCCCATAATCCTAATGTCCGCACGAACGAGACGCCGACGTGACCACGAGACAGGCGCGGGAAAAGGAAATCACTTCATGGCCGGTTCCAAACTGGACCCCATCGACCGTCATATTCTGGCCGAACTGCAGGCGGATGGCCGCATGACCAATGTGGAATTGGCCAAAAGGGTGGGCATTTCGGCGCCGCCCTGTCTGCGCCGGGTGCGCACGCTGGAAGAGGCCGGGTATATCCGGGGGTATCACGCCGATATCGACGCCCGCGAACTGGGGTTCGAAGTGGCGGTGTTTGCCATGGTGCGGCTGCACAGCCAGGCCGAGGGCGATCTGTCGGCCTTCGAGGGGCGCTGCCGCGACTGGCCGTTGGTGCGCGAGTGCCACATGCTGAACGGTGAAATCGACTTCATCCTGAAATGCGTGGCGCCGGATCTGTCGACCTTCCAGAGCTTTCTGACGGGCGAATTGCTGAAGGCGGATAATGTGGCAAGCGTGAAGACCAGCCTGGTGATCCGCTGTGCNNTCCCGGGGCTGCCCTTCGACGTGCTGGAAGCCCGGCTGGCGCGGAACGCCTGATCCCGAAGCGCTGCTGCCGCCCGCTGTACCCCTGCCCGGTGGACGGCTTTGCCCCAGTGAGCGGCTTGCCCCGGTGGACAGGCGGCCCCTTGGCGCTGTCAGAGGATACAGCAGGGCCGCCTGCGGCGGGTAAGGCGGATGGCAGTCAGACTTGACCACGGATTACTGCACATGCCACGGCCATGAACCGGGCCGCGCGGCGATCCGCCCGGCAGGTGCAGGGGGATCATGCGACAGGTTTGCCGCTGCCAGGCGCGGCTGTCAAACCTGTCGTCAGAACGGCGACAATGGGGCGACAGTCAGCACCAGTGCCGGGCACTGTTCACGCCAGAAACCGCGCCGCCGCAATTCCGCCCCGATCCACGCGCCGGGCCGCGCGCCGGGCCGCGAATCACCCCGCCGGTTACAGCCGGATGCAGGAGATCAGCCGCCCGTAATCAGCCTCGCGCTGATGGGTGGTGCGGCGGAAAGAATAGAACCGATCGGGGTCGCGGTAGGTGCAGTGGCGCGTCCATTCGGCATGGCCGATGCCCGCGCGGCGCAGACGCCAGAGTGCATAGCCCGGCAGATCGAACAAGGCGCGATCACCCTCGCCCTGCGCGAAGAAGCGGGCGGATTCGGCATCGTCATCCAGAAATTCATACAGGAATTCGGGACCAACCTCATAGGCGGTCTGGCTGATGGTCGGCCCGATGACGGCGGTGGTGTTTTCGCGGCGGGCGCCAAGGGTTTCCATGGCATCCAGCACGGATTCCAGCACGCCCTCCTTGCTGCCGCGCCAGCCGGCATGGGCGGCGCCGATCACCCCGGCGGCGGGATCGGCAAACAGCACCGGCTGGCAATCGGCGGTCAGCACGCCCAGCACGAGGCCGGGGGTTGCCGTCACCATGCCATCGGCCTTGGGCAGCGGGCCGCTGTGCGGCGCCGAGACGGCCACGACATCGGGCGAATGGACCTGATGCACCGTGACCAGCTGTGCGATGCCCGCGCCCATGGCATCGGCGACGCGGGCGCGGTTGATCTCGACCACCTCGGCCAGATCGGAGGAGCCGGTGCCGCAGTTCAGCCCCGAGAAGATGCCCGAAGACGCGCCGCCCCTGCGGGTGAAGAAACCGTGTTTCACAGGGCCAAGGGCGTCGGAGGTGATGATTTCAAGCATGGCGGTCCTTGGGCTTCTGGGCGTCAGGTCTGGCCCGCCGCGAAGCCGGGCGGCGGCGGCGTTCCGGGGGCATGAAGTGCAAGGGCCTTGAACAGGGTGCCCATCTCGGACGGGTCTGTCAGCCGGTGCGTTGCCGAAAGATGCGATGCAAGGGCGGTGCCGGTCAACCTTTGCGCCAAGGCGGCGCTGCGGGCCGCGATGCCCAGCCGTTCCAGCAGCAGGCCCTGCGGCGTCAGCGCGGACACCGGGCAGGGGGCGGCGGCGTGGGCCAGCGCCTGAAAATCGACATGTGCCGTCAGATCGGCGGCGCCGGGGTCGGCCAGCGGATCGGCATAGGCATGATCCTGCAGCGCCTGCAGCGTATCGCCGCGCGACTGCCAGCCGCCATAATCGACCACCAGCGCCGTGCCGCCATGGGCGGCGATGCGGGCGGCGATTTCGGCGATGATCGGGGCGGCGGCGGGGCATACCTCGACCACGTCACCGGGCCGGGTATCGGCCAGCCGGTGATCCAGCAGGGCGAGCGGCGCCGGGGCCGACAGGGCGAAGGCCAGCCGCCCGTCGCGCGCCGTGACCATGGTTTCGCGCCAGCCTGCGGCATCGCGGGTGAACTGGCGGATCGGCAGGGCATCGAAGAATTCATTGGCCAGCAGGAACAGCGGCGCCTGCGGCAGATCGGCGGCGCTGTTGGCCCATGTCACCGGATGCTGGCCCAGGGTGGCGCGCTGGCGGGCGCGCAGGGCGGGCGAGGCCTCGATCAGCACCACCTGGGCTGCGGCGTGAAAACCGGGCACGCGCGCGGTGGCGCGCAGCACATCGGCCATCAGCGTGCCGCGGCCCGGCCCGATTTCGGCCAGGGTGAAGGGGGCGGGGCGGCCCAGATCGAGCCAGTATTGCGCAAGGCTGAGGCCCAGAAGTTCGCCGAACATCTGGCTGATTTCCGGCGCGGTGGTGAAATCGCCTGCCGTGCCAAAGGGTTCGTGCGTGGTGTAATAGCCGTGTTCGGGGTGCAGCAGGCATTCGGCCATATATTCCGCCAGGCTGAGCGGCCCGGTGGTGGCGATGCGGCGCAGGATCAGGGGTTCAAGCGGTGTCACGTTCAGGCACTGTGGCGGCGGCGTGCCCGCAGGATGAAGGCGAGCCCCACGAGGATCATTGGCAGGGACAGGATCTGCCCCATGGTCAGCCCCCAGCCCGAGATATGGAAGGCAAGGCCCAGCGGATTGCCCTCGCTGATGAATTGCGCATCGGGCTGGCGGAAGAATTCGACGATGAAACGCGACAGGCCGTAGCCGGCAAAGAAGGTGCCCGCGATCAGGCCGGGGCGGCGGAAGGCCGGGCTGCGGAAGGCAAGGAACAGCAGCAGGGCGCCCAGCAGCAGACCTTCCAGCCCGGCTTCATACAGCTGGCTGGGGTGGCGGATACAGGGCAGATCGGCAGTGGCGCAGGCCTGAGCGGCATCGCCGGGAAAGGCCACGCCCCAGGGCATGGTGGTCTGCCGCCCCCAGAGTTCGGCATTGATGAAATTGGCGATCCGCCCCAGCAGCAGCCCGGCGGGGGCCGCCAGTGCCAGCAGATCGG
>DOMY01000137.1 GCA_003509785.1 Gemmobacter sp.
CAGAACCCGCCGAAACGAACAGCCAGACAAAGGGTTGTGCGAGCGGGCGACGTCATTGATTCTCGGGAATAGCGGAACGCGCCTTTACCGCCACCTTACCCTCCGTCCAACAGCTCGCGCAGCGCGCACACGCGACGGGGTGACCTTCGGGTCACTCCCGCACGAGATCACGCGGATGAACTCGATCCACGCCTTCTCGTTCGCGCTCAGCTGGTCCCACGGTCCCACTGGACCCATGGGAACGGTGAAGACGGTGTCATCCTCACGCGATGTCATTTGCCGAAGATCCCCCTCAAGGTCGTGCGAGACCGCGCTGTCAACCGCGGGTCGGTGTTGCCCGACGCATCGCGCAATTCCGTCAGCCAGCCGCGCTCGTTCTCGGTCGCGGGCGTGCCGAAGATCTCAGTGATCGCCTTCGCCGCTGTCGCACCAACAGCCTGGTCGAGTGCCAGCCGCATCAGGTAAGCCGGGTCAACCTCCAGCGCCTTCGCCAACGAGGGCACCCGATCGAGCGGAACCTTGTTCCGGCCGTTCTTCAGGAAGGTCATCATGTTGGCGTTGCCGAAGCCCGCCTCACTGGCGATTTCAGCCTGGGTCTTACGGTGCGACAGGTCGCGGATGCGATCGGCGATCAACCGCGCTGTCGCGGTGTTTGCGTAAGGGTTCGTCATGATCTTTCTCATGTAGTTGTTCACATGACTTACTTACCGCGCGATGTCAGCGCGGTCGGGTGGGGACTGCGTGGTGTGCATTGGGATCTGCGACGAGACCGAAGTCCTAGGGATTTCGCTTGGTGGTGATGGGGGTGCTTTCTGCGCCAGCCGGTCGGGGCGACTGAACCCTCCACTCCCGCCGGAGTGGGCGCGCGAAACAGCTAGGTTTTCATATTCGGCCCTTTGCCGACCTTGCGCGGTTCCGCTTTGATTGCGCGATCAACCTAGCGCTTCAGTTCGGCACTGGTTTCTGGACGGTAGGGCGATACCATGCATGACGGCGGCCATCTGCCTCACGACGCTGAAGCTCGAACAGCCCGGAGTCATGGATGACCTGTCGCCAGGTGCGACATCCGTAATCCTTGGGGCTTTCGTCGGGGTAATGGGCTGCGATCCATTGCGCGGCCGCATCGACCGAGGTCCAGTCACACGCTGCCAGAGCTGTAGAAGCGTTGTGTAAGGCTTGCACGATGGTTGTGTGTGGCCAGGGTGGCTGGCCGGAGACGATCCAGTCGCGTATTGCGGGTGTTGCAAGTAATTCGGCCATTGCCTTGCGGGCAGCGGCGTTTTCCAGGGCAAGTCTGGAAAGGTCGTTGTAAGCGCGGGTGACGCGATCAAGTGCCACCACGAGGGCTTGGCGCGCGCCGTGACAGCCTGCCTCGGAACGCAGATCATGCTCTTCGAGGAAATGGTGAACAAGGGAGTTTCGGAGCGCCACGAGGTCGCGATGCTCAGCTTCGATCCGAGCGAATTCATCTGGCGGGAGCACAATTTGCTGAAGGATGGTGAAGCTGGAGCCGGACAGCTCAACTGTATCGTCTGACAGGCCGTCCTGTCCTTCGGGCACAAGAAAAGACGTCATCATGTCGCCCACCAAAAGCCCCATGGTCTTTCGCAGCGTGTCGTCGACTTGTGGGGTCAGGGCATCCTTGGGCTGGTCGTTGGAGCCGGAAACACGATGCTGTGCCAATATGGCTTTCATCAACAACTCAAACGTCTGAAACCGTAGAATGCATTTGCCGAAGAGATGCTCGACGTCACTTTTCGTCGACCCCGAGTCGGGGATGGGCTGTGTCTTCTCTCTATCTCCCGCATTCGTCATGATCGTTATCGTGCCCTACAACGTGCCAACGGGCAACTGGGCGCGGCTGGGACGATTGAGCTCTTGCGCCGCATGTCATGGCTGCCGTCACGTGGAATTGATGGTCAAGATCAGCTTGAAGTAGTGATGCCACCTCATTGCTAACTTGCGGCGGAGCGCGGCTCAATTCGACTGCGATGGGTCGGGCTTCAGCGTTACGAAGGAATGGCAGCTTCCTCCCTGCCCGACGAAGGGTTTGACACCCTCGAACGACCGCTTCCCGCCCAACACGCCATCGCCCTCTCGTCCTCATCCTCCACGCCTCGAACTGGCTCCTCCTGATCCCGAATCGCAGTGCATTGCCCTCATGCAGGTTCGCCACCTCGGCATCGACGATCGCCTGCATCTGCACCAGCACTTCCGGCTTGCTCCCCAGCCAAGCTCAAGCGCTCGACTATAGTCGAGCATCGTAGTCCGTGACGCGCAAATGACGTAGAATCTGTCGCGCTTTTGGCGCGCAATTGCAAAAGAGGGTGCCGCGGCGAGGTGCATCTCCAAAGGTGCGATCTGGAATTTGGCAAAGGAGCCAAAATAAGTCTGATCTTCACAGCCGGATCACCTATTTTTGGCAGATTGGCCAAACTTCTTGCCCGAAGCGCCCTCAGTGGCTATGTTTTGGCGAAACAACCAAAATCAGCGATCAGAGATGCAGATCCACAGCGCAACCGAACTCGGCAACCTCATCCGCACCCGGCGCGAGGCGCTCGCCATCAAGCAGGGTGACCTCGCGAGCATCGCAGGGGTCGATCAGGGCAACCTGTCGAAGATCGAGCGTGGCACGGCCAAGGCGACGCTGGACACCTATCTGCGTCTCTGCAGTGCGCTTGGCATCGACCTGCTGGCGGAGCCGCGGGCATGAGGATGGATGTCTGGATCGAGGGTTATGACAGGCCCGTCGGCTTGCTGACGCGCGACGACACCAGGGCGCTGAGCTTCGTCTATACCGAGGGCGTCAGGCGGGAGCATCAGCTGTCCCTGTCGCTTCCCCTCCGGCCGGAGCCGTTCTCGGATGCCGACTGCCGCGGCTACTTCTCCAACCTGCTGTTCGAGGGGCCGCAGCTGGAGCGCATCCTCGACAGCTACAAGCTCGAACGCGGTGATATCGGCGCCTTGCTCTGGCATCTTGGTGCTGACTGTCCCGGTGCGATTTCAGTGACGCCTGAAGGCTCCGGTCCTGGCAAGACGCCTGGCCGGTTCCCGCAGGACTACGAGCTGCTCGACGATGACCGGCTTCACGCGATCCTGCTGTCGCTGCACCTGCACAAGCGCCTCCCTGATGATGCGCGCGATCCTTCTCCTGTTGCTGGTGTTCAGGGCAAGATCGCCGTCGTCGCACAGGAGGGGCGGTTCTACCTGCCGAAGGCCGGGTCACGCGCGCCGACGACGCATATCCTGAAGGTCTCTCCGATAGACGATGCGCAGATCACTCGCCACGAAGTGGCGCTGCTGAAGATCGCAGAAGCCTGCGGTATCCAGATCGCCCGCTGCGGGGCGCTGGAATTCGCGCTGGAGGGGCGACAGATCCATGCGCTGCTCTCGACACGCTTTGATCGTGATATCCAGATCGTGGAGGGTGCAGGGCTGATCACCCGCGTTCACGCCGAAGACTTCTGCCAGGCGCTCGGTCTGCCGCCGACCCTCAAATATGAGCGGAACAGCGTGAACCCGGCGCAAAGGTTTTCGGCTGCAGCGGTGAAACGGATCGGTGTTAAGACATCTGTGCCGACGCTATTCCAGCGCGACATCCTGCAGCACACGCTGTTCAACCTGCTGGTCGGCAATTCCGACAACCATGGCAAGAACGGCTCGGTGATCCACCAGCACGGCGGCACGCGTCTCGCCCCGCTCTATGACGTGGTCCCGGTCTTCATGGACCGCAACGTCACGCATCAGCTCGCCTTTCGCCATGGTGCGGCCGAGTTCGCAGAAGATTTCACCACGGACAACCTGCGCGGTCTGCTCGCCGACCTCGGCTTCGCAAAGCCGCAGTTGGTGCGAACCATCAAGCAGATCACGAGTCTGGCGGTCAGGATCTCCGAGGTGGCCACCACTCTGGCAACCAAGGAACTGGCCGACGCGCTTCATGCCCAGGCCGGGGTCATCGAAGCTGCGCTGGAGGCAGATTTCGGCCTNNAGGGATGATCGGCAGGAGCGTTCAGGTGGCTGGGGTGGTCTGAGTTGAGTGATGCTTTCAGCCGCATCGTTTTACTCAGATGAGCTGGTCACCCTGAAAATCGCCGCCATCCCAGCCGACGAAACGCCTCTCCGGGCTTACAGACCATCATCACAACCGTAGATGACCCTGATGCTGACCCAGAAGCGCCTGCGCGAAATCCTGCACTATGATCCCCAGACCGGGATCTTCACCTTCGTCAAAGGCCGTCGAAAGGGGAAGATCGCGGGCGCGCAGCATGACGCGCGCGGTCTGCTGAAGGTGTCGATCGACAACCGGCGTTACCTGCTGCATCGGCTCNNCCTGGCTGTGGATGACGGGGGCGCTGCCGCGGTGGAATGTCGAGCACATCAACGGCGACAGAAGCGACAATCGCTGGGCGAACCTGCGACAGGGGGAGCGCGACCTGAAGCTGGAGCATCGCGGGCCCCTGCGTGAGCCGACCGACATCAAGGGGGTCTGGCAGGTCGAGGGTCGCTTCGAGGCGGCGGTCGAGATCTCGGGTGTGACGATGAACCTCGGGAGCTTGCCGACGGCAGAGGAAGCGGCAGGTGCGATCGCGCGGGTGCATCAGCGGGCGCGAGATCGTCGGGTGAAGCAGGGGCCACAGGCGGCCTGAGAGGTTGACAGCGCGGCTTCGGCGTCAACTTTTTGGCCGTTTCTGTCAACCAAACGGCCGGGTTATGGACAGATCTGGTTGCGGATTGGTTGACAAAGTTGACGCCGGTAAACTTGAAATCCCTTATTTTGTTGGGGTTCCGCGGCGTATGTTAACATTTGTTTACATTTTTACCGCCGAAACGCGTTTTTCCTCGCGCGACCCACCGAGAGACGGATCGCAGGACGGCACTCGGGCAATCGAAATCCGCATGGAGCAGATCGTCCGCGGAACGACCGCGCAGGTATCAGATCGCGACCAGGACGATGACGATCATCATCCGATGCGACGGCGTCAGTCATACCGGAGACAGGTCCACAAGACGCGTATCCCGATCCGTCTCTCCTAATAGTATATAGGTTAAGCTATTCATCTAAGTTCATATTCAATAGGAAAAGCGGATCGGGATAAGACCGCCTCCGGGTCCATGTGCCCGGCACAAACCAGAAACACGCATAGGGCGCTCACAGGCTGCGTCTCCGGTTCGACCGCACCTTACACAGCTGAAANNAGCCTGCGATGGTCATGCGTTTGGTGCCTGCGGTCGGGTCGCTGTCTGCATGTGACGATCACGACTGACAGCGTCTGATCGCGGGTGTGGAGCACTGGTGCGCCTGCCGGTCTGTGTTGCCGCGCGCGATCCTGGCTGGCGCTCCACTGCCTCTATGGCGACACGCTTCGAAGACGGCCTTGCCACCTGATCAGAGCATCGTATATACCGATCCACATACGAAAGGAAGAAGGCCATGATCGAAACCAAGATCCGCAAGGTTGGAAATTCGGCGGTGATGACGCTGACCACCGAGATGCTCGCCATGCTCGACGCCAAGGAGGGCGACACGCTCTATGTCGTGCGCACCGATGATGGCGGTCTGAAGCTGATGGCAGAAGACCCGGAGCTGAAGGCCGCACTCGCCGCCGCCGAGATCGTCATGGATGAAAACCGCGATCTGCTGCAGGCACTGGCATGACCGACTGGATATGGGTGCCCCACAGGGCGCTGACGGCCATTCATGACCGTCAGATTTCGCGTCATGGCGGCGCGGTCGGCGTGCGCGATCCCGCGCTTCTGGAGATGGGCTGCGCGCGGGCCATGAACCTGGCTGCCTATGGTGATCCCGATGTCTTTGACATCGCGGCCGCCTATGCCTTCGGGATCGCGAAGGCACACGCTTTCGTCGACGGCAACAAACGCACGGCTTTCGTCGCCTGTTTCACCTTCCTGCGGCTGAACGGCTGCAACCTGCGACCGGAACCGAAGGAGGGGGTGCGTATGATGGAAGAACTGGCGTCCAGCGTCGTCAGTGAGGCGAGCTTCGCCAGCTGGCTGCGGGCGATGGCGCAGAAATCGGCCAGCGAAGCCTGAGCTTCTTGACCCTGTGACCGGCGATGATGTGCGCCGGTCGCTTCTCGCGGCGTGCTGCCTGCGCTGTTCATCGCCATGTCGATCCCTCCGGTGCTTCGCACCCAGTTGCGACAGCGCGCAGTGTTGATGGGCGCCATGGTCTTCTTGGGCGCCCGTCTATCTCAACCCCGATCACTCCGCCGGTTCTGTCTCGGCCGTCTCCAGATCCACCGAAAGCGCCAGAGCTTCGGCCTTTCCTTCGAATTCCAGCGAGATCGACTTGGTCGCCTTTGCTCCCAGCGATTTCAAGGCTTCAACCTGTGACAGGACGTTGCCGCGACCGCGTGACAGTTGCCCGAGTGCACTGTCGTAGGCATCTTGCGCTGTTAGGATTCCCTTGCCGACCTTTTCCATGCTGGTGATGAAGTTGGTGACCTTGTCGTAAAGCAGCCCCGCCCGTTTCGCGATGTTCTCGGCGTTCTGGTTGCGGCGCTCGACCGCCCAGACATGCGACACGGTGCGCATCGCCATCATGAGTGTCGTGGGCGTCGCAATGGTGATGTGTCGCTCCAGCGCATATTCGGTCAGCGTGCCGTCCTCGCGCAGGGCCTCGGACAAGGCGCCCTCGATCGGCACGAACATGATGACATAGTCGACTGACTGCCCTTCAGCCTGCTGATAGGATTTCGCAGAAAGTCCGTTGATATGGGCGCGCATCGCCATGACATGGCGCTTGCGCGACAGCATGGCGGCGCCATCATCCTCGGCATTCACCGCAGCGGCATAATCGTTCAGCGAGACCTTGGAGTCTATCACCAGGGTCTTGCCGCCGGGGATCATCACCACGACGTCCGGCCGCAGCCGCTCGCCGTCGGTGCCGGTGCGATGCGCCTGGGTGACGTATTCTTCACCTTGCCGCAGACCGGATCGTTCCAGGATGCTTTCGAGGATCATCTCGCCCCAGGCCCCCTGTTGCTGATGGTCGCCCTTCAGCGCGCGCGTCAGTGCCAGCGCCTCCTGCGAGATCGCCTCGGAGCGTTTGGTCAACTGGGAAATCTCCGACTTGAGCCGTTCGCGATCCTTCACCGTCTCCTGATGGACTTCGCGCAGCTCCTTTTCGAAATGGCCGACATGCTCCTTCAGCGGTGTCAGTGTCGCTTCCAGCTTTTCGACGTTCGCCTTGCTGAATGCCTCACCCTGGGTTTTCAGCGCCTCATCCGCAAGCTGGCGGAAACGCTCCTGCATGTCGTCGCGGATACGGCTGAGAAGAGCGATCTTTTCTTCAGCTGCGACGCGTTCTGCTTCCAGTTGGGTCTCCAATGACGAAATCTGCGCCTTCAGACCCTGCTGATCGCGCTGTTCTGCTTCGACACGAGCCCGAAGCGTGGCGACATCATCCGTCAGCCGCTTGATGGCGGCATCGCGTTCGGAGATCAGGGCCACATTCGCTTTCTGCTTCTCCGAGTGACCGGCAAACTGCGAGGCGAGATCCCGAAGCTGCCCCTGATCGGTGTCGATCTTCGCCCGCAGCATGTCGATGAACACGCTGCCCAGGATCGAAGGCCCTCATGCCGATGGTGCAGATCCTGCTGGATGGTGTGATGCAACCCGCGCCTACCTGCCCCAGTCGACCTGGACCGGTCTATTTCCTGGCGGCAGTGCGACCAGCGCTGCAAAGGCGCTGCTCGACATGCAGATGCTGCTTCCGGGTGAAGAAGGGCGGTTCACGCGCAGGTTTTCCCGTGCGGTTCCTGGTCGGCCGCGGCTCTACGGTATCAATGTCGATCGCGTGATGGTCTACAAGGCAGGCTGAGCATCACCTGGTGGGGCAGTTTCTACTGCCCCACCTGCATTCGAGAAGTTTCGGTTTTACATGGCGGGATGGGCTGCCAGCGCTATTGAGCACGCTGCAGCCCGCATTCGAACAATCGACTGTTCAGCCAAGCTCAGGCACATCTGGGGGAGGGGCGGGATAGGCTCCGCCGCGCACCTTTGGCCAGATATCAGGTCGCTTCGCCACTTCGGAAATCTGACGACCGGGGGCGACCTGATCGAAGATGTCGTTCACCTCAACCGCCCAGCTATATAGAAGCTTCTGGAATTCGGTCGAGACGCGCTGGTTTTTCCATATCTGCTCGAAGTCGATCCTGTCGCCTAGGCGTTGTGCGACAATGGATATGACATAGGTTGCGATATTGGCGTAGCCTTGCCGAAAGACCGCCTTTGCCTCCTTGGTCTTGATCAGTGTCTCGACCGTCTTGAATATGATTATCTTGGCGATCATGTTGCGATACCATGCTGCATCGAGCGGATCAGGCACGATGGACGGGTCCTCGTCCAGTGCGGACATGAATGCGGCAAAGTTCTTTTCACCTGCAAGGGCGACCTGCGCGGGCTTGCAGCGCCACGCTTCGTGATACTTTGCAATGTCGTTCTTCGAGAGTTTGCGCTTCGTCGGGATCGCTTCTGCGATCTTTTTCTTCTGCGCGGTCGTGATGCCTTCGCGCAGCATCATCACTTGATAGGCACCGGATGCGCGCTCGTAGAACCAGCGTCCGACACCGTCGGGGCACCATGTCTCGTTGGCCAGCTTCTCAAGCTGCACGTGGAACGGGCGGTTGGCAGAGAGGTCCGAAGTCTTCACTGCATTCTGACTGTTCGCGAACTTCGAGATGTTGGCGATCAGACGTTCGCGCCCGCTTTCCTCGCTGCCTTTCAAGATGATAATCTTGGCTGGCACCATGACGTTGCCCAGATCCAGCATCCTGTTCTCGCGCGCTGCAAAGTAGATTGACGAGGTGGTCTGACCGCCGTTGACGATCTGCAGTCCTTTCAGTAGCGATATTCCGATGCTGCCATCAGAACAACGCCCGAAGACCGCTTGGTCGCAGACCAGCACGAGGCCGTTGTTGAAAGCCATGAAGTGCTCTGGTTCGCGGGCGAGCGTCTCTGCTATGCCCTTGTTCACCTTGCCTCGTGCACCGAGGAAGGTGCGGACGTTGGCCTCTAGAAGGCGGCTTCCGAAGCGTTCATAAAGGCCACGGACCACAGGACCAGGCACCGCAGCTAGGGCGTATTCGTAGTCGGCATCCGGGTCGGGAACATGCACGCAGGGCAGGGGGTGGCCGATCGTCTGCTCGAAGCTTATGGCAACTTCTTCCCGCGGTTTGCCTGCGGTGTGCCTGTAGAGACGCTCGATATCCATTGCTTCGATGGCGACGATACGGCCATGCACCTCCTTCGTCGAGAAATGTTTCGATTTGGTCTTGCCATCGGTGATGACGAAGACACGAAGCTGATCAAGATCAGGCCAAAGATTTGCGACCGTGCTGATTAGGCCGTGGACGTCGTGGGAGGGTTCGACCTTGCCGAGCAGTTTTCCTGTCGAGGCGTGGAAAAGGAACCTGACTCCTTCGCTGGCGACGTTGCCAATGATCGAGTCGGCGATTGGCGTAATCTCATCCGTCCCGAGGTAATGAGTGACGAAGAGGTCAAGTCGGGTCTCGTCCGAAGATAGCGCATAGCCCGTTATCCTAATCCTGCCCTGGACGGTGCCACTCCAGTGACAGATCGTCGCCGCTTCACAGATGCCAGCATTGGCGACATGCTCCATCACCAGTTCGGCAAAGACGAGCTCTTCGGAGGGGAACGGTCCATCGTTGGCCTGCACACGCTCGGAGATCGTATTCTGCACCAGCGCGCGGAAACCGTGGTGAAATTCTTCAAGGCTCATCTTGCATCAATCCAAACGTCAGAAAAAGTTCGTCGAGCGACAGCGCAGGTTGTTCAAGCGCATCGATGTCGAGGGTGTAATGAGCTTTGCGGATCTGGGCCGGAACGACAGCCCGCCGAAGGCAGGGAAAGTTCTCATCGACGGCGAATGCACGTGAATCGGATAGCAGGAGCTTGCGCCGATAATGATCGGCATGGTCGTCCACGTAACCCGAAACAAGGATGAGAGCTTCGAATACCCGCGACAGCCCGGCCTGTGCCATCCGTTCCCGAAGCTTGGAGACCATCCCGACCAGATCGTTGCCCTCATCAGCAACTTCGAAGCGCAGCCCTGCGAGCAACATTGGTGCCTTCTCGGTATCCAGCTGCTCGATGCTGTTGATCCGTGCGAGGAAGGTGCTGTTGGTAAGCGAACTCTTGACCTCGACTGCGCCGCTGCCGATGAGAAAATCCTGTGGTGCATGCAACGGACCTTGCCAGCAATCCACCGCCGCGGCGCCCAACCTGGTTTCCATCAGTCGGTCGAGGAAACACAGTTCTCCCATCAGGCCAAGCTGCCTCTCCAGCGACAGAGGGCGTCGCTTCCTTGCCATGAATGTCTGCCAGTCCTGCACGCGGCCTACGAAGATCTCCGCCAGTTCGCGCTGGTTCATTGTTCCGGCCGCGTCAAGACAACGTAGCACGTCGGTCGCCATCACCGTGAAGATGTCGAGCGACCCTTCCGCACGTCGGACGAGCGCGATTGCGATGCGATCTCCGAAAAGGCGTTCGTCGCGCACTGTCACCACGTCGAACCCCATGCCGCCGGGCAGGCCGTCCGGTCCCGGCAGCGTCGTGTGCGGGAAGCTGACGATCAGCGCCTCGCGGGCACCAGGGAAGTGGCATCCTGCTTCGATGGCGACGGGTCCAATATCGGTCAGGTGCACGAACTGCCAATCGGCAGCGGCATCCTTACGGGCCAGCACGCGCCACGAGCGCATGAGGCCGTCCTCAGTCCAGCCAATCATTCATCGCTCCCCACAGCACGCTGTTTGCCATGTAGTCGGCATTGCTGACCCGTCGCTCGGACGGACTGCCTGGGAAACTGATCGCCCATGCGAGGATCGGCGAGCCTTCTTTGAGCTCATCTATCTTGCTGTGTGCGGGATCGATCAGATAGAGCATCAGTAGCCCGCGCTCTCGTCGTGGCACCGCTCCGTGGTCTGGTGAGCCGAAACCGAGCACCTTGCGGATTGCCCCACCTCGCGGCTCGGCGGGCGGCGTCGCATCTTGGTCGCGATCCTTATCGCCGCGCCATGTCCTGTGCGTCAGCTCGAGCGCTGCATGCCATTCCGCCTCGGTCAGGTCGATGGCCTGATCGCGAGGCGAGATGAGGGTCTTAATCGAATAGCGGTCGGCCGGTTCGGACTGGACTGCGCTCCGTCTGATCATATTGACATCAAGTCCCCCGATCGACCTGATTGCTTCGCCGCCCCCGATCAGGGCAATGGTCCAATTTGTCAGTTCGCCATCCTTGTTCATTTCGTCGATGAAATCAGCGATCAGCGGGCTGACGACACGGAAGCTGGCGCCGTGGGTGCGATATGACCGCAAGAAGGCCGTCACGTTCGCAGCTGGGACGTCGCGCCAGAAGTATCCTTTCCAGTTGGTGCCGCCGGTTGGCACGAAAACCTGGTGATCGGGGCGGAAGGGCTGTCCAAGCGCTTCGATCAGCCGCTGGCCTGCATCGAAATTATCTTCCGAATCCGTTCTCCGCGGTGGAAATACGATGGTTTGTAGAAGATCGCCCGAGAAGGTCAGGTGCATCGGCCGTGCGTTGCGCATCTTCGAACGCGAGGTCACCGTCAGCACTGAGTGTGACCGCACACGCAGGCCGAACTGCTTTGGTGTGGCGCCTGCCGCGACCATGTTGTCGAACTCTTGGCGTAGCTCTTCTGCTGCATCGGCAATGTGACCGAACCATTCGATCATCTCGCCGGTCGTATACAGGCGGCAGCAGTCGAGGTAGCCGTCGCGGTAGCCGAACCAGCGCCCCATCTGCATCAGTGTGTCATACATCCGCGCCGTGCGCAGGAAGTAGCTGGTGCACAGTCCTTCCAGGGTCAGGCCACGGGCTAGCTTGTCACCGCCGACCGCAATGACTTTCAGACCAGTGGCTTCGTTGTCGGTGTAATCAAGCGCATCCTTGGCAGATCCGTTGATCTCGCGCACCTTGATGTCGCTGATCACCTCTGGCAGGATTTCGCGCACCTGATCCCACGTGAAGTCGGCAAGGCGTTCGTCAGG
The DNA here is from genome assembly GCA_003509785.1 of Gemmobacter sp. GTDB lineage: Bacteria > Pseudomonadota > Alphaproteobacteria > Rhodobacterales > Rhodobacteraceae > Gemmobacter. Next base: position 12,049 of record DOMY01000137.1, read on the forward strand.
GATCAGCATTTCACGGATGCGCAGCATGCCGGGCAGGAAGTGCTGCTCGTATTCGGCGCGCATGATCTCCTCGGTGGCAGCCAGATCGATGCCGCGGGTGAAGCGCCCCTTTAGCATGCGCCTGTATTCATCGACTTGTTTCACGACCTCTGACTGGACGGAGGTGTAGCGCGAAACGTGGATAAGCATCGAGGAGTGCTTCGTGCCCTGCCCACGCAGCTTGCGTAGGGCGCAGGCGAGAATGAAAGACCGCACTGCCTCTTCTAGGCTGTCGGGAATTCGGCAGTCCCCATGCCAGGTAGGTCGGAAACCGTTCTTGTGCTTTGGAGGAATCCAGGGGGTATATTCGTCCTCCTTGAGAGCCCGCACCAGCGGCAGGCTTTCGGGTGCTGATGTTGTCGATCCGAAGACGCGGCCGGGGCCGATGTAGTTCGATGGTGCCGCCAGGCTCGTGATGAACGAGGACGGGAACAGATCCGGCCCGTGTTCCTCTGTCGTGCCCTTGTCGTGGATAAAGATGTTGGCGAAGGGTGTCGCGGTGTAACCCACATAAGCTTTGCGGCTGAAGTGATGCAGGATCGATCGGATCAGCCGATTCAGGACGGTCGGATTGTGTTCGGTGTCAGGAACGCCGAACTCATCGACCACGTTCTCTCCTGTGTCCACCGAACCGTGGTCAGCTTCGTCGTCGATTATCATCAGCGGCAGGTTTGTGACAATCTTCCTGCCCGTTACGGGGTCGACATAGTTCGCAGCTCTGTTCCGGATCCAGAACAGCAACCGCTCGAGAACTGTCTTGTTTTTCTTGACCACGAACAGCCATGGACGCTGCTCTGGCGTGATACCAAGCTTCGATGCTTGGACCTTGTTGAAATCGCCTTTCTCGCTGCGGTTCGTCGCATAGTTCGGGCGCGTGGAGTGATCGGTGTCGATTAGTCCGACACCAACGGGTGGCAATTCATCGGCATTGGCAAGAGTCGCGAATCCGAGAAAGCCTTCGTCCAGGCGGATTTGGGTCTGGGCGCGCAGGTTGTTGTGCAAGCCCGCCAGCACGATGATGATCTTGTAGCCCGCATCTGCGGCCTTACAGATCAGGCCGGTGTAGTTTCCGGTCTTGCCGGATTGGACATGCCCTACAACCAGCCCGCGGCGATCCCAAGCGCCTTCCCGCAGCGGGTCTTCCAGCTGCTCCAGCACCTCGTCCGTGGCGACGTCCAGTGCATCCAGTGCCTTCCACGGTATCTTCGTTTCCATATATTCGGAGTAACGGCGCCAGTAATGCCAGCCTTTCTTGCGATCGGCATTCAGCCAGTCGAGGTGATCGCCGACGTCCTTCAGTGTCGCGTTGGTTCCGACGCGCTGGCTTGCGCGTCGGATCAGTTCGTCCACTAGTGCGTCGCGATCAATGACAGCGAACTGTGTCGGCATGATCATAGCCAGCATGTCCAGCTGATGTTCGATCATCGCTGGGGTGATGGCTATCCCTGCCTCGTCCGCATTCACGATGAGCAGCTTCTGCGCCATGCTCAGGATCGCGTCGAATGCCTTTTGGTCAATGATGGTCATCGGTCGGAATGTCCTTGAGTGTCAATTCGGCTATAAGCCCCGGGTAGCGCTCGAACGGGTGGGTCCGTAAAAGGCGTTCTTTCGCCTCTTCCTCGGTCAGGTGGCTATGCAGGACCAAAGCGCGGAACAATGCTGACAGTGGCAACCGCACGTCATCATCAGATGCGGCAGCAAAGCCTGTGGTCGGAGTTTCACGATCTTCGGCAGTGTCTAACCAGATACGTTGCACTGGAACCGTTTCTTCGATCAGCCGCAGCACTGCCATGACATCGGCCTTCAGCGGACCCGCACGTTCGAGAAGAGATGCGACCAAGTCATGTTCACGAGAGATTCGGTAGGAGGTGCCCTTGCGGGTCTTTACAGTATCCCACAGGTCCGGCACGCCGCCCGTCTTGGCATTCGTCGACGGCACAAGTCGCCCGCGATGGGTGAAGACCATCCGTGCTCTTTCCCGCGTCTCTGCAGCGATACGCTGAAGCTGGCTCCGCAGCCGCAACGGCGGACTCGCCGTCGATTTCAGCACGTTGATCTTCCACTCGGCATCGGCAGAGTTGGGGATGTCGATACGGATGCGTGCCAGCCGGTGTGCCTCATCCCTTGTCCAGGCNNGTCCAGGCGCGTCCGCGCTCGCCGAGGCCCAGCCATCCGCCAGCCACCAAAAGACGCCGGTTTCGATAGATGTAGAAACCTTGTTGCGAGGTCCAGGCCGCAGAATTGGCCGCCGCATTCGTCTTTGCTGGTCTCAGCATGTCGGGGTGCGGCAGGACATGTGCCTGAACGACCACACCAACAGTGCCCACGAGACGATACTCGGTCGTCTCCATCGCCTTGCCCGGGTGACCCAGCAAGAAGGGATCCCAGGGAGCTACTTTCCTGCAGTTGATGCGCAGGACCAACCCGCCCTCATCCAGCAAGCGATGAAAGGTCATCGCCAGATGCTCCTCGACCTGATCGGACAAATCGATCATGTGCTGCGCGGTGAAGCCCTCCGTGATGATGCGATCCATCATCTCCCACAGGACGACTGTGCCTTGCGCCATTTTGCTCAAAGGCATCAGTGCCGTCTCTGAACCGTCGTGTGGGCCCTCGAACAAGGGCCAACCTCCGTCCGCTCCTTCCGACAGCCGGTCCAGATCCCAGCGAAGGCAGACGATCTGCTGATTCTTGCGACGGCTGGCGACGGTCAGGCGGCGCGCCTGTGAGAAGCTGGCGGTCTTTAGCCCCATACCGAACCGTCCGAGGTCGGTCGCTGTGCGCATGGAGCGAGGATCTTTCGCACCAAGTCGCATCGCCGTCTCGAGCTCCGCGTCGTCCATGCCGATACCGTTGTCTAGAACGCGGATCCAGCTTGTGCTACCGTCCCACTCGAACCACACATCGATCTCGGTCGCACCTGCACTTATCGAATTGTCGACGATATCAGCCAAAGCAGTAGACGTCGTGTAGCCGAGCCCCCGAAGGGACTCGAGCATGGCAGTAGCATGAGGCGGTGCGTTCCTGATAGCCATCACGATGTCAGAGTGCCTTCGACAGGTAGCGGATTCGCGCAGGATGCCGGAGAACTACCAGACCCTTAGCCTCGATCTGCCTGATGCGTTCCCGCGTGACGCCGTAAAGCTGACCGATCTCCTCCAGCGTCATCTCATCAGCGAAGCCGATACCGAAACGACGACGGATGATGTCGGCAGGGCGAGGCTGCAGCTGCCTCAGCTCCTCGTGAACTAGCATCACCAGATCGGCCAGGCGCACGTAATCGGGAATGTTGTCATCCATGCCCTCAGCTGCGAGATGGTCCAGCTGATCCAGTTCGACTGCGTCGAGCGGCAGATGAGCGAGCATGGTCATCAATTCCGGTGCACGGCGAAGCTCGGCGGCGATTTCTTCCTTCGTCGCATCACGCAGAGTTCGAGTCTCGATCATCTCGGCCGCCTGTCTGCACTCGTTCAGTATCGCTTGCCGATGCACCGGCAGGCGGATCAGACGGCTTTCGTCGGCTCGCCAGCGCCCGATGGACTGCCTGAGCCAAGCAGAAGCATACGCAGTGAAATGCGTTCCTAGTTCCGGCTGGAAGCGGATGACTGCACGTCGCAGGCCGAAGAACCCAACCTGAAACAAGTCTTCCTGATCCTCGCCCTCGCCCGCGTTCTGGGCGGCATAGCGTCGACACAAGGGAATGAAGGCGTCCAGGATCTCTCCAAAGCCTGCCTCCAGCGCGTCCAGGTTCCGGTCGAGTCTGTTGGCGACGCCCGCAAGTTCTGCCGACTCGCGCATGGCGGTTGCGACATCGCGCAGGAACTCCGGTCGAAGTTCAAGCAGTTCGGCTGCATCGGCGGCTGCCCGGATCCCACGGCTGGAGCCGCCAGCGATATCGTCGCGCCGTTCTCGCAGCGTCCTGATCGCCTCCATGAATTGCTGACCTTCGCGAGCAGGGTGCGCAGGATCGAAGACCAGGGTGGTGACGATGTCCGGGGCGACCTCTCGTTCCACTATCCGGTCAGCCATATATAGGATGATGTCGAGCGCCTCAGGGCTTTCGACCAAACCCAGCAGGGTGGCGCGCCTCGCATCGACAAGGGTGGCGGTCAGGCGGAGTAGTTCCTTCTGAACTGGAACATGTCTCCCCGTGCCGGGAAGGTCCATGGTGCGGGTGCAGGACGTGATGATGGCCTCGGTCAGGTCTTCAACATCTACGGGTGAAGCAGCGTCCCAGAGGGCGTCGGTCTGTTCTTCGATCCGATAGAAACCTGCGGCTTCGAACTCGCGCCGAAGGTTGACCAGCAGGTCCACTGGGTCGAATTGCCCGTCGCATATCCCAAGAATGTCATCGAAATCATCATCCGACAGATGACCCGCCTCGAAGACGCGTTCAACGATGGCGCGACAACCTGCCATGTCGATGCCAAACCTCCGCCACAGCGAAGGCTGTGCTGCCCGCCGCAGCCCGTGGCGGCCAACAAGTGAATGTTGTTGCTCCGCGGTCCGCTCAGGCAGCTTGTTTTTCGCGATGCCGTCGCCCTCGATAGTGCCGCGCACCGGACCAAGGTCCCAGTCGATCTGCGCCTCCGCAAAACCCGAGTGCACCCGGATGTCGCCTGAGATGCGCTGGAAGCTCGCACGGGTCTCGTCGAGTTCCAAGTGGTCGTGGAAATCTCCTGCATCGATGCTGCCTTCGAAGGCGAGGTCGTCCAGCTGTTCGAGATCAACGGCAGTTGCTGAGAGGTTGGTCGCGATACTTGTCGGTGTTTTTGCAATACCGACCCTGCTGCCGTCCACGGACCTCGGACTGGTCTTGTTGGACGCAGTCGGCGGTGGTTCGACATTCTCAGAGCCAGCCGCAGAGCCGAGCAGGGCAGCCAGTAGTGCGAACCCGTTGGCCGTTGCGGCTTCGGACGGTGTCCTGCCCGCAGCATTGGTCGCATGGATATCCGCTCCCGCACTGACGAACAGCTCAGCGATATGTATTTTGCCGCGCATCGCTGCAATGTGCAGCGGCGTGTCGCCCTTTGCATCGCGCGCGTTCAGCCTCTTTCGTGCAATCAAGTCCTGGACCGTCTTTGCCTCATCCCTGACAAGGCCTATCAGTTCGCGGGGTGTCAGGGGAGCGCGAGCGGCAATAACGTCTTCGGTCTCGACACGCCCCTCGAGAGCAGCTGCCAATTCGAAATGCCCCGCCGATCTGGCGAGGTCAGCGGCCGCCCTGCCATCATGATCGAGGCGCCTCGGGTCAGCTCCGGCAGCCAGCAGGCTTCGACAGGTGTGCGAATCCCCAAGTTGCGCGGCATGATGCAGCAAGGTGCGGCCACGGATGTCGACCTGTCCGGTTATTGCGGCAGAGGCAACCGAGAAAGAATCCGGTCGCGCATCGACATCGCCGGGATGGCGACGTGCGGTTCCTTGATCGAAGCCCTCCATTCCCTGCAACACCATTCCAGACACAACTCTCACGAAAATCATTCAAGCCCAAGTGCCTGAAGGTTGCAATGGAACCTTGACCACTTTGAGGCCATTTCATGCTGAGTGCACCCTGACCTGCGGGAGCGTCAGATTCGGTCGTATACAGGAAGAAGAGACTTTGCGATCTGGTGCGCCAGCCAAGGAGGGACGGCATTGCCCACCTGGACNNGCCTCCCGAACCGTGAGGCTCCGGCATTGGAACGGGTCTGGGTGAATGAAGTAATGTCCATCCTTCGCGATGTGGCTGGTGATCGTCGTGCTGGGTTGGTGAGCCAGCTGGACGCGAAAACGGTCGTTGAACTTCCCACTGGTCCAGCTGCGATGATCTGGTGCCAGCGCTTCGGGAAAAGCATGCGCACGAGGACTGGCTCCTTCGACCTGAGCATGGCACGCAGCAAACAGATACCTTGCGAGGTCAGATGGCATGTGACCACGAGTGTCATGCAGCGTCAGTGCGCCCTGGGGGTGGCCAGACAGCCAGTCAGCAAGGTCGGTCGGCAATGCCTCCGTCATGTTCGATCCGGTTCTGCTGGCTATACGTCCTCGCAGCGCTGTTTCACCCAGGCGCCCCCGAACTTTGGCGAGCAATGCGCGAAAGGCGCTGGGACGCGACACCTGAATCTCCGCAAGCCCGTTTTCCACATCATCGATCGCTGCCAGCATCGCACNNGCGATCGTTTGCCTGACCGTCGCGAGCGAGCCAGTCCGTGTCAGGCGCGGCAGCAGCTCGTTTGGAAGACGCTCGGCAATGTCACGACGAATGCCAACTATTATCACGCGGTGGCGCGACTGAGGCACGCCGTGCTCTTCGGCGCGGACAATGAAATCCTTCGGGCCGGGCTCGCCGGGAAGCAGCGTGTCGGCCGACAGTGCAAACAACGCGTAGCCTTCGCCTGCAGCCTTCAGATCATGTCTGACCGAAGCGAAGATGGCGCGCCCCTCGACTGAGGATGACAGCATGCCCTTCACGTTCTCCATGACGAAAGCTGCCGGGTTCAATCGATTCAGGACACGGACATACTCTTCGTAAAGGAAGTTCCTGTGATCCTTCATCGCATCATAGTCAGCGATACCCGCATTGCGAGATCTGCCGGCGAGTGAGTAGGCCTGACAAGGGGGGCCGCCTATCAGCAAGGTCTTGCGCTGTCCGGATGCCTCGAGCATCCGGATGCGCTGCTCAAGTAGATCGGTTGCACCTGCTGAGCCAAGTTCCAGGCAGCGAGCTTCATGCTCGGCTGCAGCCCAGTCCGTCGGATACAGCACGGCCCAGTCTGGTTGGGGACCGCCTTTCTGGATCCAGGAAAGGTATTCGGCAGGAAGGACGGGAAACCGACGCAGGAAGGCCCGCAGGCGAAGTGTCGCATGCGCCGATGCTTCCTTCTCGATCGACACCTCGATCCTGTATGCGGGAACTCCACCGGCTCTGACGGCTGCGAATCCCTCTCCGAGGCCTCCGGGACCGGAAAAGAGATCGACGATGCTGACCGGGGTTGTCATTGCGGATCCTGCTGTGAACGCTCAGTATCGTCTTGTTCCAGGTCTGGCCGGGGAGTTCAAGCTCACATGACCGACGTCGTGTCACCCGAAGTGCGCTCGCGGATGATGGCGGGTATACGAGGGCGTGACACCCAGCCGGAATTGCTGCTGAGACGTGCGATGCACGCGCGCGGTTTTCGTTTCCGTCTTCACCGCAAGGATCTGCCCGGTTCTCCGGACCTTGTCTTTCCGCGGTATCGCGTTGTCGTCTTCGTGCATGGCTGCTTCTGGCATCGCCACGAGGGGTGCCGCTATACGACAACTCCGAAGACACGCATCGATTTCTGGCAGGCGAAGTTCGAGGCTAACCTGGCGCGTGATCAGAAAGTGGAGGAGGCGCTTGCTTGCGCGGGATGGCGTATCGCAATCGTCTGGGAGTGTGCCTTGCGGCACGATGCAGGCCGCATCGCGAGCGAACTTGCAGAATGGATGTCAGCCGGTATTTCGCCCGTGCGTGTCGAATTGGGCTCACAGCGGAAAGTGCTACCAGTCAATACAGGTCCACATTGGTGACTGGGCGCGTCTCCGTCACAGCCTCTGATTTCTCACGCGATGCGACGAGCTATGTCGAACGGGTGCAGCACCGTATTCGTCTGATCAACGGACAGCGCCTCGCCGCGTTGATGATCCAGTATGGTGTCGGCATGCGCGCCCGCATCACTTATGTCATCCACGGTCGATGAGGATTACTTGTCGGAAGCTTGGCAATGCAGGGTGGCGTCATGTCAGTGCACCGGCCTGATTGGCAGGTCGAACTTCACCTTGTTCAGGGCCTCTGCCATCAAGATCACTGGTGAGGCATGGATATACACTGACGCAACCTCCTGCGGTGCATGTCCCGAAATCATTTTTGACAATTCTCGCGGCACACCGGAGCGTGCGAGCTCGGTCGCCAATGTGTGACGGAAGCTGTAAAATACCTTCTGCTTGCTCTTCAGTCCAATATTGACAAGAAAGGTATTGTTAAACCAGTCGTTGACTTTGTCTGCTCTTTTTGCTCACTCAGGGAAGAGCAATGTCTCACCTGCGTCCTTGAGGCGCTGGACGTGATCCAAGAACCCGAAACGGATCAGGTCGTCATGTATTGGAACAAGCCGCTTGCTGCGCTGATTTTTCGAGGCATCTGCGAGGTAAAAAACCGGGACAGACTGTTCTTTGTAGATGTTGGCGAGTTTCATTCGCGCCATTTCGGACGAATTTCGAACGCCAGTATAAAGCATGGCCAGCAGCGCCCACTGGTTCAATCCATAAGTCGAGGGGTCAGAAAAGATAGGGTTGCCAAAGATCTGCTTAAGTTCTTCTTTGGTGAATGGTAGATAAGAAGGTTCGCGATGAACTTTGCTGCCTGTATCTACGCGAACTTCTCTGGCTGGATTCGAGGCGGTATACCCATTATTCGACGCCCACTGAAGTATGCTGGACAGATGCGATAACCATTTCATGTTGATTGTTTTCGGTGCCAAAGTCGAAACGGGCTCGGCGAGCTTCTGATTCGCTTTGATCGCTTGAGGAAGCGTGAGGCCTGGAAAGCGCATCGTATATCTGTTTGGTGTTTTCAGAAGCGCCTGCTTGTAGTCGATGATATTCTGCTTCGTGATAGAAGCGACAGCCCGGTCAGAGCCGAGGAATTCATTGAACATGCGGACCGCGTTTCTGTGCTCCTCCATTGTCTTTGGTGCCAAAGTGGAACCTCCGGCTGTGCGCTCAGCGTGAAAGCCGACCAGCGCTTCGGACAGGGTCAGCCCTTGGCTGCTTCCGACATGCTTTGCTGCATCAAGAGGCTCTGGGTCTGGAGCAGTCAGCAGCGGATCGCTTGGCTGTCCTGAAAAGTCACCCCTGTCGCGTTCGAGCGTCCGCTCCAGCGCCTCGATCTCCGCACGGGTCAGCGCGTCTGCAAGATCGCGCCATTCCGGTGTATCGCGCTGCACAGGCAGAGCATGTTCGGTGACGTATTGTTCGACAGCAGGCTCGATCCAGTGTGTTTCGCCAGAAGTGAAGCTTGACCGCAGCGCAGCCAGGCGTCGCGTCCGGATGTTGTGGTAGAAGTCGCGCGCGCCAGCCTTGAGCTCGAAGTCCGTCGTTGCATTGATGATGGAGGCAGCGGTGTGACCTGTGGTGCGCTGTTCCTCAGCAAGCCTCTCGAGGGCGCGCTCCCTTTCGGCATTGATCTCTGCTACTGTCGGCATGGCTGCGCGCTTCGCCTGGTCGATTGCGACAGCATTTGCATAGTGGCTTTTCGCCGCGACGGAGAGCGTGACTGCAGGCGCGCCCTTTCGGGCTTCGTATACTTCCCGCGCTTCGTCGATCCGAGCGAAGAAGCGGTTGATGATGCCATGCGCCAGTCTTTCGCGGGTTCTCGCGTCAGACGGCAGGTCCTTCTCGACCAGCTCGCGAACGCCAATGATGTCGCGCAATTCATCAGGAACTGTGATGCGGACGATCCACTTGCCCCTGACCTGCTGGACGTATTTCATGCCCCCTCCAAGACCCCGTTTGTAGCAGCTCTTGTAGCAGGGTTTGTAGCAAATACCCCTGAAATCCAAGGGTATCTTTCATTTTCAATACGCTAGGAGGGGGTAGGGTGAGAGGCTGGACAACGACCCAAGCGGGGCTCGTTACGGCTGCTACCTTCCGGTCCTGACCGGGTTGGCGAGGCGCTCGCCCGCGCCAACCTCTCGCTGGTGCAGATAGGGCAGGTGGGGGGATTATGCAAGCCCCCCGTTTTGCACAAAGTCACCTGGGCAGGGTGGCCAGAAAATCCTGCAGCACGGTTTCAAATCGTCGGGGGGCCGTGGTGCGGCTTTGCAGGTGATCGCCCGGGGTCAGCAGCAGGGTCGTATTGCCCTGACGCGCCGCCAGCAGCGCAAGGCTGGAGGCGGGGGGCACGATCCGGTCGCGCCGCCCGTGCAGAACCAGCACAGCCCCGGTGAAATCCGCCAGAATGTCGCCCACGCGCGCCTGCGACAGGTTCGCGCCATGGCTCAGGCCAAAGGCGGGCACGGCCAGAGCGGCTCCGATGCCGCCCAGAGGCAGCCGCAGCTCTGCCGTCACATGGCGCAGGATGGCCGGAAAATCCAAGGCCGGGGCATCCAGAATCAGCGCATCCGCCATATCGAAGTAATCGGAACGTGCCAAAAATTGCCCAGCGATGGCGCCGCCCATGGAGGCTGCGACCAGAACGACATCGTCGATGCCGCGGTTGTGCAGCAGGGCGAAGGCGGCGTCGATGTCGGACCATTCGGTGAGGCCGAAGCTGCGCAGGCCGTCGGGCGCGGCGGGGGCGCCTGCATCGTTGCGATAGGTGACGAGCAGAACCGGCAGGCCCGCGGCGTGCAGTTCCGGCAGGTATTGATAACCATCCTCGCGGGCGCCGCCGATGCCATGAATGAACAGGGCCGCGCGCCGGCGGCTGCCCACGCCGGGCTTGCCGGGCACCCACCATGCGGGCGCGGGGCCAAGCGGCGTTTCAACCGTCAGATTTTCGAAAGGCAAATCAAAGGCCTGCATCGGATCGCCGCGATAGCCCAACTGCATCGGATCGCCGACCGCAACCGCAGAGTTCTGGCGGAAGGCGCGGCCTGTCAGCATTTCGGTCATCAGCCGGTGGGTGAACCAGGTCGCCCCGACGATCGCCAGCAGGGTCAGAACAAAGCCGCCGAACAGCAGCCGCCGCAGCCAGATCCGGCCGCGCATCAGATCAGACCGGCCATGCGCGCACCCTCGATCAGGGTTGGCGCGACGTGATGCGCGTGTACGCCCTGCGTCGGTATTATGTCGGGTATCTGTACCACCACGCATCCCGCCGCCATTGCGGCTGCGGCCCCGGCCTCGCTGTCTTCGAACACAAGGCAGCGCGCCGGATCGACGCCCAGCAGCTGTGCCGTCAGCAGATAGGGTTCGGGATTCGGCTTGGCCGCCACCACATCTTCGCGGGTCACCACATGGGCAAAGGCCTGCGCCAGCCCGGCCAGATCCAGCTTGCGATGCGCGCTGGCCCGCTGTGACGAGGTGCAGAGCGCGCGGGGCTGGGTGATCTGATCCAGCAGATCCAGAGCGCCGGGTTTCAGCGGCAGACCTGCGGCCAGTTCGGCCTCGAACCCGGCGTGCAGATCGGTCTTGAGCCGGTCGATATCCAGCTGGGGATAGGCCGCGCGCAGGATGGCATCGCCGCTGGCCAGATCGCGGCCGATCAGGCTGTGGAACAGGGGTTCATCCAGCGGGATGTCGATCCGCGCAAAAACCGCCCGGGCAGAGCGGATGGCGAGGGCTTCGGTGTCGATCAGCGTTCCATCCAGATCGAAGATCACGGCGTCGAACATGGCGGTCTCCTTCGCTTGCGGGGAAGGTCTAGCCGATCACAGGTGCAGACGGAAGCTCAGGAAACCGTCATCGGTGGGGCAAAGCGGTTCGGGGGTGAAATGCGCGATCTCGTCCAGATAGGGCAGGGCGTCGCGGCCGGTTTCAAACTGCACGGAGGTGCCGGGCATCGGCAGAAAGCCGAAGCTGCCGCCCTGCCAGAGCGCAACCGGCGCAGTGTCGCGCACGAAGCCCAGCAGGATGTCGCGGATCGGCGCCCGGCCCACATCCACGATCCGTTCGGGGCGCGCCGCCGTGTAGCCGCCGCAGCCGGCCGCGCGATAGCTGTTGGTGGCCAGGATGAATTCTGCCGCAGGATCCAGTGGTTGGCCATTGTGCCGCAGATTGTGGACGCGCTGCGCTGCCGGATCGCGCAGCACCCCGAACCGGTCATACCGGGCGGGCGATGCCAGATCTATGTCGAAGGTCAGGCCCAGGATGCGATCATGGTTGTAGCTGGGAAATTCAGGGTCGATCAGCGGCTGATCGGCCAGACCGGGCTGGATCTGCCGATAGATGCCCATCGAATTTTCCAGCCAGTCGGCCAGTTCGGCCCCGGTCAGCCGGAGAGCGGCAATGGTATTGGGGAAGATATACAGATCCGCCACATGGCGCAGCGCCATGGGGCCTGCCGGGATATCGACAAAGTTGCGCGGCCCGCCGCGCCCGCCCGCCTTGAAGGGCGAGGCGGCAGAGAGCAGCGGCAATGCCGCCTCTGGCCGGCCCTGCAGCTGTTTGCGCACATGGCGGACCTGCGCCTCGGCCACCACGCGCAGGGCGGCGGCGGGATTGACCAGCGCGAAATAGCTGTGCAGCGGGATCATGGTTTCGCCCACCGTGCGGCGGGCAAAGGCCACGGTTGCATCATGTTCAAGGCAGACGGCACGTTCCACCGCCGCCGAGGGCTGGATGCCCGCGCCCTGCACGGCCCGCGCCGCGGCCTTTGCCGCCGCCACCTGCCAGCGGCCCTGCGCATCCTGCCGCAGATCAAGGTCGATCACCCCCAGATGCGATCCGTTGAAGCCGGGCATGACCACCGGCTTGCCAAAGATGGTGCCCGCCATCGGATCAACCCCTTCGATCTCTTCGAAGGTGGGGGCGGGGAATACCCTGTGGCTGTGACCTGCGATGATGGCATCAATGCCGGGCACGGTGGCCAGCGCGGTGGTGGCATTTTCGGCCCAGCTGTCGCGATCCATGGCGCCAATACCGGAATGGGACAGGGCCACCACCAGATCGGCCCCTGCCGCGCGCAGCTGCGGCACCAGTGCCTCGGCGGTTTCAAGGATGCCGCGGGTTTCGATGCGGCCCTGCAGCAGCATCCGGTCCCATTGCAGGATCTGGGGCGGTGCAAAGCCGATCACCGCGATCTTCAGCCGGTGAATCTGGCCTGCGTCATCGCGCAGCTCACGCTCCAGCAGCACATGGGGGGGCAGCAGGGTTTCGTCCTGTGCGGGCGTGGCGCCAAGGCGGCGCAGCACATTGGCCGAAACAATCGGAAATTCCGCGCCCTGCAGCGAATCCAGCAGCTGATCCAGGCCATAGTTGAATTCGTGGTTGCCAAGGGTCGCCGCATCATAGCCCAGCCGGTTCATCGCGCGGATGGCCGGGTGCACATGGCCCGCCCGCATCGCGCCGGAATGCACGATGTAATCGCCCAGCGGGTTGCCCTGCAGGAAATCGCCATTGTCAAACAGCAGGCTGTTGCGGCTTTCCTGCCGGGCCTCTGCGATCAGCGTGGCCGTCAGTGACAGCCCCATGTCATCGGCGGGCCGGTCGGCGTAATAATCGTAGTTCAGAAGATGCACATGCACATCAGAGGTGGCCAGCAACCGTAGGGGCAGGCGGGCATCAGGAGCGGATGTGCGGGTCAATCCTGCATCCCCGGCGCGGCAGGATCACACAGAGGCACTGGCCGGTGCGGCCCGGCGTTCCATGAAATGCTGAAATGCGGGGTCACGGCCTTGGTGTGTCTTTCTGCTCGATCTTGCGTGTCGCGATTGGGTTCTGGGACAAAAAGGCCATGAACCGATGCCGATCTTGGCCGATCACGCAGATGTTTGCAACTTCGGAAAGCACATGCAACACCTTTGGGCGGCACGAAAAACGGGGCAAATCATGCGGCTGGCAGAAACTGTGACCTTTGGCGGTTCTGGGCTGAACCGGGCGGCGGAACTGCGCGGCGATGCGGTGCAGATGGCGGCGCTGCTGGAACGGGGGCAGGTGCTGCCGGTCTGGCGTGGCAAGCCGCTTGTGGTGGCGGGGGGGGCGCTGGGCTGGGTGCGGCCGGGGCATCCGGTGCTGGCGCATGGCCGGGGGCCGGTGTTTCTGGGGCTGGACGGCGGTGGGCCGCGATTTGCGCAGGATATTTCGGACTGGGCGCCCGAAGCCGGGGCCGAAGCGGTGGAGCACGGGTTCTTCGATCCGTCGGAACAGCGGCATCCGGCGCTGCCGGGCGATCATGGTTTTCTGGAGCTGCGCGGCATCATGACGCAGCTGACCCCGCGCGGGGCAGAGCTTGCGGCCATGGCGCGGGCGATCCTGCACTGGCACCGCAGCCACGGGTTCTGTGCCACCTGCGGCGCGGCCAGCGAGATGGCGATGGCGGGCTGGCAGCGCAGCTGTCCGGCTTGCGGGGCGCAGCATTTTCCGCGCACCGATCCGGTGGTGATCATGCTGGTGACGCGGGGCAACAGCGTGCTGCTGGGGCGTTCGCCCGGCTGGCCGGAGGGGATGTATTCCTGTCTGGCGGGGTTCATCGAACCGGGCGAGACGGTCGAGGCGGCGGTGCGGCGCGAGGTGTTCGAAGAGGCGGGGNNGGGTTCATCGAACCGGGTGAAACCATCGAAGCCGCCGTGCGCCGCGAGGTGATGGAGGAAGCGGGCATCCGCCTTGGCGCCGTGCGCTATCTGGCCAGCCAGCCCTGGCCCTTTCCGGCTTCGCTGATGATCGGCTGCGCGGCAGAGGCGCTGGACGATGAGATCCGGCTGGACCCGGCCGAGCTGGAGGATGCGCTGTGGATGACGCGCGAGGCGGTGCTGGCGGCGATGGCGGGGGAACATCCGGTGGTCAAGCCCGCGCGGCGCGGGTCCATCGCACATTTCCTGCTTGCCAACTGGCTTGCGGATCGGCTGGATTGAAACGGATAACGCAAGGCAGAACGGGGCGCAAAACCCCGAGGCGAAAGGGCAGGACATGAAACTTTCGACACGCGAAGATATCGAAGCACCGCTGGAGGTGGTTTTCGCCGATTTCGCCGATACCGAAGCCTGGGAGCGGGCGGTGCTGCGGCGCGGGGCCGAAATCGCGCGGGTGGACCGGGTGCAGGGTTTTGGCCCCGGCATGGCCTGGGTGGTTTCGTTCGATTATCGGGGCAAGACGCGCAAAGTGACGGTGAAGCTGGCCGAGGTGGACGCGCCGAACATGTTGGGGTTCCAGTTTTCGGCGGCCAGCGTGGAGGGCACCTTTACGCTGGAATTCCNNAAGCTGGCGAAGGGCAAGGTGGAGCGCAAGTTCGAAACCCGCATCGCGCAGATGTGCAACGAAATCGAAGAGCGCCACCGCGCCGCGCCGCACGCCTGACCGACACCGGGAAGGCAAGGCGCCGGGAAGGCCCCGCACGGGATCTGGCGTGCGGGGACGGGGGCTTTTAGGCGCGGCTCGGGTCAGCGGGATAGACGCCGACGATATCCAGAGCCGAGGTGAAATAGCGCAGCTCGTCCAGCGCGCGGGCCACGGCGGCATCTTCGGGGTGGCCTTCGATATCGGCGTAGAATTCGGTCGCGGTGAAGCTGCCGCCGACCATGTAGCTTTCCAGCTTGGTCATGTTGATGCCATTGGTGGCAAAGCCGCCCAGTGCCTTGTACAGCGCCGCCGGGATGTTGCGGACGCGGAAGGTGAAGGTGGTCATCATCTTGCCGGGGCCACGGCGTGTGGTGTCGATCTGGCGCGACATGGCCAGAAAGCGGGTGGTGTTATTGGCCTGATCTTCGATATGGCGCGCCAGCACGTCCAGACCGTAGATTTCGCCGGCCAGTTCCGACGCCAGCGCCGCCATGGTGGGATCGCCCTTTTCGGCCACGATCTTGGCAGAACCTGCGGTATCGGCCCCGGTCACGGCGCGCAGGTTATGCGCTTTCAGGAAGTTGCGGCACTGGCCCAGAAGCACGGTATGGCTCATGGCCGAGGTGACATCGGTGATCGCGGTGCCGGGAATCGCCAGAAGATTGATGTGGACGCGGACAAAAGCCTCGTCGACGATTCGCAGGCCGGACCCGGGCAGCAGCGAGTGGATATCGGCCACGCGGCCATAGGTGGAGTTTTCCACCGGCAGCATGGCCAGATCGGCCTCGCCTGCCCGGCAGGCCTCGATCGCATCTTCAAAAGTGCGGCAAGGAAGCACATCCATGCCGGGCCGGGCCTGACGGCAGGCCTGATGCGAATAGGAGCCGAGTTCGCCCTGAAACGAGATCCGCCCTGCCATTGTGTCACACTCCGTGGTCATTTCGCCGCATTTGCGCAGGCTGCGGCGCTACTACACCTTGAAAACAGGCGGGGGAAGCGGATAGAAGCCCCCACAGCGACAAGCCAATGTAGGACGCGACATGATCGACACGATGACATCAACCAAGGTGCTGGGCGCGGTCTGCGGGTCGCTGCTCGTCTTCATGCTGGGCAACTGGGCGGCCGAAGGGCTGTATTCCATGGGTGGCGGCGGTCACGGTGGCGAAGAAACCCAAAGCTATGTCATCGAAGTTGCCGGCGCTGCGACCGATGAGCCTGCCGCAGAGGCCGGGCCGTCGTTTGACGAAGTGTTTGCCACGGCCGATGCGGCTGCGGGCGAAAAGGTGTTTGCCAAGTGCAAGGCCTGCCACAAGGTGGATGGCACCGACGGCACCGGCCCGCATCTGAACGGCGTGGTGGATCGTGCCAAGGCTGCGGTTGCAGGCTTCGGCTATTCCGATGCGCTGCTGGCCATGGCCTCTGACAGCTGGACCCCGGCCAATCTGGAAGCCTTCCTGACCAACCCCAAGGGTTACATGCCGGGGACCAAGATGTCTTTCGCAGGTCTGCCCAAAGTGCAGGACCGGGCGAACCTGATCGCCTGGCTTGCCACGCAGCCCTGATTTCCGGCACATTCTGCCTGCGGGCCACCCTTCGGGGTGGCCTTTTGCATTGTATGGCCCTTGCGGCGATACAATCCCCCGTATTCACGCAATCGCGCCTTGAGAGGGCGGGATTTTCCGCTAGTCTCGTCAGCCAAAGCCGCATCAAGTCGGCCATGGCAGAGGAGACCCGGATGACCCGCAAGACCCGTGCAGAAGCTGTTGCCCTGACCCGCCCGCGGGAAGACGGATGGGCAAGATGGCTGGGCGCCGGGATTGTGGTGCTGGGTCTTGGGCTGGTGGCCGCGCAGGCGCGGGCGCAGGAAAACGTGATCGTTGCCCATGGCATTTCCACCTTTGGCGATCTGAAATATCCCGCCGATTTTCCGCATCTGGATTATGTGAACCCCGATGCCCCGAAAGGCGGCGAAATCAGCGAATGGGCGCCCGGCGGGTTTGATTCGATGAACCCCTTTTCGGTGAAGGGGCGGGGCGGGGCCCTGTCGACCATCATGCTGGAATCCCTGCTGACCGGGACGGCGGATGAGATCGGCTCTGCCTATTGCCTGCTGTGCGAAACGCTTGAATATCCTGAAGATCGGTCTTGGGTGATCTTCAACCTGCGGCCAGAGGCGCGGTTTTCCGATGGCACGGCGCTGACGGCCGAGGATGTGGTGTTTTCCTATCAGACCCTGCTGGAAAAGGGCCTGACGGATTTCCGCACGGTATTCGCCCAGCAGGTGGAAGGCGCGGAAATCCTGGGGCCGCACAAGGTGAAATTCACCTTCAAGCCCGGCATCCCCACGCGCGATCTGCCTGCGGATGTGGGCGGGTTGCCGGTCTTTTCAAAGGCGCAATATGAACGCGACGGGCTGGATCTGGAGGAAAGCACACTGAAGCCCTACATCGGCTCTGGCCCCTATATGTTCGACAGGATGGAAACCGGGCGCACGCTGGTTTACCGCCGCAACCATGATTACTGGGGCCGCGACCTGCCGATCATGAAGGGAACCTCGAATTTCGATACGATCCGTATCGAATATTTCGCCGATGGCTCTGCCGCGTTCGAGGCGTTCAAGGCGGGCACCTATACGTTCCGCAATGAAAATTCGGCCCGGCAATGGGCGACGGGCTATGATTTTCCGGCGCTGAAGGCGGGGCATGTGGTGCAGGCCGAACTGCCGAACGGCAACAAGGCCAGCGGGCAGGCCTTCCTGTTCAACCTGCGCCGCCCGGTCTGGCAGGATGCCCGCGTGCGTGAGGCCGTGGGGATGATGTTCAACTTCGAATGGTCGAACCAGACGCTGTTCTACGGGCAATATGCGCGCATCAACTCGGTCTGGGAAAACAGCTGGCTGGCGGCAGAGGGTGTGGCTTCGGCGGAAGAACAGGCGATCCTGAAGCCGCTGGTGGACGAGGGCCTGCTGCCGGAAGCCATCCTGACGGAACCGGCCGTTATGGCGCCGACTTCGGGCGAGCGGCAGCTGGATCGCGGCAATCTGCGCAAGGCCTCTGCCCTGCTGGATCAGGCGGGCTGGGCCGTGGGCAGTGACGGGATGCGTCGCAATGCCGCGGGCGAGGTGTTGCGCCTGCAGATCCTGAACGATGATCCGGCCTTTGATCGCGTCATCAACCCCTTTGTCGAAAACCTGCGCGCGCTGGGCGTGGATGCGGTGAACACCAAGGTTGATCAGGCGCAGATGGAAAGCCGCACCCGGCCGCCAAGCTATGATTTCGACATGATCACCGGCAATGCCCGGTCCGGCTATATCTCGGGCGCTGAACTGAAACAGTATTACGGGGCGGATACCGCCGATGTATCGGCCTTCAACCTGATGGGGCTGAAAAGCCCGGCGGTGGACCGTCTGATCGACGTTCTGCTGGCCACCAAGACCCGAGACGAGATGACCATTGCCACCAAGGCGCTGGACCGTGTGCTGCGCGCCGAACGGTTCTGGGTGCCGCAATGGTTCAAGAACACCCATACGGTGGCTTATTTCGACATGTTCGATCACCCTGAAAACCTGCCGCCCTATGCGCTGGGCGAGATGAGTTTCTGGTGGTACAACGCCGAAAAGGCCGCCGCGCTGAAAGCTGCGGGCGCGTTGAAATAAGGGCCAGATCACTCCTATGGGAGCATATATTTTCCGGCGGCTGCTGCTGATGATCCCGACGCTGTTCGGGATCATGATCATCAACTTCACGCTGACGCAATTCGTACCCGGTGGCCCTGTGGAACAGGTGCTGGCGCGGCTTGAAGGCAATGGCGATGCCTTTCAAAGCATCTCGGGCAGCGGTGATGCCGGGGCCGAACAGATGGGCGATGAATCCGGCGGGGGCGGGGGCTATATCGGATCCCGCGGGCTGCCGCCCGATTTCATCGACGATCTGGAGGCTCAGTTCGGCTTTGCCCGCATCGTCTGTGCCGAGGGCTATACCGGCCCTGCCACCACCCGCGCGCCGGAATGTGTGAAAGAAGCGATCCCGCTGATGGAACGGTTCTGGATCATGATGGGCAATTATCTGCGCTTCGATTTCGGAGAAAGCTATTTCCGCTCGATCGGCGTGGTGGATCTGGTGCTGGAAAAGATGCCGGTGTCGATCAGCCTTGGCCTGTGGTCGACGCTGATCGCCTATCTGGTGTCGATCCCGCTGGGCATCCGCAAGGCCGTGCGCGACGGCAGCAGCTTTGATACCTGGACATCCGGCGCCATCATCGTGGCCTATGCCATTCCTGGATTCCTGTTTGCCATCCTGCTGCTGGTGGTTTTTGCAGGCGGTTCCTACTATCAGTGGTTTCCGCTGCGCGGCCTGACCTCTGACAACTGGGAAAGCCTGAGCCTTTGGGGCAAGGCTGTCGATTATGCCTGGCATATGGCGCTGCCGGTCCTGGCCTCGACCATCTCCAGCTTTGCCACGCTGACGCTGCTGACCAAGAACAGTTTCCTTGATGAAATCCGCAAGCAATATGTGATGACGGCCCGCGCCAAGGGCCTGACGGAGGGCCGGGTTCTCTACGGCCACGTCTTCCGCAACGCCATGCTGATCGTGATCGCAGGCTTTCCGGCGATCTTCATCAGCGTGTTCTTCGGTGCCTCGCTGATTATCGAAACCATCTTTTCGCTGGATGGTCTGGGGCGGCTGGGGTTCGAGGCGGCGGTGGCGCGCGACTATCCGGTGCTGTTCGGCACGCTGTTCATCTTTGGCCTGATGGGGCTGGTGGTCGGCATCCTGTCGGATCTGATGTATGTCTGGGTCGATCCGCGCATCGACTTTGAGCGGAGGGGGTAAGCCATGGCCCTTTCGCCCCTGAACCAGCGCCGCTGGCGCAATTTCAAGGCCAACCGCCGCGCCTATTGGTCTTTGATGATCTTTGCTGTGCTGTTCGGCCTGACCTTGTTTGCCGAGGTGCTGGCCAATGACAAGCCGCTGCTGGTGCGCCACAATGGCGAATATTACACCCCCTTCCTGCGCTTTTATCCCGAAACCGCCTTTGGCGGCGATTTTCAGACCGAAGCCGCCTATCGCGACCCCGAGGTGCAATGCCTGATCGTGGCGCAGGGGGCCGAGGCCTGCTGGGATGACCCGGAAGGGATTCTGGCCGAGGCGCGGCAGGGCACGGTGGAAGGCCAGCCGATCACCCCGGGCTGGATCCTGTGGGCGCCGATCCCTTACAGCTATAACACTATCAACGATCTGGGCGGGCCTGCGCCTTCGGCGCCGGATGCGCAGCACTGGCTGGGCACCGATGATACGGCGCGCGATGTGCTGGCACGGGTGATCTATGGCTTCCGCCTGTCCATCCCCTTTGCGCTGATCGTGACGGCGCTGACCTCGGTGATCGGTATCGCGGCCGGTGCGGTGCAGGGCTATTTCGGCGGCTGGGTGGATCTGGTGTTCCAGCGCGTGATCGAGATCTGGGGCGCGACGCCCAGCCTTTACATCATCATCATCGTGGGCGCGATCTGGCAGATGAATTTCTGGCTGCTGATCGGGCTTATGGTGCTGTTCGGCTGGACCAGCCTGATCGGCGTGGTGCGGGCCGAATTCCTGCGCGCCCGCAACTTTGAATATGTGCGCGCCGCCCGCGCGCTTGGGGGTGAAGGATCGCGTCATCATGTTCCGCCATGTGCTGCCCAATGCCATGGTCGCTACGCTGACCATGATGCCCTTCCTTGTCACCGGTGCCATCGGCAGCCTTGCGGCGCTGGATTTCCTGGGCTTTGGCCTGCCTGCCTCGGCCCCCTCTCTGGGTGAGCTGACCCAGCAGGCCAAGCAGAACCTGCAGGCGCCCTGGCTGGCCTTTACCGCCTTCTTCACCTTTGCCCTGATGCTGTCGCTGCTGGTCTTCGTGTTCGAGGGCGTGCGGGATGCCTTCGACCCGAGGAAAACCTTTCAATGAGCGTTCTTTCGGTCGAAAACCTGAACATCCGTTTCCGGCAGGACGGGCGTGTGGTGCATGCGGTGAAGGGCGTCAGCTTCACGGTGGGCAAGGGCGAAACCGTGGCGCTGGTGGGGGAAAGCGGGTCTGGCAAATCGGTCACCGCGCTGTCGACCGTGGCGCTGTTGCCGGATTCGGCGCAGATCGACGGGTCTGTGATCTATAACGGCACCCAGATGATCGGCGCGCCGGAACCCGATCTGCGGCGCATCCGGGGCAATGACATCAGCTTTATCTTTCAAGAGCCGATGACCAGCCTGAACCCGCTGCACACCATCGAAAAGCAGCTGGGCGAAAGCCTGGCGCTGCATCAGGGCCTGAAGGGCGAGGCCGCGCGGGCGCGGATTCTGGAACTGCTGGTCAAGGTGGGGATCCGCGATCCCGAAAGCCGGCTGACCGCCTATCCGCACGAACTGTCGGGCGGGCAGCGGCAACGNNGCGCTGGATGTGACGATTCAGGCGCAGATCCTGGATCTGCTGGCCGATCTGAAGGCGCGCGAAGGGTTGAGCCTTTTGTTCATCACCCATGATTTGGGCATCGTGCGCCGCATCGCCGACCGGGTCTGTGTGATGAAGGATGGCGAGATTGTCGAACAGGGGCCTGCGGCCGAACTGTTCGCCAACCCGCAGCATCCCTATACGCAAAAGCTGCTGGCGGCGGAACCGAAGGGGCGGCCCGATGTGGTGGCGGCGGATGCGCCGGAAATCCTGCGTGCCGATCA
>DOMY01000286.1 GCA_003509785.1 Gemmobacter sp.
GTGGGCGAAAGCGGATCGGGCAAGACCACGCTGGCGCTGGCGATCCTGCGGCTGATCGGATCGGAAGGCGCGATCAGCTTCATGGGGCAGCGGATCGACGGCTGGCGCGCGGGGCAGCTGCGTGACCTGCGGCGCGACATGCAGATCGTGTTCCAGGATCCTTTCGGCTCGCTGTCGCCGCGCATGACGGTGGAGCAGATCATTGCCGAAGGGCTGGGCGTGCATGGCGTGCAGCCCGGGCAAGACCCGCGGCAGATGGTGGCCGATATCATGACCGAGGTGGGGTTGGACCCGGCGGCGATGGGGCGCTATCCGCATGAATTTTCGGGCGGCCAGCGGCAGCGCATCGCCATTGCCCGCGCCATGATCCTGCGCCCCAAGCTGGTGGTGCTGGACGAGCCGACCTCGGCGCTGGATATGACGGTGCAGGTGCAGATCGTTGATCTGCTGCGCGGGTTGCAGCAGAAATACGGGCTGGCTTATCTGTTCATCAGCCATGACCTGCGGGTTGTTCGCGCGCTGTCGCACAAGGTGCTGGTCATGCGGAACGGCGATGTGGTGGAAGCGGGCGAGGGGGCTGCGGTCTTTGGCGCCCCGCAAAGCGATTATACGAAAACCCTGATGGCTGCGGCCTTCGGCGGCTGAGGGCGATTGATGAAGATCCTGTTCGTTCACCAGAATTTTCCGGGCCAGTTCCTGCATCTGGCCCCCGCCCTGCAGGCGCGCGGGCATGACTGTCTGGCGCTGACCGATACCACCAATAACCGTGCCGTTTCGATCCCGGTGGTGAAATACAAGCACGAGGCCCCGGCGCCCGATCCTGCCGCCTGCCGCCTTGGCCGCAACTTCACCCAGATGAGCGACCGGGGCGTGACNNCGGCCATTCCGGCTGGGGCGAGCCGCTGTTCCTGAAGGAAATCTGGCCCGAGGCCAAGCTGCTGGTCTATAGCGAATTCTACTACAAGGGCCGTGGCGCCGATGTGGGCTTCGATCCTGAATTCGACAAACCTTCGTTCGATCAGGTGATGATTGCGCAGGGCCGGGCGGCCCATCTGGGGCAGGCGCTGATCCATGCCGATGCGGGCCTGTCACCCACCAAATGGCAGGCCAGCACCCACCCGCCCGCGCTGCGTGACCGGATCAAGGTGATCTTCGATGGTGTGGATACCGAAGTGATGAAGCCTGATGCGGCTGCCAGCGTCACCCTGCCGAACGGGCAGGTGATCCGCGCAGGCGACGAGGTGCTGACCTTTGTGAACCGCAATCTGGAACCCTATCGCGGCTATCACAGCTTCATGCGCGCCCTGCCTGCCATTCTGGCGGACCGGCCGCAGGCGCAGGTGGTGATCGTGGGGGGGGATGATGTCAGCTATGGCCGTGCCCCGGCCAAGGGCCAGACCTGGAAAGAGATTTTCCTGAACGAAGTGCGCGACCGGATCGACCTGAACCGCGTGCATTTCATGGGCAAGGTGCCTTACCCCACCTTCGTTGCGCTGATGCAGGTCAGCCGGGTTCATGCCTATCTCACCTATCCCTTCGTGCTCAGCTGGTCGATGCTGGAGGCGATGAGCGCGGGCTGTCTGGTGATCGGGTCGCGCACCCCGCCGGTGCAGGAGCTGATCGAGGATGGCGTGAACGGGCGGCTGGTGGATTTCTTCGACGTTGAAGGCTGGGCCAAGCTGGTGACCAAGGCGCTGGCCAGGCCCGAACGTTTCAATGATCTGCGCCGGGCGGCGCGGGATACCATCGTGCAGAACTACGATCTGAAAACCGTCTGCCTGCCGCGCATGGTGGATTGGGTGGAAAGTTTCGGCCCAACGCCTGATCGGGGCCTGATCGGGGCCTGATCGGGGCAGGCCGGTCAACCCGGCCCGCCGCACAGGTTATGGCGGTGTCACCTCAGCTCGAACTTGTTCTTCCTGCCCTGCCGGGGGAACAGCGCGCCGCCCCCCAGACATTCGCCTGCAAAATCCTTGGCGATCCAGACATGGCCTTCGAACGTGTCGGCGCGGAATTCCTCGCCCGGCAGAAGTGCGGCATATTCGACCGGCCTGCCCCGGAAATCGAGCCAGTAGACCGAAACCGCGCGATCGGATTTGTTCATGAACCGCGCCTTTGCCGCAAGCGCCGAAGGGCCCGAGGCGAATTGCCCCCAGGCCGGGCATCCCTTGCCAAACCGGGCTGCATCGCTTTCTGCCGGCGGGCGGGCGGCATCCTTTGGCCAGACACGCACCGCAGGGGGCACGGATTTGCCGCCGGTGCCATTTTCGGCCAGGGGGCGTGCCTTGGGCCGCAGGCCGCCATTGGCGTGACATTCGCGGACCTTCAGCAGCGCCGCCGCCGAACCAGCCAGACCGAGCCGCTGCACCGACATGGTATCGGGCTGCAGTGCCAGCTTGCTGCCGTTGCGCAGCCCGCGCAGCGCCTCGTCCGACAGGAACCAGATCATCTGGTCGCCACCGTCATAAAGCGTGCCCTTGAACTTTGTGCCGTCGATTTCCAGCGTGCCGCGCAGTTCATCCTTGGGGGCCGTGCCGGGCACAGCCAGAGCCCAGCCTTCCTGGCTGTATTCCACCGCGATCTGGGGCGATGCGCCTTGCGGTGTGGCGCCGCAGCGCAGGAAACTGTTCCCCTCGCTGATGGAATAGACCTGCCAGCCGCGCGTTTCATCATAGGCGCTGCGATCCTGCGCAGTTGCGCCCCCGGCCAGCATCAGCGCAAGGGCGGCCCCGGCCAACGGTGCCAGATACAGGTTCATCATCATCCTCCCCACACGGGCAGATCTTGCCCCGGCATCAGATTGGCGCGCAAAACGCGCCGAGGCAATGCGCTGATCGCGCGGGGGCAGGGTCTGCGGTTTCAGATCGCTGCGGAATGTTGCGCCTTTGTCTGGTCATAGACATCGAAGGCGCGGGCGATCATCCGCGTCAGTGGCCGGGCGGCAGGCGGGATGGACAGGCCCGTATCGGAAACCGTGACCATGTTCCCAAACTGCGCCTGCGCCTTGCCAAACATCATGGCCAGCTGTGCGGGCGTCACGCCGAAATCGCGGATCAGCTCTGCCGTATCCACCCGGAAATCGCACATCAACGCCTCGATGATGCGGCCGCGCAGCAGATCTTCCGGGGTGAAGACATGGCCGCGATGGGTGGTAAATTTCCCGGCGCGCACGGCGCGGGCATAATCCGCCGTGCCCGACACATTCTGCGCATAGCCCTGCGGAAACCGCGAGATCGACGAGGCGCCCAGCCCCACCAGAACCGGCGCGGTATCGTCGGTATAGCCCTGGAAATTGCGGCGCAGATGGCCGGTGCGGGCGGCCACGGCCAGACCATCATCGGGGCGGGCGAAATGGTCGATCCCGATGGCCTGATAGCCATCCCAGCCAAACAGATCTGACGCAGTTTCGAACAGTTTCAGCCGTTCCTGCGGGGTGGGGATCGCATCCGACGGGATCATCTGCTGCCTGCGGCTCATCCATGGCACATGGGCATAGCCGTAAAGCGCCACCCGGTCGGGCGACAGGCTCAGCAGTTTCTGAACCGAATCGGCAATGCGGGCGCGGGTCTGGTGCGGCAGCCCGTAAAGGATATCGGCATTCAGGCTTTTCACACCGCGGTCGCGGATCATTTCCACCACATCGCGCGTCAGCTCATAGGGCTGGATGCGGCCAATGGTGCGCTGAATTTCCGGGTCGAAATCCTGCACCCCGATCGAGGCGCGGTTCATCCCCGCGGCGGCCAGCGCATCAAGCCGGGCGGCGTCA
>DOMY01000245.1 GCA_003509785.1 Gemmobacter sp.
GCCCCGATGCCTGGCGCGGCAAGCGGGTGGTGGTGATCGGTGCCAACAACTCGGCCCATGATATCTGCGCGGCTTTGTGGGAGGGCGGGGCGGATGTGACCATGGTGCAGCGCTCCTCTACCCATATCGTGAAATCCGACAGCCTGATGGAGGNNGCCAGCGTGCCCTACAAGATCATGGCCGATTTCCACGTGCCGCAATATGACGAGATCAAGCGCCGCGATGCCGATTTCTATGCCGCGCTGGAAAAAGCAGGCTTCATGCTCGATTTCGGCGATGATGAAAGCGGGCTGTTCATGAAATACCTGCGCCGCGGTTCGGGCTATTACATCGACGTGGGCGCCTGCGATCTGGTGATCGACGGCAGCATCAAGCTGCAATCGGGCAAGGGGATCAGCCATCTGTCGGAAACTGCCGTGGTTCTGGAAGATGGCACTGAACTGCCCGCCGATCTGGTGATCTATGCCACCGGATATGGCTCGATGAACGGCTGGGCTGCGGATCTCATCAGCCCCGAAGTGGCGGACAAGGTGGGCAAGTGCTGGGGGCTTGGGTCCGACACCACGAAAGACCCCGGGCCATGGGAGGGCGAGCAGCGCAACATGTGGAAGCCCACGATGCAGCCGGGCCTGTGGTTCCACGGCGGCAACCTGCACCAGTCGCGGCACTATTCCCGCTATCTGGCGCTGCAGCTGAAGGCGCGGCAGGCCGGGCTGGATACGCCGGTCTGGGGCATGACGCCGCCGCACCATCTGCGCTGAAACCGCGATATCCCGGTTGGTTTCCGGCCAAGGTGCAAGGGGCGTCCCTTCTCCTTCCTCTTGGCTGAAATACCCTCCGGGGGAGGCCCCAAAGGGGCCGTGGGGGGCGGAAAGCCCCCCATTTCCGTTCAGAAGGTCAGGATCGCCTCCATGGTGATGCTGTCCACCCCCGGCAGATGCGCGACGACGACGCGTTCGTAAACCGATCCCGCGCCATCGGCATCATGGCTCAGGATCTTCGTCCTTGTGTTGAAATAAAGCCCCATGTCATCGGGGTTTGCCTCGGTGCCCTGCGCGATTTCGAAGAACCCCAGGAAACCGAAACTCAGAAGCTTCAGCCGGTCGCCCGCCGCCTGATCGAAATCGGTGATGCGGTCACCGCCTTCGGTGCGGCCGTTGAAGATGAAGACATCTGCCCCGGCCCCCCCGGTCACGATATCTGCCCCGGCGCCGCCTTCGATCCGATCGCTGCCCGCGCCGCCCAGGATGACATCGACCCCGTCACCCCCGGCAAGGATGTCGGTGCCTGCGCCGCCATCCAGACGGTCAGCGCCTGCGCCACCGTCCAGCCGGTCAAACCCTGCGCCGCCGGTCAGCACATCATTCCCGGCACCGCCGGTCAGATTGTCATTGCCGCCTGCGCCGTTGATCTTGTCATTGCCACCGGCACCATTCAGCCTGTCATCCTTGGCCGTGCCGTTCAGCGTATCTACCCCGGCCTTTCCGTTGCGCAAGATCCCGATGGTGGGGGTAAGGGCATAGCTTTGCGCATCCAGATGCTGCGTATCGCCTGCGTCGGCCCTGCCCAGCATCCAGGCCGTAAAGCCGGTGCCCTGGCGGAAAATCTCGCCAATCGCGCCGAACTGCGGCGAGAAATCGGCGGCGTTTTCGGTCAGCAGAAAGGTTCCGGTGCGGGCCGATCCACTGGAGTTGAACAGCTGGCCCAGCATCAGCCCGTTTTCGGCATCCCACCAGCTGGCGCCGAACGTGTTCTGGCCAAGCGCCACGATCTTCATGGTGGACCAGAGCCCGACATCGTCGGTGCTGATGGCAAAAGCCGGGCCTGCAAGATCGCCGGTTTTGCTGAGGATACGGGCCATGTGCTGCCCGCCATCGGCCGGATCCAGCCAGCTTACAACCACACGGCCATTGTCCAGCACCGTGGCCTGCGCATTGGCCACCCCGGTTGCGACCTCGACGGCCCGGCCAACTTTTGCCCCGGTGGCTGTCAGTTCCTGAAACAGGATGCGGGGTGAGCCGGTGGCGAGCGATTCCTTGTAAAGCAGCCCGATATTGCCATTGGCCATCAGCACCGCAGAGGGTTGTTCGGGATTGGCCTCCAGATTGATCGCGGGCAGAACGGTGCGATCCGCGATCACCAGCTTGGTCGGGCCAAGCGGATCACCATTCGGCTTGAAGCGGGTCATGTAGATGCCCTGCGAAAGATCCGTGATGCCTGCACCGGGTTCGCTGTAGAAGGTGACAAAAGCCCCGTTTTTCAGCCGCAAGGTAGAATAGGGGGCACTGAGATTGGCGGCCGGATCGCCTGGCGTGATGGATTCCGGTGCGGCGGCGGTGCCCCCAACCGGGGCTGCGCCGTTGTAAAGCTGGGTTGCGACGGCGAAATTGCTGTCATTGCCGTCGATCTGGGCATTGAAATATTTGGTGGTCAGCAAGGCCCGGCCATTTCCGGCCACTGTGATTTCCACATCATGCAGCGTGCTGACGGGAACAAAACCTCCGGGCGTGGTGGCGGTTTCAACCGATGTGACCGGCCCGAGTTTGCCGGTGCTGCCGTTCACGACCGCCGTATGCACCACGGAATTGAAGCCCGCAGATCCGCCGAACGCCACCAGAACCTTGCCATTGCTCAGCGTGTCGATATCAATCGTGCGCATGTCGAGAAAGGTGGTGTTGCTGAACCAGGTTTTCACGCCGCTGATCTGTCGGGCCATTCTGTTTCCTCCTGCTGAAACCGGCAGCGCTTTTTGGCAAAGCGCCTTGAATCCGGTTTACAGCCGAGGCCAGTTGCGGCCCATCCCCCGTTCGGGGGAGGGCGGGATATGTGACCGGATCAGTGCCCGTTGTCGGCCAGCCAGCGGGTCATCCAGGCAATTTCACTTTCCTGCGCGGCGATGATCCCTTCGGCCAGTTTGCGCACTTCGGGATCGGTGCCGTGATCCAGCACGATCCGGGCCATTTCGACGGCGCCTTGATGATGCGGGATCATGCCACGGATGAAATCGGCATCGGCATTGCCGGTAAATTCGATATCCATGTCACTGTGCATCCGGGCATTGGCGGCCATGAAGGCTTGTGTTGCCGCTGAAGTGTCTGCGCCGGGCTGCGACTGGCCGGAATGTGCAGAATGATCCATGGTCTGCGCAGAGATCGCGAATGGCATCAGGGCAAGGCTGGCGATCAGGCTGGCGGCAAGCGGTTTCATCGGTGGCTCCATCTCTGTGAGGATCGCAGACTGCAACCTTCCGGCAGGGGGAAGGCAAGTCACCACGACGTGAGCCGCGCAGGCAACTGGTGGCCATTGCGCCTGAATAGCAGGCTGGTTCTGCGCTGATGCACCGAAACCATCAGGATTCCCCCTTCTTTCTGCGGGGCTGCGCGCATAGATTGGTGCCATGCGACAGACGGACCCAGACCAATGCCGAGCATGACCCGCCGCCCCGTTGTGGGGATCATCGGAAACATGAGCCTGCTGAACGATACCTATCCCGTTCATGCGGGGGGCACGATGAATTCTGAAGCTGTGGCGCAGGTTTCGGGATGCCTGCCTGTGATCGTGCCTGCCGATCCGCGGCTGGTGGATGTGGCAGAGCTGTTGGAGATGTGTGACGCCTTTCTGCTGACGGGCGGGCGCCCCAATGTGCATCCCGAGGAATATGGCGAGCCGGAAACCCCGGCGCATGGGTGCTTTGACCGGTGCCGCGATGCAATTACCCTGCCGCTGATCCGCGCCTGTGTGGACCGTGGGCAGCCGTTTTTCGGGATCTGCCGGGGGTTTCAAGAGGTCAACGTGGCGATGGGTGGCACGCTTTACCCGGAAATCCGTGATCTGCCGGGGCGGATGAATCACCGGATGCCGCCCGATGGCACGATTGAAGAGAAATTTGCCCTGCGCCATCCGGTGCGGTTTACCCCCGGTGGCATCTTCGCGCAGTTGTTGGGCGCAGATGAGGTGATGACCAATACGTTGCACGGGCAGGGCATCAACCGCCCCGGGCCACGGATCGTCATCGAAGGGGTTGCGCCGGATGGCACGCCGGAGGCGATCTATGTCAAGGATGCGCCGGGTTTTACCTTGTCGGTGCAATGGCACCCTGAATGGAACGCCGTGGGCGATCCGGTGTCGCGCCCGTTGTTCGAAGCCTTTGGCGATGCCGCCCGCGACTGGGCGGCCCATCGTGCGGCGGTGCAATGGGCGGACCGGCGGGCTGCCGAATAGGGCCTGGCGTGAGGCCAAAATCCTTGGACTGATGAATTGCAAAGGGCGGCCTGATCGGGCCGCCCATTGTTTTTGATGTGTCTGGGCTGCTCAGGGGCAGATGGTTCCCGCTGCCGGGATGCAGGCCGCAGCAGGTGGTGCGGCGGGTTCTGCTGCAGGGGGCGTATCTGCGGCAGGGGTGTCAGCCGGTGCAGGCGTGGCCGGAACGGAAGCTGGGGCCGCCGGTGTGGACAGTGCAGGTGCCGCAGGCACAGGGGCCGTAACAGCCGGAGTTGCGCTGGGCGTGGTTGGCGCGACAAGGGCTGCTGGCACGCCACCCAAAGCCGGTGGGGCCATGACCGGCGCCGTCATCGTCGGGAAGCCGGGCGCAGGTGCGCCAAGAACTGCGGGCTTCACCTCGGGTTGCGCTGCGGGCTTCGCCGCGGGTTTGACGCTGACCGCCTTCTTCGGTTTCGGCGGTGGCAGTTTCAGCGCGGTGGGGCGGCTGCCATCGGCATTCAGCACTACCACCTTCACGCCATCCGGCACACGGTCATACAGATCCATCACATCCTGATTGATCATGCGGAAACAGCCGGAAGAGGCATTGCGCCCGATGGATTTCCATTCCGGCGTGCCAT
The DNA here is from genome assembly GCA_003509785.1 of Gemmobacter sp. Classification (GTDB taxonomy): domain Bacteria; phylum Pseudomonadota; class Alphaproteobacteria; order Rhodobacterales; family Rhodobacteraceae; genus Gemmobacter. Next base: position 4,842 of record DOMY01000245.1, read on the forward strand.
GGATGCGGAAGCCGTAATCCACCCCATTGGTCTTAAGATACAAGGCGCGGGCGCCCAGCGGGTTGGTCGGGCCGCCGGGCTGGCCGTCTTTCCATTTTTCCAGCTCGGGCTTGCGGTCGATCATTTCCGGCGGCGGTGTCCAGGTTGGCCAGTGGCGGCGGCCTGTCACTTCTGCTTCGCCAGCCCATTGAAAGCCATCGGCGCCCACGGCGATACCATAGCGCATGGCCTTGCCGGGGGCGGTGACCAGATGCAGGGTCTTGGCGGTGGGATCAATGATGATGGTGCCCGGCGGGTCGACGGTTTCGTACGCCACTTCCTGCCGCTTCAGCTGCGGCGGGATCTTGTCTTCCGGCACGGCCGGAATGGCAAAGGCCCCATCCTGCTTTGCGGCATAGGCATTCACGAAATCTTCGGGCACCGGCTGCTTGATGACCGGGGCTGCCGCCTCCGGTGTTTTGGTTGCGCCCGTCAGCGACGGGTCGACACAGGCGCCGAGCGTGCCGATGAGGGCGGTCCCCAATAGCAGGCTCACGAGTTGACGCAACATTCCTCAAGCACTCCCGATCTTCAGATGCAGATATTATTGAACTCTTGTGAACAGGGTAACCGCAGGCGGGCGCAAGGGTCCACGCCAGAAATTGCCGTTGGAATGGCACAGCTGCCACAATCGGCGGTGGATAGGTCACGATTGTGTGACGCATGGGCGAAATCGTGCCAGATGCGGGGCGCCTGCATGGGCGGGCTCAGGTCACGCGCGCACGGATGCGATGCTCTGGCCGGTTCCACAGGCTGTCCCGCATGATCCGGGCCAGAATTTCAACCGCGCCATCCACGTCGGCCGCGTCGATGAACAACGGTGTGAAGCCGAAACGCAGGATATCGGGCGCGCGGAAATCACCGATCACATCATGCGAGATCAGGGCCTGCATGATCGCATAGCCTTCGGGGTGACGAAAGCTTACCTGGGAGCCACGTTCGGCATGGGCGCGGGGCGTGGCCAGCACGAGGTCCGGGCAGCTGGCCTCGACGCCTGCGATGAAGCGGTCGGTCAGCGCCAGCGAGGCTGTGCGGATATCGGCCATATCCACGCCATCCCACACATCGAGCGCGGCCTCCAGCGCGGCCAGTTGCAACACCGGGGGGGTGCCAACCCGCATCCGCTCGATCCCGGAGCCGGGGCGGTAGGACAGATCGAAGGCAAAGGGCGATTCGTGCCCCAGCCAGCCGGACAGGGCAGGGCGCGCCACATCACTGTGGCGCGGTGCCACATAGATGAAGGCCGGGCCGCCCGGGCCGGAGTTCAGATATTTATAGGTGCAACCCACGGCAAAATCGGCGCCACCTGCGGCCACCTCGACCGGCAGCGCGCCCGCGCTATGGGCCAGATCCCAGATGGCCAGTGCGCCCACCTGATGCGCGCGTGCGGTCAAGGCTGCCATGTCATGTCGGCGGCCCGTCCGGTAATCCACCTCGGTCACCATCATCACCGCCACGCTGTCATCCAGCGCTTCCATCACCTTGTCAGGGGCAACCGTTTTCAGGCTGTAGTCGGGCCCCAGCGTGCGGCACAGGCCTTCGGCCATATACAGGTCTGACGGGAAGTTGCCGGTATCCGACAGGATCACCTTGCGCCCGGGATTCATCTCCAGTGCCGAGGCAAGCGCCTGATAGACCTTGATTGACAGGGTATCGCCCATCACCACATGCCCGGGCTCTGCCCCGATCAGGCGCGCGATGCGATTGCCGACCCGCGTGGGCTGTTCCATCCAGCCGGCCTTGTTCCAGCCGGTAATCAGCATCTTGCCCCATTCTTGGGTCACCGTCTGGGCCACGCGGTCCGCTGCGGCGCGGGGCATCGGCCCCAGGGAATTTCCGTCAAGGTAGATCACCCCATCGGGCAGATCGAACATGGCGCGGGTCTGGGTGAAATCAGTCGTCATCGGCTCCTCCGGGGCAGGCACACAGCCTGCGTCAGGGCGGCGGTGCGTGCAAGGGCAGGCTCTTGTGTGACGCAGAGGAAGGTCAGGTTTCCTGATTTAATCTTGGGGGACGTTTCTCGGTTGCAAAGTCGCAAATGGCAGGGATTATGCCGCAAGCCAGCGCTTGAGAGGCCAATGAACCATCTGAAAACCATATTTGACTGGCCGCCCGTCTGGACGCTGGCTGGAATCGGGCTGATCTTCGGCCTCGATCAGATATGGAGTTTGCAAAACCACCCCTTGCCCGGTGCTGTCGTGATTCTGGCGGGTGGGCTGCTGATGATGGTGGCGGCCGCACAGATGCTGGCCCTGCGCACCACGGTGAACCCGCGGGGTCAACCTGCCGTGCTGGTCACGAATGGCGTGTTCCGCCTGTCGCGGAACCCCATCTATCTGGGGGATGCGCTGGTTCTGCTGGGCGTGGTCGTCTGGCTGGGTGCGCCTTTGGGGCTTTGCGTCGTGGCGGGCTTTGTGGCCGTGATTACACAGCGCTTCATCCTGGCCGAAGAACTGCGCCTTCATGCGCGCTTTGGTGACGATTTCGCCCATTGGCGCAGCAGGGTGAGGCGCTGGATTTGATGAATACGCATGTGGTATCGCAATATTGCCGCATGGCAGAAAGTAGGTTTTGTAATATTGTTGCGCACAGGCTAAACAAGCTGGCGCGCTCGGATGACGAGTTTGGGACAGGCCGCGCCGCAAGGCGCATCAGAACGGGGGAGTAACCGTGAAGATCGGTGCACCGAGAGAGATATATGGTGGAGAGAACCGGGTTGCGATGACGCCTGACTCTGCGCTGCAATTGCAGAAGCTGGGTCATAGCTGCGTGATCGAGGCCGGGGCAGGGCAGAAGGCCGGTTTTTCGGACGCGGCCTATCTGAAGGCCGGGGTCGAGATCGCCAATACTGCGGCCGACCTGTTTGCTGCCGCCGATGTGGTGGTGAAGGTGCGCGGCCCCGAGGCTTCGGAAGTGGAGATGCTCCGCTCCGGCCAGACGCTCATCAGCTTCTTCTGGCCTGCCCAGAACGCCGAACTGCTGGAGGCCGCCAAGGCCCGTGGCGCGACTGTGGTGGCCATGGACATGGTGCCGCGGATCAGCCGGGCGCAGAAGATGGATGCGCTGTCCTCGATGGCGAACATTGCGGGCTATCGCGCGGTGATCGAGGCGGGCAACAACTTTGGCCGCTTCTTCACCGGGCAGGTGACGGCAGCGGGCAAGGTGCCCCCGGCCAAGGTGCTGATCGTGGGCGCCGGTGTGGCCGGGCTTGCCGCCATCGGCACCTCGACCAGCCTTGGCGCCATCACGCTCGCCTTCGACGTGCGGCCGGAAGTGGCCGAACAGATTGAATCGATGGGGGCGGAGTTCGTCTATCTCGATTTCGCGGAAAACGCGCAGGATGGTGCGGCGACCGGCGGTTATGCGGCGCCCTCCAGCCCTGAATTCCGCGAAGCGCAGCTGAAGAAGTTCCGCGAACTGGCACCCGATATCGACATCGTCATCACCACGGCACTGATCCCGGGCCGGCCCGCGCCGAAGCTCTGGACCGCAGATATGGTGCAGATGATGAAGCCGGGTTCGGTGATCGTCGATCTGGCGGCCGAACGGGGCGGCAACTGCGACCTGACGGTTCCGGATGAAAAGATCGTGACGGAAAACGGCGTGACCATCGTGGGTTACACCGACTTCCCGTCGCGCATGGCGGCGCAGGCCTCGACGCTGTATTCCACCAACATCCGGCACATGCTGACGGATCTGACGCCGAAGAAGGATGGTGTGATCTTCCACAACATGGAAGATGACGTGATCCGCGGCGCCACGGTGGTGCATGACAATGCCATCACCTTCCCGCCGCCGCCGCCCAAGGTTGCAGCCATCGCTGCGCAGAAACCGAAGGAAAAGGCCAAGGAGCTGACGCCGGAAGAAAAGCGCGCGGCCGAAACCGCTGCATTCAAGACCCAGACCCGCAATCAGGTTGCGATGCTGGTGATCGGCGGCGGGCTGATCCTGCTGGCGGGGCTGTTTGCGCCGGCCAGCTTCATGTCGCACTTCATCGTCTTCGTGCTGTCGGTCTATGTCGGCGTTCAGGTCATCTGGAACGTGTCGCACAGCCTGCACACGCCGCTGATGGCGGTGACCAATGCGATTTCGTCGATCATCATTCTGGGCGCGCTGATGCAGATCGGGTCGGGGTCGTTCCTGGTGATCGTGCTGGCGGCGCTGTCGGTGTTCATGGCCGGGATCAACATCTTCGGTGGGTTCATGGTCACGCGGCGCATGCTCGCCATGTTCCAGAAGTCGTAAGGAGGCAGCCATGGAATTCGGTTTTACCACGGCGGCTTACGTCGTAGCGGCAGTTCTGTTCATCCAGTCTCTGGGTGGGCTTTCCGGGCAGGAAAGCGCCAAGCGCGCGGTCTGGTACGGCATTGCGGGCATGGCGCTTGCGGTGGCGGCGACTCTGGCAGGCCCGGGTGCGGGCCTGTGGTGGCTTTCGGCCGTGCTGATCATCGGTGGCGGGGCCATCGGTTGGGTCGTGGCCCAGCGGGTGCAGATGACGGAAATGCCGCAGCTTGTGGCGGCGATGCACAGCCTCGTCGGTCTGGCAGCGGTGTTCATCGGTTTCAACACCCATATCGAACTGGTCCGCGTGGCGGGCATGGATGAAGCGGCGAAGGCCGCGCTGGAGGGTTTTGCCGCCGTTGTGGCGCATAAGACCCCGGTGGAAATCTCGATCCTGCGGGTCGAGACGTTCCTGGGCGTGTTCATCGGCGCGGTGACCTTCACCGGCTCGGTCATTGCCTTTGGCAAACTGGCGGGCAAGGTGGATGGCAAGGCGAAGAAGCTGCCGGGCGGCCACCTGCTGAACGCAGGCGCGGCGCTGATCTCGGTGCTGCTGCTGCTGGTCTATTTGCAGACCGGATCGACGCTGGCCCTGCTGGTGATGACGCTGGCGGCATTGTTCATCGGCTATCACCTCATCATGGGCATCGGCGGCGCCGACATGCCGGTGGTGGTGTCGATGCTGAACAGCTATTCCGGCTGGGCGGCGGCGGCCATCGGCTTTTCGCTGTCGAATGACCTGCTGATCGTGGTGGGCGCGCTGGTGGGTTCGTCTGGTGCGATCCTCAGCTACATCATGTGCAAGGCGATGAACCGCAGCTTCGTGTCGGTGATCCTGGGCGGCTTTGGCGGCACCACCGGCCCGGCGATGGAAGTGACGGGCGAACAGATCGCGATCGACGCCGATGGCGTGGCCGCGGCGTTGAACGATGCGGATAGCGTCATTATCATCCCGGGCTACGGCATGGCCGTGGCGCAGGCGCAGCAGTCGGTCAGCGAACTGACCCGCAAGCTGCGTGCCAAGGGCAAGAACGTGCGCTTCGCCATTCACCCGGTTGCGGGTCGTCTGCCCGGGCACATGAACGTGCTGCTGGCCGAGGCGAAAGTGCCTTACGATATCGTTCTGGAAATGGACGAGATCAACGAGGACTTCCCGAATACGGATGTGGCCATCGTCATCGGTTCGAACGACATCGTGAACCCGGCGGCGCAGGAAGACCCGAACAGCCCCATCGCCGGCATGCCGGTGCTGGAATGCTGGAAGGCGAAACAGGTGTTCGTGTCGAAACGCGGGCAGGGCACCGGCTATTCCGGCATCGAGAACCCGCTGTTCTACAAAGAGAACACCCGGATGTTCTATGGCGATGCCAAGAAAAGCATCGACGCGCTGCTGCCGATGATCGACTGACAGCTGACCGTATCAAACAGAAGGCCCCATGGAAAATCCATGGGGCCTTTTGCATGGCGATGACCCCGGTACCAGTTTTCCGGGCAAGAATGTGGCCCTGTTGCAAGTATCCCAAAGTATGCCCGCAACCGGCTGTTTTGATTGAAAAACACAGTAGCGCCACGCCAGATCGGCGTTATGCAGGGATCAGAGCCGGAGCCCGCCACATGACCCAGATCCCAGACCACCCGCTGCGCTATGCCCTTGTGAACGAACTGCACGCGCGGCCTTTCCCCATTCTGCAGGCGCCCTGCACAGCTGCCTATGTGGCGATCAAGGAACCTGTCGACGCCGCCAACCGTGACCGCGCCGCCGACCGGGCGCATCTGCTGGCGTTGCTGGATCGCTACGGTTCGGCGCATCCACAGCCGGGGGCCACGCATTTTTCCGGCCCCATCGGCCGGGCAGAGCTGAAATGGGAAAGCCATACAGAATTCGTGGCCTATTCCGGCTTCTCGCCCGGTCTGTCCGACCGGCCTTTTGATCCGATCGAGGCAGAGGTCTTCCCCGAAGACTGGCTGGTTGCGGCGCCGGGGCGGCGTCTTGCCTCTGTCCTGATCCGGGTCGAACTTTTGCCGGATGACATGGCATTGGTTGGCCAGAAGCTGGACAGCTGGTTCGTGGCCGAAAGCCTGGCCGTGGCCTGGGTGCTGGATCGTTCGGCGATGGTGGCTGGTGATTTCCGCATCGACCCGGCAGGCCATCTGCGCTTTGCCGTTTTCGTCCGCCCCGGCACCGGCGCGCGGCGGGTGGGCCGCATCGTGCAGCGGCTGTGCGAGGTGGAAACCTATCGCGCCATGTCGATGCTGGGGCTGATGCGCACCCGTGATCTATCAGAGCGGCTGAATGCGCTGGATCCGAAACTGTCGGCGCTGGTGTCCGGCCTCGATGGGCAGGCGCAATCTGCCGAAGCGGCGCTGCATGATCTGCTGGCCATCTCGGCAGAGCTGGAAAGCCTCGCCGTACGCTATTCCTTCCGCTTCGGCGCAACCGCTGCCTATGAGGCCATCGTGAACCAGCGCATCGACGTGCTGCGCGAAGAACGGCTGGAAGGGCGGCAGACCTTTGCCGAATTCATGATGCGTCGCTACGATCCGGCGATGCGCACCGTGAAATCGGCCGAAGCGCGGCTCAAGACCATGGCCGAACGGGCGCAGCGTGCGGCCGAACTGCTGCGCACCCGGGTGGATGTAGAGCGCAGCGCGCAAAACCAGCGCCTGCTGGAAAGCATGGATCGCCGCGCCGACATGCAGCTGCGCCTGCAACATACGGTCGAAGGGCTGTCGGTGGTGGCCATCAGCTATTACGCCGTCAGCCTGGCGGCCTATGCCACTTATCCACTGGCGAAACTGGCGCATCTGTCGAAAGAGATGCTGACCGCGCTCCTGGTGCTGCCGGTGATCGGTGGCGTCTGGCTGATGATCCGCCGCATCCGCAAGGCGATGCACTGAAGTCAGGGCATCCTTGCCCCCTTTATCTTGGCGCAAATATCCTCGGGGGGTGAATGGGCCAGAGGCCCAGAGGGGGGCAGACAGCCCCCCTTCGCTTACCGACCGCGCACCCGCGGGTCCAGCGCATCGCGCAGCCCGTCACCGATGTAGTTCACGCTCAACACGGTCAGCGAAATCGCAAGCCCGGGCCAGACCACACGTTCGGGATAGGTGCGGATCGCGTCGATGCCATCATAGAGCAGCCGCCCCCATGTCGGGAAATCCGGCGGAAAGCCGAGGCCCAGAAAGCTCAGCACCGATTCCGTGATGATCGCGGCGGCGATGCCCAAGGTGGCAGCCACCAGCACGGGGGACAACACATTGGGCAGGATGTGGCGCAGAATGATCCGGCGGTTGGGGGCGCCGATGGAGCGGGCCGCCAGTACGAATTCACGCTCTTTCAGCGCCAGAACTTCGCCCCGCACCACACGCGCCGCCTGCATCCAGCTGGTCACGCCGATCGCCAGCACGATCAGCAGGAAGGTGCCCAGCCGGGGGCCCAGCACGGTGGCGACAGACTCGGAAAACAGCATGACCATGACCAGCAGCAGGGGCAGCAAGGGCAGCGCCAGGAACAGATCGGTCAGCCGCATCAGCAGCCCGTCAATCCGGCTGAAAAAACCCGCCAGAACGCCGATGGTGGTGCCGATGCAGACGGCCACCAGCATGGCCACCAGTCCGACCGCCAGCGAGATGCGCCCGCCGAACATCATCCGGGCCAGCATGTCGCGCCCCAGCTGATCTGTGCCCATCGGATCGGCAAGGCTGGGCGGCAGGTTCCGCATCTTGAACATCTTCACCGTATTCGGCTCGATGAAATTCGGGTCGATCCGCCAGACCAGCGGGCCGATCACCACAAAGACCACCAATGTCAGCAGCAGGACCAGCGCCGCCATGGCACCCTTGTGCTGGCGGAACTGCGCCCAGACATCGTGCCACTGGCTGTGGGGTTTCTGGATCTTGATCGTATCAGTCATAGCGGATCCGCGGGTCAAGCATACCATAGAGGATATCGGCAATCAGGTTGAAGCCGACGATCAGCACGGCAAAGATGAAGGTGATGGTCTGCACCGTGGGCAGATCGCTGACATGGATGGCACCGATCAGCGCAGCACCTATGCCGTTGATCTTGAAGATCTGCTCGGTCACGATGGCGCCACCGAACACCGTGGGCAGACCCAGCGCGATCACGGTGACGACCGGGATCAGCGAATTGCGCAGCACATGTTTCAGAACCACGACACGTTCGGTCAGGCCTTTTGCCCGCGCCGTGCGCACATAATCCTGGCCCAGGTTTTCCAGCATGGAGGACCGTGTATAGCGGCTGATCTCGGCGGCGTTGAACAGGGCCAGCACCGTGACGGGCAGGGCCATCTGCATGACCATCTTGTAGAAGCTGGCCCAGTCGGTCACCTGCAGGTTGGTGTCGAAGATGGTGGGAAACCAGCCCAGCTTGACCGAAAAGATCAGGATCAGCAGGTTGCCGGTGAAGAATGTCGGCACCGAAAAGCCTGCCATGGCAAAGAAGGTGCCTGCCTGATCGAACCAGCTGTATTGCCGGTAGGCAGAATAGATGCCGATGGGCAGCGCGATCAGCACGCCGATGGCATAGGCGGTGCCCACCACGGTCAGCGTCTGCGGCAGGCGCTGGCCGATGATCTGGAACACCGGCACCTTGGACTGCCACGAGATGATGCGCTGCGCGCCATCCGCAAAGTTCGTGCCGAACATGGCATCGAACATGTATTGGGGTTCAACTATGAAAAACTGTTTCAGCCAAAGCACATAGCGCACCATGACCGGCTGGTCCGCGCCCATCGCCTCGATCATCTTGCGGCGGATTTCAGGTGGCACAGTCAGCGGAATATCGGACATCGGGCTGCCCGGTGCGAAATCGACCAGCAGGAAGATCACCAGACTGATGAGAAGAAGGGTGGGGATTGCGGTCAGCAATCGCCGGATGGTGAAAGTCAGCATGGGCCCCCGCGATTTTTGCTTTTATGGCTGACGGNNCAGCTCGCTGTCCCATGCGTTCATGACAACGCCACCCAGTGCGTTCGACTGCGCCGAGAAACGGCCACGGTCGACCAGCGGAACGACAACATAGCTGTCTTTCGTCAGCATTTCGTTCAGCTTCTTGCCCAGTTCGCCGCGCTTGGCGGGATCTGCGGTGGTCGAAAGCTCTTTCAGCGCTGCATCATAGGCCGGATCGCAGAAGCGGTTGATGTTTTCACCCTGCCACTGGTTGTCGGGGCCGGGGATCTTGTTGCACAGGTACTGCGACAGATAGGGCTCCGGGTCGGTGCCGTCGAAGTTGTTGGCATACATTTCCACGTCGGCATAGAACTTCTGGAAGGTCTCGGGCGAACCCGCATCCCCGCCGAAATACACGCCCGGGTCGATGCTCTTCAGTTCGACTTCGACGCCCACTTCATTCCACCAGCCCTTGATCAGCGCCTGGAAGTCCTGGCGCACCGGGTTCACCGAGGTCTGATAGAGGATCGACATCTTCTTGCCGTCCTTGTCGACGATGCCGTCGCCATCGGTATCGGTCCAGCCGGCTTCAGCCAGCAGGGCCTTGGCGCCTTCCACATCCTGCGTCAGACATTCGGTATTGTCAGAGGCGTAAAGCGCCGGGGCGGGCACCAGGTTGCAGGTCGGACGGCCCGCGCCACCATAGCCGATTTCCACCAGCGCGTTGCGGTCGATGGCCATCGACAGCGCCTTGCGCACCTTGATATCCGACAGGAAGGGGTGGGGGTGCTTGGTGGTGGAGCGTTCACCTTCGGCCAGTGCGGGCGAGGGATCGGTCATGTTCATCTCGATCCGTTCGACCAGCGTGCCGAAGGCGTTGACGAACTTGCCCTTGCCGCCAGCTTCCATCTGGGCCTGCTGCTCGGGGTTGATCTGGGTGTTCCAGGCGTAGTCGAATTCGCCGGTTTCCATCACGGCCGAGGCCGCGGCCAGCGCGTCGCCGCCGCCCTTGACGGTGACAGTGGCGAAGGCGGGCTTGGCCGGATCGCGGAAGTTCGGGTTGGCGGCCAGGGTGATGACGTCATTCACCTTGAAATCGGTGACCATGAAGGGGCCGGTGCCGATCGGCTTGCTGTTCGGATCGGTGCAGGAGGCCGCGGCCGGGCCGAGGCAGGCTTCGAACTGCGCCTTCTGCAGCACGGGCGCCGTTGCGCCGGTGAAGGGCTGATAGGGGAAGGGTTTCGGGCCTTCGAATGTGATCACAACGGTCTGTGCATCTGGCGTGTCGATCGACTTGATGCCTTCATATTTCGCACCCTGGGCGCAGCCGCCTTCGGGGTGGGTGCAATATTCCCAGGTGAATTTCACATCATCCGAGGTGACGGCAGTGCCATCCGACCAGACCAGACCGGGGATCAGCTTCCAGGTGATGGTCGTCAGATCCGCCGAAACGCCGCCATTTTCCAGGGTCGGGATTTCGGTCACAAGGCGCGGCACCAGCACACCATCCTGATCGAAAGAGGCCAGCGGTTCCAGCACCAGCGAACCGGCCTCGACATCTTTGGTGCCAGAGGACAGATAGGCGTTCATCGTGGAAACTGCTTGGTAGTAAAGGATTTTCAGATCGCCGTCGGTGCCGCGTTCGGCTTGGGCTGCCACGGGGGCAAGCACGAAGGCTGCCGCCGCGCTCATGAGGACTGTTTTCAGTTTCATTGCGGTTCGCTCCTAGTTGGTTGTGGCGCTAAAGGTGTCTTGACGGTGCCTTGGGTGGCCGGTTCATCCGGCTCTGGCACGTTCCGGCGGGGTCACGAGATGGCAGGCCACAAACCGGCCGGGCAGCGCCTCGGTCAGGACGGGTTCGATCTCGTGGCAGACGGGCATCACCTTGGGGCAGCGGGTGCAGAAATTGCAGCCCTTCGGTGGATTGGCGGGCGAGGGTACATCACCTTTCAGGATGATGCGCTGGCGCGCACCTTCGCGGTTGGGATCAGGTTCCGGCACTGCGGAAAGCAGCGCTTCGGCATAGGGGTGCAGCGGGTTTTCATACAGCGCATCGCGGGGGCTGATCTCGGCAATCTGGCCCAGATACATCACGGCCACACGGTCTGCGATATGGCGCACCATCGACAGGTCATGGCTGATGAACAGATAGGTCAGACCCAGTCGTTCCTGCAGTTCTTCCAGCAGGTTCACGACCTGCGCCTGAATCGATACATCCAACGCCGCAATTGGTTCGTCACAGACGATGAAGCGCGGATTCAAGGCCAGGGCGCGGGCAATGCCAATGCGTTGCCGCTGGCCGCCGGAAAAGGCATAGGGGTAGCGGTTGGCAAAGCTGCGGTTCAGCCCGACCTGATCCATCAGTTCATAGATGCGGGCGTATTTTTCCTGTTTCGTCAGGCTGGTATGTTCATCCAGCGGCTCGCCGATGATGTCGGCCACCGTCATGCGGGGGTTCAGACTGGCCTGAGGATCCTGAAACNNGATGCATCTGCGGGCGTTTCTGGCGCAGGGCTTCGGGCGACAGCCGGGCCACATCTTCACCGTCGATCACCACAGAACCGGCAGTCGGGGTATAAAGCCGCAACAGCGCGCGTCCGACCGTGGATTTGCCACAGCCCGACTCGCCCACAAGGCCCAGCGTTTCACCCGGAAAGATATCAAAGCTGACGTTATCCACCGCTTTCACATCGCCGGTATGGCGCCGCAGCACCCCGGTGTGAATCGGGAAATACATCTTCAGGTTCCGCACCTGAACCAGCGGCGGGGGCGGGGTGTCAAACATGGGCGGCCTCCGCAGGCTGACCGACAAGATGGCAGGCGGCATCATGGCCTTCACCTAATGGCNNAGAGGGCAGCGGCTGCGGAAGGCGCAGGCGACCGGCGCAGCTGACAGGATCGGGGGCTGACCGTCGATGGCCTGCAGACGTGCTTCGCGCACGCCGCCCAGCTTGGGAATGGTTTTCAGCAGGGCGCGGGTATAGGGGTGCTGCGGATTGCTGAACAGTTCCTTGACCGGGGCCTGTTCCACAACCTGCCCGCCGTACATTACCATCACGCGGTCGGCGATGCCTGCGATCACGCCCAGGTCATGGGTGATCCAGATGATCGCCATGCCCAGCTTCTGCCGCAGCTCTTTCACCAGCTCCAGGATCTGGGCCTGAATCGTCACATCCAGCGCGGTGGTGGGTTCATCGGCGATCAGCACCTCGGGGTCGCAGGCCAGCGCGATGGCAATCATCACCCGCTGCCGCATCCCGCCCGAAAACTGGTGTGGATAGGTTTTCAGACGCTTGCGGGCATCGGGGATGCCCACCAGTTCCAGAAGTTCGACAGCGCGATCTTCGGCCTGGGCCTTGCTCAGCCCCATATGGGTGCGCAAGGGCTCCATGATCTGGTTGCCCACGGTGAACACCGGGTTCAGCGAGGTCATCGGATCCTGGAAGACAAAACCGATGCGGGCGCCGCGCACCTTGCGCAGCTCTTCGGGTGGCACTTTCAGGATATCCACCCCGCCCAGCAGCACTTGCCCCCCACAGACATCGGCGGGGGGCGAAGGCAGCAGGCCGATCAGCGACATCATGGTGACCGATTTGCCAGACCCGCTTTCGCCCACCACGCCCAGCAATTCGCCGGGGCGCAGGTGAAAGCTCACGTCATTCACGGCATGGACCTCTCCGCCACGTGTGCGGAACACGGTCTTCAGGCCACGGACCTCAAGAACGGGCATTGCCCCATCGGGCATATGTAACTCCCCAGTTTTTTGTTTTTGTTGGTTATTTTGGCCAGTGGCTTCTTTGTCCCTGACCGTTTGGTCAAGTGTTAGTCATTTTCGCACGTCTCGCAAGAATCTTTCGGCGAATTGCCCATCCTTTGGGCATCATGACTTTGCGTCATCGCGCCCACCTTGCCATTCCGTGCAGCGAGGGGCAGGCTCTGCCTCAAAACGGAGCAGATCATGCCTGAACACCTGTCCCCCCGCGAGATTCTTGAACACCTCGTGCGTTTCCGATCCGTCAGCACAGACAGCAATCTTGATCTGATTGATTGGGTTGAAACCTGGCTTGCAGGCTGGGGGATCGCCAGCCACCGGGTTTATAACGCCGAGGGCACGAAAGCCGCGCTTTACGCCAGCGTCGGGCCAGACGTGCCGGGCGGGGTGATTCTGTCGGGCCATACCGATGTGGTGCCNNTTGCCCTCAGCTATGACGAAGAGCTGGGCTGCACCGGCGCCCTGCCGATGATCCGCGCCATGGCGGCAGGGTTGCCGCGCGCCGCGGCGGTGATCGTGGGCGAGCCGTCGATGATGAAGGTGGTCACCGGCCACAAGGGTGGCCATAGTTTCCGGGTTCACATGCGCGGGCATGAGGTGCACAGCTCTCTCATGCACGAAGGTGTCAGCGCCATCATGCAGGGCGCGCGGCTGATCGACTGGGCCAACCGCATGAACGCCGAAAACGCGGCCCGCCCGGCCACCGAACTGGGCGCGCTGTTCCATCCGCACTGGACGACAGTGCATGTGGGCACCATCACCGGCGGCACGGCGGAAAACATCACCGCGAAGGATTGCAGCTTTGGCCTGGGCTTCCGCGTGGTGCCCGGCGAAGACCCGCTGGATTGGGTGGCGCGGCTGAAGGCGGAAGCCGCGCGGATCGCGGCGGAAATGCAGGCCGTGCATCCCGATGCGGGCATTACACTGGAAGAGAAATTCGTGGTCACGCCCCTTGTGCCGGAACAGGATGGGGTGGCCGAGGCGCTGGCGCGGCGCCTGACCGGAGATAACGCAACCCGCGTGGTCAGCTATGGCACGGAAGCCGGGCATTTTCAGTCGGAAGGCTATTCCACCGTCGTCTGCGGGCCGGGCGACATTGCGCAGGCGCATCAACCCGACGAATGGCTGGCGGTCAGCCAGGTCGAGGCGGGCTGGCAGTTCATGCAGGATGTGGTGAAGGATCTGTGCCAATGATGGCTTTTCCGATTTCCGAAGCAACGCCGGTGCGCTTTCCCGGCCCTTTGCCCGCCGCCTGCGATGTGGTGGTGATCGGCGGCGGCGTCATCGGGGTGATGACGGCCTGGCATCTGGCCGAAAAGGGCCTGCGCGTCACGCTTTGCGAAAAGGGGCGCATCGCAGGGGAACAGAGCAGCCGAAACTGGGGCTGGGTGCGCCAGCAGGGCCGCGACCCCGGCGAACTGCCGATCATGGTCGAAAGCCTGCGCATCTGGAAATCACTGGTGCAGGAGATGGGCGAGGGGCTGGGCTTCCGTCAGGAAGGGGNNCAAGACCGAAAAGGAGATGGCCGGGTTCGAAGATTGGCTGGTTCATGCCAGGGCGCATGGGCTGGATACCCGGATGATGAGCCGGGCCGATGTGGCCGCCCAGATCACCGGAAGCGAAAAGCCCTGGGTCGGTGGCCTGTTCACACCTTCGGATGCGCGGGCCGAACCCTGGACGGCGGTGCCGCTGCTGGCCACCGGCGCACAGGCGCGCGGTGCCGTGATCGTGGAAAACTGTGCCGTCCGCGCGCTGGATCTGGCAGCGGGCCGGGTGGCAGGGGTGGTGACGGAACTGGGCCGTATCGCCTGCGATCAGGTGGTGCTGGCCGGGGGCGCCTGGTCGGCGCTGTTTGCCCGGGCGCATGGCGTGATCTTTCCGCAGCTGTCGGTCAAGGCCACGGTGCTGGCCACCGAACCGCTGCCCGAGGTGTTTCGTGGCAATGCGGCGGATGATGATTTCGCCTTTCGCCGCCGCAATGATGGCGGCTATTCGCTGGCGCCGGGGGCCAGCCACGATTTCTACATAGGCCCCGATGCCTTCCGGAACTTTGGCGCCTATCTGCCTGTTCTTAAAAAGGATTTCCGCTCCACCATCTTTCATCCGGCAGCCCCGGCACATTATCCCGACGCCTGGTTCACCGCGCGCCGCTGGGCCGCCGATGCGCCCGGCCCGTTCGAGGCGATCCGTGTTCTGAACCCGGCGCCGAACCCGAAGATCGTGGCCGATGTGCAGGCGCGCTTTGCCGAATGTTTTCCCGCACTGGGGCGGCCAAAGCTGAAGGCGGCCTGGGCCGGCATGATCGACACCATGCCCGATGTGGTGCCCGTGGTGGATCGTGCCACCGCCGTGCCGGGCCTTGTGATTGCCACGGGGATGAGCGGCCATGGATTTGGCATCGGCCCCGGCATGGGCCGCGTGGTGGCCGATCTGGTGGCGGGCAATGCCACTGGCCATGATCTGGGCCGGTTCCGCCTGCCACGCTTTACCGACGGGTCAAAAATCGCCCCGGGTCCGTCGCTGTAAGGGTTGCGGGGGGCAGCGCTTTGTAACAGGCTGGTGGCAGAGCGCGGCCCCTTTGCGGGCCGCCCAACCCATGAGCCAACCCACGAGGATGCCATGCCCCCGAAGAACCGTTTTGCCGAACTCCTGCCGGAGATCACCGAATGGCGCCGTGATTTCCACGAAAACCCCGAACTGCTGTTCGAAGTCCATCGCACCGCTGGCAAGGTTGCCGCATTGCTGCGGTCCTTCGGCTGCGACGAGGTGGTGGAGGGCATCGGGCGCACCGGCGTCGTCGGCGTCATCAAGGGCCAGACCGACAGTTCAGGCCGGGTGATCGGCCTGCGTGCGGATATGGATGCCCTGCCGATCATCGAACAGACCGGGGTGCCCTATGCCAGCAAGGTGCCGGGCAAGATGCACGCTTGCGGCCATGACGGCCATACCGCCATGCTGCT